>JBPCUN010000082.1:0-58129 GCA_051011115.1 Weeksellaceae bacterium
AACGTGAGACTAAAGAACAACCCATAAAAGCATATAGAAATGGCTTAACATTTATTAATAATAAAATTTTAAAGTCTATCTCTGTCTCTTCAACTACAGATGGATTGTATAGAAAATATATCCTGACGCATGATTATTCTAGCTTGGGACAGGAAAGGTTAAGGACTGTAGATGTCGAGAATAAGGTTGGGCAAAGTTTAAAATCACTCAACTTTAATTATAGCGATACAGAAAGTTATGAGATTGAACAAAGCATTAAATCAAATGCAGGTTTAACATCAATGACCGAAGAACTGGGGAATGTTACCATGGGTGATTTTGAAGGAGATGGAAATATTTCAGCTATTTATGTTTTAAAAGAAGACGGTGCTAATAAATTGGTGAGTTCAAAAAGGGGAACATTATCTGTTGAGGATGAAAATTATAACCCAAAACTTTATACTGGAAAAATTATTGATTCTACTGGGAAAGTTTCAGAAAGGGATCAGCTTTTAACTATCAATGAAAATTTTGATAGTTATACTATTATTGATGGTAATTATTATGCATTACAAAGAATTACTTTCAACTTCAAAGATTTAGTTTCAAATGAAGAGAGTTCTTTTCATTTTAAATTGCCACAAGGATTTGAACTTCAAGCAAATGGCTGGTGTGATGAACATTATGGTGATCTTGAATTTAATGTTCAAAAAGCTGAATCACCTAGGTACTTTTTAACCGGAGATTTTAATTCTGATGGATTAATAGATATTATTGTCCACCAATTATCTCAAACTGGTTCAAGCGTTGAGAATCCAATTGGCACTTATTGTGAAAACTACGATCCACTAATCGGAGAAACGGATGAAAAGGTATATTTCTTAGAATTAGGAAAGCTGGCAAACTCAAATGCAGAAATGATAGACCTTTCTCTCTATGAATACCTTAATAATGGCTTAGAAAATAAAGAACATTATATTATAGAATTTGATGGTGATGGAATACCTGATATACTTCAATTGAATAAAACCACACAAAAGCTCGATGTATTAAAATTAGACCATCTTAACAAAACCATTGAAACTACTTTAAGTCAATTTGAATTAGAAAATTTTACAGATAAAACTCCACTCATTTTAGGAGATTATAACGGAGATGGATTAACCGACTTTTTAACACCTAACAGAATTTTTGAGCTTACACAAGATAATAAAATAAGTAAACTTATTCCACAAATAGAAAATTCTAACCATATATGGTTGCAATATTTGAGTAATGGCACAACTTTCATTAGTTCTGAAAGAAATTTCTCTGAGCAAGGTTTGGCTCATTGCGCTCCATCTACTAGAGGTTATGTCAGAGAAGGAGGATCTTTTTGGAAAAAACTTTGGTCTGGTCCTACTATCGAATATGATTATTCTGAATATGGAGCTTGTGCTATAATTCCTATTGACTTTAATAATGATGGAAAAACAGATTTAGCTACTTTTAAAAAGTTTGGAAAAATTCGATTTGAAGATAGGTTGCTTCAAAGCAATCCTCAAAATATTAATATGACCGTTACTGAAGTAACTGGTGAAATAGATCAAGAAGGATATGATTATTGTATGCAAGATTGTTATTATGATGCTCAATATAATGGTGGAGGAACTTCTAATTGTGCAAACTATTGCGCAGATTTATACACCCCTTCTCAACAAGTAGAGACTCAAATAGCCAATAGGATAATTTTTTTGGAAAATACGTATGATCAGGAACATGAATTTAGTTTTGAATCTCATGAGGAATCTAGTATCAGCGTTGGAAATAAAGTAATCTCTCCTTTTTCTTTCTTTATTAATTCTCAGGAGAATGGAGGGTTAGACTCTTACAGGTCAAATTTAATATTACATGATCCTCATCAAAGAAAAGACCATGTTTTTTCAGTAAATTCCAAAGAATTTTTTGAAAATAGGATAAATGAAATTAACAATGGTTCAGGTGTCGTTCAACAAGTTGAATATACACCTTTACAAAAAACTTTTTACTGTAATTGTTCCGGTCCTAATAATGAGAATTGTCAATATAGTTATAACCCTGAATCTTTAGATTTACCATTCCCTTATTTTATTCATAAGCAAGTTCTCGCTAAGTTTATGGTAAGTAAAATCAATACACTATTTGATGATAAATCTATCACAAAAGAGTATAGATATGAAAGTGCTGTTCAGCATCTCGACGGGAAAGGGTTCTTAGGCTTTCAAAAAACCTTTATTAGTGACCCTTACGAATCTAAATTTGTAAACGATTCTTATTTTCCAAAAAACTTGCAAGACCCTGTTTTCTGGAATATTAATGTTTATGATCCTTTACAAGAAAACCAATTGGTTGAAACCCGATATGGAGAACTTGGGGGCGACTATTTTACCAGATCACAATTGAGTTATACCAAATATGTTAACAGTGATTTCCTTAATACCAATTTAAACGAACACCAGTACATTTACCGTACAGCGCAGGAAGTAAATCATGACAGAATCAAAGACATTACCATTACCAAAACTTTCCACTATGATGAGCTAGGAGATTTATTACTACTTAACACCGATACAGATTACAATGGACAAGGATCTTCTACGACAACTATTGATTACAAAGATGCATGGAGTGTAGGTGATCATTATTACAACGGTAAAATTCTAAGTATTTCTGAAACTATAAACGCTTATAATGATACTTTCACAACGAGCGATGAATATAGTGACTTCAATGATGCTGGAATAGCTTTAAGACATGAAAAATATGGGAACAACACCTCTGCTATTACAACAGAGGTAACCTATAATGCTTTTGGTAACAAAACCTCTGAAACGGTCTCGGCTGATGGCATCGCTCCTTTAACCACAAGGTTTGAATATGACAGTACAGAACGCTTTGTAACTTCCATAACAAACCCAGAAGGGCAAACTGCTACCAAAACCGTAGATATTTATGGTAAAACCCTTACCGAAACTTCTGTTTTAGGACTAACCCAAGAACATTATTATGATGATTGGGGGAATCCTACCTACTCGGTAGATTATCTGGAGAATGAAACCCATCTTGTAAAAGAAAATTTGGGGAATGGATTTTATACCCTTACCACCACTACACCCGGAGAACCACAAACCATTGTCACTTTTGATAAATTTGATAGGCAAGTTAAAGCCAAAACCCAATCCATCAATGGGAAATGGTCTGTGGTAGATACCGAATATGACATCTTCGGCAAAAAAATCAGGGCAAGTGAACCTTATTTTGACAATGAGTCTCCTACTTTGTGGAACACAACAGAATATGATGAGTTAGACAGACCCATAAAACAAACCCATTATACTGGCAAAATAATTACCACATGTTATAATGGAATGGAGGTTAGCGTGGATGATGGAGAGCAAAAAACCTCTAAAACCTTAGATGTTTTTGGGAATGTGACTCAACACAAAGACCATGGCGGTGAAATCGCCTATTCTTATTTTCCCAATGGAACATTGAAAGAAGCTAACTATGATGGGGTTGTAGTAAGTGTAGAGCAAGATGGCTGGGGTAACAAAACACGGCTCGAAGACCCATCTGCTGGTGTTTATGAATATACCTATGATGCCTTAGGTAGAAAATTAACGGAGACCACCCCTAAAGGTACTACCACTTATACCTATGATGAATTTGGTAAATTATTATATGAAATAACAGAAGGTGACCAAACAAACCTGTCCCTACAATATGAATACCACCCCAACACAAAACTACCCACTAAAATCTATGGCTATAATGGAAAAGATAACTTTGAGTACGAAACAAAATATGATAACTTTTATCGTATAGAAGGGAAAATTGAAACAACACCATTTTTTACCTACGAAACCACTACTAGCTTTGATGACTATGGAAGACCTGAAGTTTTTACTACTGAAACAACAGTTGCTGCTAATGCGCAAACCATAACAACCCATGTGCGTAGTTTTTATGATACCAATGGACTGCAAACCCAACTCCTAAACGATGACACAAATCAAGTCCTATGGGAAATTGATGAGGTAAATGCCAAGGGACAAATGCTCCAAATGCAATTTGGTAACGGCTACCAAATCAATCAAGGGTATGATAATTTTTATATGCCACAATCCTTTGCACACACCCAAAATAATCAAACAGCCTTGAGCATTGACTATACATTTGATGCTCAAAAAGGAATTTTAACTTCAAGAAGCAATCATGTGTTTAATAAACATGAGAATTTTGAATATGACGACTTATATCGTTTAACCAAAGAAATACTAAACGGCAACGTGCTCAATGAATACGGCTATGACAAACGTGGACGTATCATCTACAATTCACAGGTCGGCGAATACCAATATAACGATACCGATTACCAAGTACAACAGATTGGATTTAATGCAACAGGGCAACAACTGGCAGATGAAAGAGGTTTTCATAATATCATTTATAATAGCTACAAAAAAGCTGTAAGCATACACTTACCAGGCAAAGAAAGAATAGGTTTTGATTACAATCCTTTCAAAGACCGTATCGCCATGTACTATGGGAGCGAAGATGAAGATATAAATCTACGACCTCTAAGAAAATATTATTCATCAGACAAAGCCATAGAGATAAAACACAATCTGCAAACAGGAGAAATTGAGGTTTTGACCTATCTGGATGGTGACCCTTATAATGCCAATGTTTTGCAACGCAACTTTTACAGCAGTGGCAACAACTCCCCGCCAGAGCTGTGGTATCTGCACAGAGATTACCAATCTACCATTTTGGCGATTACCAACCAAGCAGGCAGCATCTTAGAGCAGCGCTATTTTGATGCCTGGGGAAATCTAAAAGAACTAAATCTTGCAGGCACGCATTACAATCAAAGCCAACTCTTAACTTTTAACTATGAACTTTTAACATTAGACAGAGGTTACACAGGGCACGAACATCTGTGGGGCGTTAACCTAGTCCACATGAACGGGCGATTGTATGATGCCAAAATGAGACGTTTCTTATCGCCAGACAATTTTATACAAAATCCGTATGATACGCAAAACTTTAACCGCTATGGCTATGTATTAAACAACCCGTTGATCTATACGGACCCTAGTGGAGAGATATTAGGTATAGCAGCATTAACGGTTGGCAAATTATTATTAGGAGTAGCAGCTGGTGTAAGTATCAAGGCAATATCAAACTTAATTGCTGGGAATCCTTTTTGGTATGGATTAGGGCAGAGTGCTGTCTCTTCATTAGTTTCATCCTATATAGGGGCAGGGACTGGTGCAATTGTATCAGATGGTTTTATGAAATCATCTACTTATGTGGGGAGGACTTTGTTTAAAGCCGGTATAAGTGGAATATCGGGAGGAATAGCTAGTACTATTCAAGGTGGAAGCTTTGAAAGTGGTTTTGCTTCAGGAGTTGTTTCCTCATTAGTTTTGAGTGGAGTACAAGCACTGGGTATAGATTTCTCAAAAACCAAAATGATAGAGGGGAAAAGAGTATTTGCTTTAAATAAATTTGGAGAAAGTGATTTATTTAAAGTTTTACAGGTCGCTGCTAGTGGTTTATCAGGGGGACTTTCATCCACCATAGCAGGAGGCTCTTTTGGACAAGGGGTGATGAATGGATTAATTTCTAGCGGTGTAAATAGTATTGCTGATATTTTTTTAGAAAAGGGATCGGGAGTACAAATACCAAAAAAAGAAGGTACACCAGAGTTTGGTCCGCTTACTGTTTATGACATGGAATATGAATTATTTTTCCAAGAAAACAGTAATGAAGAAACTCAAATAAACCTAAAAGGCGGCAACTTTGATAAGTATTCAAAACTGGTGAGTGGATTAAGTCTATACAACACCACTAAAGAAAAAATCATTGAATGGGCAACAAAAGATGGAGATTTGCTAACAGGGGATTCTAAAAGCTTGTATAAGGGATTAAAGATAGTTGGGAAAGGATTTGGTTTTTATGGTATGTATGATGCGGGTACTAAACTTATTGAAAACCCTAATAGTGCTGGAAATTGGGTTAGATTTGGTGTAAATACTTTTACAACTTTCGGTAGAGCTAACCCAGCTTTTTTTATAGGAATGGGAATTTTAGATGCAACGGGTGTCACTGAATCTGCATATAATTGGATAGATAACAATTTACAATGATAAAAAACACAATACAATTTTCAATTTTTTTGCTTTACAAATACTATTATGGGAGTAAGAACACAAGGGATATTGCTTATTTTAATTCAATTCTAACCCTTTCAATATGCTTAACTTTCAATATCATTTGTTTTTTTCTCTTATTTGGTATAAATATTTTTGATATTCTACCTAGCCATGGAGATTATAAGTACATTCTTAAGAAGTTTGGCCCTGGTTTCTTAGGAGTTCCTGTATTATTGGTTTTGTTTTTCTTTTTTAAAGAAAGGAAGATTAATGAATTAAATTATACAAAAAGGAAAATAAAAAATGGAAATTTATATCTTTTATTATATATGGCTCTTACCTTTATTCTATTTGCGATAGTTGTTTTTGCAAGATCTTATGGTTATATAAAAAGCTGATAATCAAAAAATAGTAGAATTTTATTAATCCTCTATTACTGCAAAAAAACTGGAATTATGGACTATGCTGCCCAAGGAGGAACAGAAAATTTGGGTAAATTTGGGCAAAACTATTTAAAAGCCTCTAAATTTTTAGGGAAAGCCTACAACAGGAATTGGTACTGCCTATTTTTCATGGAGGGACTATAATCAAAATCCAACTACTGGAAATTTAATCCAAGCTATGAGTAGTACGGGCTTATTGTTTATTAGAGTAAACCCTATTGTTGGGATAGGTTTAGGAATTTTAGATGTTACGGGAGGGGCTGATTATTTTTATGATCAAATTGGAAATGTAATAGATAAATCAACTGAATAGAAGATTATGTTAGCTTTTATTGAATATATCGCTTTTATATTTTACAATTATTAAAAAAAGGACCAACTAAAGGTATAGCCTATTTCAGTACATTAACTGCATTATCTATGTTGTTGTTTTTGAATGTATTTGTTATTATTTTAATATTAGGTTTAGATGCAAATAAGACATTATTCTTTTTCTTTATTGAGGAACATGGAAGAGTAGTTAAGTTACTAAGCAGTATTTTTTCTATTCTACCCTATTACTTATTATTTCATTTATTATTAAAAAAAAGAAAAAATAGTAAATAAAAAATACCCAAAGGAAAAACTGAAAAAAGGTGGTTTGTTTTTAATATCCTATATTATTTTCACAGTTATACTATTAGCATTATTAATAAAAACTAAGTAAAAGAGAAGAATATAATATCATTGGTACATCAGAAAAAAATTAAAAAGGGCATTCAAGCGATAAAATCATACGTATTATTAAACTTTTTAATATTCGGTTATTTAAAAGTTTTCAAAACTGTTGGACGAGTTACAGGAGTGTTTTCGGCATATGAGCATTTTAATAAAGCTAGTGAGGCTTATCAATCTGGGGATACACGGTGGAAAAACAATTATGGATGTAGGGTTTATTTTTCTAAAAACCAACCCCTATACAATAGTCGGAGGAACGGTTTACGGGATTTTAGATATGTCAGGAGTATTAGAATAATAAAATATGATTAACGATTTTTTCAAATTCAATTACTATATTTATTTTCGAATGGAGCAATATTATGGATGTAGATTTGAAGCTTTTATTGGGTTTAATGGAATGTATTTTCTATTTCTATAAGCTCCAAATCATGACAAAAAGAAACAAACAAATGATGAGAAAAAAAGCAGGAACAAGGGGAAGTTTTTTCTATAAAGGGGTTGAGAATGTAAGTTGTTTGGATTGAGGAATGTCTTTTTTGGCAATGATGAGTTTTACATTGATGTCTGCATGGCGAAGCACATTTCTTACACGAAAGTTATCGTTCTCTCCACCTCCATCTGCAATTAATTGGAGGATTAGAGCAAACTACAATAAAAACGAAAAGAAGAGTTACGAGTGCAAAAGAACCACCCTTTTAGCCACCCATAAAAAACAAAACCGTTGCTAATCAAATGATTCACAACGGTTTTTGTACCCGAGGCCGGAATCGAACCGGCACTCTCGAAAGAACTGGATTTTGAATCCAGCGCGTCTACCAGTTCCGCCACTCGGGCATAGCGGGTGGCAAATATACAAAGTTTTTGTTTTTAAATAAATTTATTTTTAATTAAATAGAGATTACATTTAGAACGCTTTCAAAGAAATACCCATATATTCGGGACGCATCTACCAATTCCGCCTCGCGGGTCTAGCGGACGTTAGATATACAAAGTTTTATATTATGAGATAATTATTTAGCACAAAATTTATACATATTTTATTCTCCTAATCTTTTTTGCCATTCCCAAGCCGTCTTCAACGATTCTTCTAATGTGGTTTGTGGTTCCCAGCCTAAAACGCTAGAAGCCCTGGTGTTGTCTGCATAGGCTGCTGTGATGTCTCCAGCACGGCGTTCAACAATTTTATAGTTTAATTTTACATTGTTAGCCTTTTCAAAAGCATGTACCACTTCTAAAACAGTAGATCCTCTTCCAGTACCAAGATTAAAAATCTCGTAGGCAGTTTCGTTATCCGAGGCAAGTAGCCTATTAAGCGCCTTTACATGTGCTTTGGCCAAGTCAACTACATAAATATAGTCTCTAATGGCTGTGCCATCGCGGGTAGGATAGTCATCGCCAAACACAGATAATTCTTCACGAATACCCGCAGCAGTTTGTGTTACAAACGGAATTAGATTGTTGGGAACGCCTTTTGGTAATTCTCCAATTAATGCTGTAGGGTGTGCTCCGATAGGGTTAAAATAACGCAAGGCGATTACATTTTTATCAAAAACATGGGCATAATCTGTCAATATTTCCTCACCCATTTGTTTGGTCTTACCATAAGAACTTTCGGCTTTTTTAATGGGCGCAGACTCATCAATAGGTAATTCATCTGCTTGTCCATAAACAGTACAAGAAGAACTAAAAATAAAATGATCTACTTGGTTAGCCTTAGAAGCGTCTAGCAAGTTTAATAGCCCCACAAGATTATTACGATAGTACATTAGAGGCTTTTCCATACTTTCGCCCACAGCTTTATGCGCAGCAAAATGAATAATACCATCTATTTTGTTCTCTGCAAAGAATTGATTGGTTTGATTTTGATCCTTTAAATCAAATGCAAAAAAATCTGGCTTTTTTCCTGTAATTTCTTCTATTCTGTCTAAGACGAATGCCTCTGAGTTGGATAAATCATCTATGATGGCTACGTCAAAACCAGCGTTCAAAAGTTCTACTACAGTATGCGAACCTATATATCCTAAACCTCCCGTAACTAGTATTTTAGACATTAAAAAATTCTTTAACCGATTCTGTGATATAATGTAGTTGATCGTCTGTTAACTCTGTATGCATCGGAAGTGATATAACTTGATTAATTAAATTCATGGTAACTGGAAAATCAGCATCATTGTATTTTTCATTATTATATGCCTTTTGTTTGTGTAATGGAACTGGATAATAAATCATCGCAGGAATTTCTTTCTTATTCAAAAATTGCTGCAATGCATTTCTATCTCCATTTACCTTCAAAGTATATTGATGAAATACATGTGTAGAATCATCCCTTCTATGAGGTGTCTGGATGCTCGGATGACCCTTGAATGCCGTATCATAAAAATTAGCTGCTGCACGTCTTCTCGTATTATAATCATCAAGATGTGGTAATTTAATTCGCAAAATAGCTGCTTGCATGCTATCTAATCTAGAATTGACTCCTACTTCATCATGATAATAACGCTCATACATTCCGTGGTTCACAATCCCTCTGATTTTATGAGCAAGTTCATCATCATTCGTGAATATAGCTCCTCCATCTCCATAACAACCTAAGTTTTTAGAGGGGAAGAAAGAAGTCGTTCCAATATGTCCCATAGTTCCTGCCTTGTGCGTGGTTCCATTTGGGAATGTATAATCAGACCCAATGGCTTGTGCTGTATCCTCTACCACATATAAATCATGCTTAACTGCAATATCCATAATAGCATCCATATTAGCACATTGGCCAAATAAATGCACTGGAATGATGGCTTTTGTTTTATCTGTAATCGCTTTTTCTATGGCATCAACATTTATGGTAAAATCATCTGGATTCACATCTACTAAAACAGACGTAAGACCTAATAAATCAATCACTTCTACAGTAGCTGCAAAAGTAAAATCAGCGGTTATCACCTCATCTCCTGGAGCCAGACCTAAGGACATCAGTGCCACTTGTAATGCGTCTGTTCCGTTGCCACAAGGAATCACGTGTTTCACATTGAGGTATTGTTCTAAATCTGATTGAAAGGCCTTTACCTCTGGCCCATTAATATAGGCAGAAGAGCCTACAACTTCTAAGATTTTTTGATCTATCTCTGGTTTGATTTTATGGTATTGAGTTACCAAATCAACCATTTGTACTTTTTGCATACAGAATATATTTGATGGTAAAAATACGTATAAATGGGCAAAATATCATGAGCAACACTCAAAAAACCAATATATTTGCAATACATTAATATTCACGAAACATTCCATTACATTTCTATAAATGCAACTTCTCTACAATATTTTTACTTATCTATATCAAATTGGTTTTAAAGGTTTTTCTTTATGGAACCCAAAAGCGAAATTAGGAATAGAAGGAAGAAAAGATTGGAGAAAAAATTTAAAAAATGCTATTGATGCACAAGGAGGATCTTGGATTTGGATGCACTGTAGTTCTTTAGGAGAGTTTGAACAGGGACGTCCGGTTTTAGAAGCATTAAAAAAGCAATATCCCTATTATAATTATGCTTTATCTTTCTTCTCCCCTTCTGGATATGAAGTTATAAAAAATTATAAAGAGTCTGATATCGTCTTTTACCTACCGCTAGATACGCCACAAAATGCAAGGGATTTAGCTAGAATTATACAGCCGAAATTGTGGATCTTGTCTAAATATGATTATTGGTATAATCATTTAAAGGAACAACATAAAATAGGAACTAAAATCATCGTCGTATCAGCCATCTTTCGCCCAAGCCACATTTATTTTAAATCTTATGGGAATTGGTTTGCAAAAAATTTAAAGCAATACATTCATCATTTCTTCGTACAAGACAAAGCTTCAAAAGATTTATTAAAATCCATTGATATTTCACAAGTTACAATCGCAGGAGACACCCGATTTGATCGAGTGAAAAGCATTGCCAAACACACGATACCTTTAATATGGGTAGAAAAATTTAAAATAGATCATAAGCTTATCGTGATTGGTAGTTCTTGGAAAGAAGATGAGACACTATGGATCGATTTTATAAATAATCAATTACCCAATGATTGGAAAGTGATTATTGCCCCTCATGAAATTAAATCCAGTAAAATTCAAAATTTAAAAGAAAGCTTGAAGGGCGCCACCCTTTTATTTTCAGATTTAAAGATAGAATTAGACAAAGAAAAGATACCTGCAACATTATTAAAAAATGCACGAGTGATAATCGTGGATGTGATTGGATTACTCTCCACCATTTATGCTTCTGCAGATTTAGCTTATGTGGGTGGTGGTTTTAATAAATCTGGCGTTCATAATACGTTAGAGCCAACTGTTTTTGGCACTCCTACGGTTATAGGGCCTAATTTTGAGAAATTTAATGAAGTAAAATTATTAAAACAAGAAGGCATTATATTCCCAATCTATGACGCTGCATCTTTTAATGAAACCGTTACAATGCTAATGCAAAATTCAGATAAAAGAAATGCCATTGCTCAAAAAGCCAATCAATTCTTTGAAAATCAACCGAAGTCTACTGCACTTATATTAAATTATCTAAATCAAAATAATATTTTATAACACTTCTCATCCTAACAAAGCCTGCTTAATTTATAATTACTTATATTTGGCGCAATGCATCTTAAAGCTACCTTTTTATTATTCCTATTTATTTTCACCCTTATAGCACAGGCATTTTATCCTGCGCAAAATAGCTCTACAACCATTATAGAACTGGTTGAATCTAATGAAGAGGTGAAGAAAACGCCGCTTATCAGAGATTATAACAGTGATACTTTAATTGCAAATCTTTGGCAATCTACGAATGATAAAAAATTTACTTTTAGCAATGATGATATTCAACATCACTATGTGGTTGAAGTAGTCGTTCCTCCTCCAAAAGCATAACATTCTTCTTATGTTTATTTTACTTAAGCTTAATCTTTTATGTTCTTAAAAGGTTCAGTTTAATCTTATTTTTATTTTACAATTTATACTTATGTTCAAAAACTATTTTAATTTCAAACACTTCAAGGGTGATTTATTCGGTGGTATTACTGCTGGTATTGTAGCCCTTCCCTTGGCATTAGCCTTTGGGGTAAGCTCAGGATTAGGGCCAACTGCAGGTCTGTATGGAGCTATATTTATCGCATTTTTTGCTGCCTTGTTTGGTGGTACAAACACCCAAATATCTGGGCCTACTGCCCCCATGACTGCCGTATCTATGGTTATCATTGCAGGAATTGTTGCCTCTTTTGAAGGTGATGTAGAAAAAGCTCTACCCTCTATATTAACCGTCTTTTTACTGGCGGGAATTATACAGATTACAATGGGATTCACAGGTATTGGAAAATACATCAAATATATTCCTTATCCAGTGGTGTCTGGCTTTATGACGGCGATTGGTCTCATTATCATCATCACCCAATTATTACCCATAATGGGTTATTATCCTAAGGAGGATAAGAGTTTTGTAGAACAATTTAAACCTCAAGCAGAAGCTGTAATTCTAGAAAATATCCTAGAAGAAGAAGCTGGTGAAGGGTTATTAGTTTTGGAAGACTTTGAACAAACCATAGCAGAAGCAAGTAATGTAACCCAAGAAGACATTAAAAAAGAAGCTAAATCTCTCGCAGGTAAAGAAGCCTCAGGTGTGATGGGAGCATTAAAACTATTGCCTAAAGCCATTATGAATATTAGTTGGCTAGAGTTACTTTTAGCTCTCGGAACCATTATCATAATTTATGGATTCAAAAAAATCACCACTGCCATTCCAAGTACGCTGGTGGCCTTAGTCGTAATGACAGGGATTGCCCTTATTTTCAATTTAAATTATAGACCAATTGAGGAAATACCGAGCGGTATTCCATTACCCCATTTTGGAATTATCACTTCCTTTGATTTCGGAACCATTTCACCCTACATATTTTCTGCAATTACGCTAGCCATGTTGGGTTCTATTGATTCGTTGCTTACCTCTGTAGTAGCAGATAATATGACTAAAACAAAACACAAACCGAATCAAGAATTAGTGGGTCAAGGAATAGGAAACAGTATCGCAGCTCTTTTTGGAGGTATCCCTGGTGCTGGAGCAACGATTAGAACGGTTGTAAACATCAAAGCGGGTGGTAAAACAAGACTTTCTGGGATGGTTGCAGGTGTTCTGCTATTAATAATTCTATTAGCTTTAGGTCCTATCGCCTCAATGATTCCGTCTGCAGTATTAGCAGGTATTTTGTTGACTGTAGGTATTGGCGTAATGGATTATAAAGGTCTAAAAGCTATTCCAAGTTTACCACGAGATATTAAATTAGGGCCTTTAAGATTCAGTTCAGAGGTATTGATTATGCTGATTGTATTAGTCTTATCTACCTTCTGGAATTTAGTAAATGCTGTATTTATTGGTCTTATCATCGCAGCGCTTATGTTTATGAAAAAGATGGGAGACTTCTCCGCGCAACGCACTACAGTAAAGACTCTTAGCAATACGGAACATGAACCTCAGTGGGAAGATGAAAAAGCATTTCCTACCAAGCTGAAAGAAGAAGTTTACATTAAACATTTAGACGGTCCATTATTCTTCGGGGTTACTGGTGAAATAAAGGCTATGGCCGAAGAAATACCTGATACAGCACATTATTTAGTGATGAGAATGGATAAGGTTCCATACATTGATCAATCTGGAGTTTATACGTTAGAGGATATCTTTATGGAAATGGAACAGAAAGGGGTTCGAATCCTTATGGTTCACTTGCAAACGCAACCTAGGTATATGATGGAGCGTATTGACATGATTCCTGATTTAATTCCAGAAGAGCATGTTTTTGATGATTTCAATGAAGTTCTCACATGGATTAATCAAAATGTAAAGGATACAATTTAAGTTCTTAATTAGTATCTTAGGTTTATAAGTCAAAGAGCCCCTTCATGAATATTGAATGGGCTCTTTCTATATATTAATGCTTAGGAACTGATATTTTTTTTATTCGTGAAACCTGATATCTACTATGCGTAATTGCAAATGCGATTTTCCTTGCCAAATATTTTCTTCTATCTGATATACCATGTCAAAGGGCTCAGACTGAATACGTTTTTTCAGATCACCTTTTCCAAAAGCTATCACTGAAAACACTTTTCTGATTTTTGGATGAAAGACATTAAATTTTAAATGCTCATTGTTCTTACCCATTGTACGCTCATTCCCTGCGGAGTAGACATTTTTAGTCAAAAATTGTGGTGCTAAATTCCCTGGGCCAAAGGGTTGAAATTGTTTTAAAATACGTAGAAATTTAGCATTAATTTGATCAAAAGTCAATACCGCATCAATCTCTACTGTAGGTGTTTGTTGGGTTATTTTAATATTCTCGCTAACCGTTTGTTCAAATTTTCTTTTAAAAGCGGGCAAATTTACTTCTTTCATCGATAGACCTGCAGCGTACATATGCCCCCCATACCGATCTAATAAATCTGAACAAGCTGAAATAGCTTCATATACATCAAAACCTTTTACAGACCTTACAGAAGCAACTAAATCACCATCTTCCCCTTTGGTAAAAACCACCGTGGGACGGTAGAATACCTCAGTTAACCTAGATGCTACAATACCTATTACCCCTTTATGCCAATCGGGATTATAGACGACAGTAGAAGTTTTGTGAGCATCTTCACTGGCTATAATTTGCTCGATGGCTGATTCTGTAATCTCTGCATCAATGGTTTTACGTTGGATATTAAGTGACATGATTTCACTTACGTATTTGCGTGCTGTAATTTCATTCTCAGCGATTAATAACCGAACAGCATCTGTAGCTAGTTTGATTCTACCTGCTGCATTAATCTTGGGTGCAATAGCAAAAACTATTTTAGAGACATCTACATGCCCCATTGATTCTTTAGGGATGAGCATACTCAAACCTAGTCTTGGTTGCGTGTTTAATTGCTTTAATCCATAATGGGTGAGGATTCTATTTTCCCCAACAAGAGGAACAATATCCGCAGCAATACTCACTGCTACTAAATCTAAATAGGGAAATAATTCTTCTTCTGTCGTTTTAAAATGAGGAGCTAACGCTTGAATTAATTTAAACCCAACCCCACAACCACTTAATCCCTCAAAAGGATAATCACAGTCAAGCCTCTTTGGATCTAATACTGCAATCGCTTTTGGTAATTCATCACTAGGCAAATGATGATCACAAATAATAAAGTCTATATTTTTCTGGTTTGCGTAAGCCACTTTATCAATCGCCTTTATTCCACAATCAAGTGCTATAATCAGGGATACTCCATTATCCTCTGCATAATCGATTCCTGTTTTAGAGATTCCATAACCTTCTTTGTATCTATCTGGAATATAAAAGGTTATATTTTCCGTGTATTGATGCAAATAACTATACATCAATGCCACAGAGGTGGTTCCATCTACATCATAATCTCCATAAATCATGATATGCTCACCATTCTCAACTGCCTTGACTACTCTTTCAACAGCAACGTCCATGTCTCTCATCAGATAAGGATCATGCAATTGATCTAAATTAGGCCTGAAAAACATTTTGGCAGTGTCAAAATCAGTTATACCTCGCTGCAATAAAAGATGTGCAATAATTTCAGAGACCCCTAAGGCATCTTTGAGCGTTTCTATATTTTCTTGTTTTGGTTTGGGTTTTACCAACCACCGCGTGGTCATATAGGTGAGTTTTGATGAAACGTGAAATTACGAATTATATTATGATTAATAAAGTACCTTAGCTTTCTGTTTTACCCGACACCACAATCACCATTTCTCCTTTTAGTTTTTTATTAGAAACAATTTCATGGAGTTCTAATAAGGTACCTCGAATGGTTTCCTCAAACTTTTTGGTGATTTCTCTGGATAAAGATGCTTTACGGTCTTCTCCTAAATATTGCATTAAATCTGCTATGGTTCTACCAATCTTATGAGGAGACTCGTATAGAATCATAGTTCTTTCTTCATGCTTTAGTTCCTCTAATTTAGATTTTCTTCCTTTTTTAACAGGTAAAAAACCTATATAGGTGAATTCATGGTTAGGAAGAGCAGATAATATCAATGCGGGAACAAAAGCAGTAGCTCCAGGTAGCACTTCTACCTCTAAACCTTGTTCTACACAATATCGGAGCAATAAAAATCCTGGATCAGAAATTCCTGGTGTTCCAGCATCAGTGATTAAAGCAAAAGTTCTACCTAATTTTATTTCTTCTGCAATTCGCTCCAACGAAGCATGTTCATTATGAGCATGATGCGATTGCATGGGAGTTTCAATTTGGTAATGTTGTAGTAATTTAGCACTGGTTCTCGTGTCTTCTGCCAAGATTACATCTACTTCTTTCAATGTTTCTACCGCTCTATAAGTAATATCGCCTAAATTACCGATTGGTGTGGGAATTAGTATTAATTTTCCTACCATTAATCAAATCTTTTTATTACCAATTCTTCTAGCCTTTCCACATATTCTTCTTTATCTTCCCATTGCATTTCTTGCTGCAAGTCAAATAAATACTTTTTAGAGTCGGCTAAAGAATGAATAGCATTAAGCGTTCGAATGACCATATCCATAGATTCCTTGTCCCCATCAAATAATTGATATTGAAAGGCTAATTGATCGTTGAAATCTAATTGTAATGGAGATAATGATTTTGTTTGCCTAGCTAATTCTTCTTCTTGAGGATTATCGATCATTGGAGGTTCTTGTATTTGCTGCTCAATTTCTTCCGTTGATTCTTTCTCTTCTAATCCCGATGGTTTATTCTGAGTAGATAACTCCTCTACAATTTCTGGCATCTCACCCTTATCCGTCGATAATTTTAAATCCATCTCTATTTCAGTATCTTCTATGGGTGATATGTCGTCTACTGTATCTTGATTAAAAATAGGATCTTCATAAGATTGCTCACTCTCAAAAATCTCTAATCCGTATTGCTTTCTCTCTAAGAATTTGAGGTTTATAAACTTTTCTTGTAGTGATCTAAATTTAATTTCGTTGGCCAACAACCCTACATAGCTATTACTGGAAGCAATATCAGCCGCTAATGCTTTAATTTCTACAACTAACTCTTTTTTAAGATCTTCAATATCTTTTTTCATAAGGATGATAACATTTAGTTGCTTAAAATATTTAAAAATCTAAAGTTACAAAATCCCACGATTTTATATGTTAATTAAGAGTCTCTATAAATGTGAATTGATTGGTAACGCATGAATCTTCCTAATTATTTTATAATAAATGTTATTTAAAACATAAGGCTTGACCCAAAATAAGCTAAAATTCTATAATTCAAGTTAATTCACATTTTTTTAAGAGGTATTGGATAAAATAATTATTTGCTTTGAAACATCAAACAATAAAACAAATAGTTATGAGAAAGTTATTTTTAAGCTTAGCAATGGTAAGTATAGGAGCATTAACTTATGCTCAAGAACAATCACTAGATGCGATAGAACAAGAAGTTGTAACACCAGTACAACAGGGAGAGGATGTGGTAATTGAAGGGAACGATCTTGAGGAATCTGTATCTCTAAATGGAGAAGCCCTTGTCGTTAAAGGAAATAACGTAATTGTTCACGCTGCAGGAAATGCTTCAAAAGTAACCGTAGAAGGTAATGATTGCCAAGTAGTCGTGGATAGTACACAAAAGATTGAAATTAAGGGAAGTAACAGTTATGTTTACTATAGAGAAGGAGAGCCAGAAGCATCTGTATCAGACGGTAGCGCTGTCCAAAAAATTGATTAATATCAATCATTTTCCATTAAATAATAAAACAGAAAGGAGGCAAAATATAGCCTCCTTTCTGTTTATTTAATACCTAAAACTATTATATTTAAACTTTTAATTTAAAATCTATCCCAAGTAAATCTTGATTCTTATCTAAAATAGGTTGAATCTCTTGCTCTAAAAATTCTTCTGTCTGTTGAGGAGCAAAACCAATAAAGTTCTTTGGATCTAAAAGAGATAACATTTTATCCTTGTCTATTGGGAAGTTCTCATCAGCTACAATGCGTTCTACCAAGTCATTTGGATTACCTTCAATTTTAACTTGTTTGGCAGCCTCCATAGAGTGGGTACGGATAATCTCATGCAACTCTTGGCGGTCTCCACCATTTTTAACCCCTTCCATAATCATATATTCTGTAGCCATAAATGGTAATTCATCTTGAATATGTTTGGCTATCATTTTATCATAAACCACCAATCCATCTAGTACATTAATCCAAATACCCAAAATAGAATCTACAGCCAAAAATGCTTGTGGAATAGTTAATCTTTTATTGGCAGAGTCATCCAAAGTACGTTCAAACCATTGGGTAGCAGCCACTAAATCTGACCCCCCAGTAACGGCCATTACAAATTTAGCCAAAGCACCCATTCTCTCGCATCGCATTGGGTTACGCTTATAAGCCATGGCAGATGAACCAATCTGGCTTTTCTCAAAAGGTTCTTCTATTTCTTTTAAATTCTGTAATAGCCGAATATCATTTGAGAATTTATGGGCAGATTGTGCAATATTAGATAACAGTGCCATTACTTCTGCATCTACCTTTCTGTCATAGGTTTGCCCTGTAACACCAAACACATTAGAAAAGCCAAATCGTTCTGAAAGTTTGCTGTCCAAAGCTTTTACTTTAGAGTAATCTCCATTAAATAATTCTTTAAAACTTGCAGCGGTTCCAGTAGTTCCTTTTACACCTCTAAATCTAAGGGTGTTTAATCTAAACTCTAATTCCTCAAAATCTAATAAAACACTTTGCAACCAAAGGGTGGCTCTTTTGCCTACGGTAGTTAATTGTGCCGGCTGATAGTGCGTGAAACCTAAAGTTGGCAAGTCTTTATATTCTCTAGCAAACTTGGCCAGACCATTCATTACATTTAATAGTTTTTGCTTTATGATTTGCATACCGTCACGCAATTGCACTAAATCTGTGTTATCTCCAACAAAAGCAGAAGTAGCACCAAGATGTATAATGGCTTTGGCTTTGGGTGCCACATCACCATAAGCATGAACATGAGCCATTACATCGTGACGAAACTTTTTCTCATAAGCAGCAGCAACCTCATAATCTATGTTATCTGCATTATTTTTGAGGTCATCTATTTGTTCTTGCGAAATATCAAGTCCTAATTCTTTTTGAATCTCGGCTAAGGCTATCCACAACTTTCTCCAAGTTCCAAATTTTTTGTCGGGAGAGAAATTAAAAAGCATTTCTTGAGATGCATATCTGGTTTCTAAAGGATTTTGATAGGTTTGATTTTTACTAGAACTCATATTTTAGATATTTAGTTGGCAATTTACCAATTTATTTAAAATTGATTCTGATTGTGGTGGAATATTTATCCATGTAGAAAAATATACTAGACATTTAATTTTCTTTATAAACAATGAATAGTAAACTAATTATCATTAATTCAAGATTGCATCTCTTAATAAAAAAGCCTCACAAAAATAAATTTGTAAGGCTTTGCTATTGTTTCAATTAATTTAAAATTAACCTTTCTCGTTAAGTGCTTCTCTAATCTTAGTTTCTATTTCCTCCATCAATTCTGGATTATCCTTCAAAACATCTTTCACACTATCGCGTCCTTGCCCAAGTTTAGTGTCTGCATATGAATACCAAGAACCTGATTTCTTCACGATATCCAAGTCAACACCAATATCTAAGATTTCACCTACTTTGGACACACCTTCTCCATACATAATGTCAAACTCTGCCATACGGAAGGGTGGCGCCACTTTATTTTTCACAACTTTTACACGGGTTCTGTTACCGCTAGCCTCATTATTTCCATCTTTAATTTGGGTAGATCTTCTAATATCTAAACGGATTGATGCATAGAATTTCAAAGCATTACCACCCGTTGTGGTTTCTGGATTACCAAACATTACCCCAATTTTTTCTCTTAATTGGTTAATGAAAATCACGGTACATTTGGTCTTATTCACGGTAGCCGTTAATTTACGCAAGGCTTGTGACATTAAACGAGCCTGTAAACCCATTTTAGAATCACCCATTTCTCCTTCTATCTCTGCCTTTGGCGTTAAAGCTGCTACAGAATCGACCACTAAAATATCAATAGCTCCCGAACGGATAAGATTATCTGCTATCTCTAGAGCTTGTTCTCCGTTGTCTGGTTGAGAGATAATTAAATTCTCTACATCTATTCCAAGATCTTTGGCATAATATCTATCAAAAGCATGCTCAGCATCTATAAAGGCTGCGATTCCGCCCTGTTTTTGCGCCTCTGCAATGGCATGCAATGCTAAGGTTGTTTTACCAGATGATTCTGGTCCATAAATTTCTATAATTCTACCGCGTGGATATCCTCCCACGCCCAATGCTATATCTAGGCCTAATGAACCCGATGGTATTACTGGAATATCATCTTCTACGGCTTTATCTCCCATACGCATAACCGCACCTTTACCGTAAGATTTATCCATTTTATCTAGCACTAACTGTAGTGCTTTCTTTTTTGCTTCGCTATTATCGCTCATATTTGTTTATTTGTCTAAAATTTGATTGGCGTGTTCCTTGGTTTTCACTTTTTTAATAACCTCTTCTACCACGCCCTCTTCATCAATTAAAAAGGTAGTGCGGTGAATTCCCTCGTACTCTTTTCCAAAAGTTTTCTTAGGTCCCCAAACACCAAAATCATTGATTATTTTTTTGTCTTCGTCTGCGATCAATGGATATTTAAAGCCATATTTCTCTGAGAAGTTTTTTTGTCTTTTTACTGAATCCGCACTTACCCCAACTACTTCATAACCTTTCGCCTTTAAGGCATCTAAATTATCGTTTAAATTACACGCCTCTGCAGTACAGCCTGGCGTACTTGCTTTAGGATAAAAGAAAACCACAAGTTTCTTGCCCTTAAAATCGGCATAACTTATTTCCTTTCCATCTTGGTCTACTCCTTTAAAATCCGGTATTTTATCTCCTTTTTCTAACATTTTCATCATGTGGTAAAGATAAGGATTTATTGCTGAAATAAAACCTGACTAGCCTTGAGTTATCACAATAAATCCTAAAGTTTCTAAATCTTTCCAGAAGTTAGGGTAAGATTTCGCAACAACCTCTTCCTCATTAATTTGAATAGGGAATTTCAAGGCCAATGGAGCAAAACTCATGGCCATTCTATGGTCTTGATAAGTCTCAATAACTGGAATAGCACTAAAAGAACTAAATGATAAAATTTCGATTGAATCATTATCAATGCTCGTTTCTACCCCTATCTTTTGCAGTTCATTTTTAAGAGCCACCAGTCTATCCGTTTCTTTTACCTTTAAGGTATGGAGTCCCGTAAGCCGCGCTTTAATGCCTAAACCTGCACACGTAACGATAATGGTTTGGGCAATGTCCGGACAATTATTTAAATCTAATTCTATGAACTCAGAAAAATTGAAATCCTCTATTTTAGACAACTGTATTCCCTTATCAACAGTGTTTGTTTCTATTCCAAAATATTTAGCATAAATATCTTTTAAAACAGCATCTCCTTGTAAACTTTCTTTTTGTAGGATTTTTAATTTCAAATCACACTTTTCACTAAGGGTTGCGATGCTATACCAATAAGATGCAGCACTCCAATCAGATTCCACAAAAACCTCTTGGCTTTTAATTTCTTGCTGAGGATAAACCTTTATTCCATTGTCTATCCATTCTGCCCTGATGCCTAAAGATTCCAATTGCGCAACCGTCATCTCTACATAAGGTCTAGAGGTCAGTGCTCCCTTGAAATAAATCGATAAACCATTTGGAAGGGAAGAAGCAATCAATAAAAGGGAGCTAATATATTGGCTGCTTAAATCAGCCTGAACTGAAACATGCTCACCCATCAGACTTTTTCCTTTAATTAATAAAGGTGGAAAACCTTCCGCTTTTAAATAAGTGATATCTGCTCCTAAACTTTGTAGGGCATCTACCAAAGACCCAATAGGTCGCTCCTGCATACGAGATGAGCCTGTAAGCACTACTTCTTTACCTTGCTGGCTTGCTAGATATGAAGTCAAAAAACGCATAGCAGTTCCTGCGTGTCCTACATCAATTTGATTCTCTTTTGATTTTAATGCATCTTTTAACACTTGAGTGTCATGCGCATTACTCAAATTATGTATGGTTAAATGATCACCATATAAAGCTTGGAGTATTAACCAGCGATTGCTTTCACTTTTAGAACCCGTCAAATGAATCTCCCCAAAAACTTCCGCATCGGAGCGAGAGACGTTTACCATAAGATTACTTTAATTTTGGATTATTCTGATGCCTATCGTGATCTCTTTCTGTTTTGATGCCCATTTTCTTCTGAAAGGCTTCTTCTAAATCTACACCAGTTTGATTGGCCAAACAAACCGCAACGAAAATCACATCTGCCAGTTCTTCTCCTAAATCTTTATTTTTGTCAGATTCTTTTTCGCTTTGCTCTCCATAACGTCTGGCAATAATTCTAGCCACCTCCCCAACTTCTTCTGTAAGTTGAGCCATATTAGTAAGTTCATTAAAATACCTCACCCCGTGGCTTTTAATCCATTCATCTACTTGTGTTTGAATCGGTTTTAAAGACATTTTTACAGCTTTTTAAATATAATTTGTTCGTTTTCTTTTTCTATCATTTTTTGGTACATATCCTTGATGCTTACATAATAATCTGCAGGCAAGGCACTATATCCCATATGTACTAATTTCTCAATGGTAATATAATCCGAATCTTGTTTAAAATTAATAGCATATCCCCCTACATTATTTGAAAGTTTAATTTTCATATCTTCTGGCAAATAATCAACTATAAAACCGTCTGGTATTTTAATTTTAATAGTTGCAAATTTAGTATAAGGTGACCCAAATTCTAAAGGATACTTTCTCTCTGCGTTTCTAAAATTAAATGCATTGGATTCTTTCTTTAAAAATAAAAGGGGTTGAATAAATAGCTTATTACCAATTTCCTCTAAAGATTTCTGATCTTCAAATACGGTTCTATACTGTACTACACTATTGGGTATATTTTCTTGAGTTTTAAAGCTTAATACATCAATATCATAATCTGATAAAATTATTTTCTCAAAGTCTTCTTCATTTTCTGCCCTCGTTCTAAAATCACTTAAAGCATAGTGATTTGTTTTAATTTGGCTTAAGGTTCCCTTGATCATGTCATCCTCTATAGCATATACCAAAGTAGTCTTGATCTCTGATGGTAACTGATTTTCTAGATTGATAATTTTATAAGCTCCTTTCTCTAACATCATAAATCCTAATGAATTCATATCATTTAAAGGTAAAATTCCTATTTGGCTAAACTTATCTTTAGGATCCATCAAAAATAATTGATCTCCAATATAGGCACCGGTAATGGTATGATTCAACTTAAGTCTAGACGCAATATATCCTAACATGCCGTTACTCACCGTGCTCAATACAATGGGGTATGCCTTGATGGAAGCTTTGTTAAGCATGGAAATTAAAATGAAGTTAAGGTCTGTTCCATTGCCTGTTTTAGATTTAAAAGTTTTTCTTATTCCATTCTTTGGGTATAAACCGTTTTCTCTATTCCAAGTATATTGCGTTTTTACAAATTTGAATATTTGCTCAATCTTTTCTTTGGCGTTTTTGATATCTTTAAACTTCGCAACATCTTTATCTAAAAATCGATTTCCACTTAACGCACCTCCATATTTATCATTCATCTCTAGGTTCTTGACAACAGTTGCCCAGTCTGTAGAGAAACTCTTGTAAGCTACGCCTGGATTACTATATTCTTTGAGCTCATAGCGAATAGACGTTTTTAAATTGTCAGGATTACGCACAAATGGTTCATTCTTTAATGCTGGAACATCTGTATGCGTAAGCTCATCTGTAATTACATTATGTGTTCTATAATTTGCATGTTTTTTCGTTTTAATATTTTTTAAAAATTCTCCCCGAATGTCTTTATTGTAAATGAAAAATTCTGGATATGAAACTAAGAATTTACTGAAACGCACAGGTATTTCTTCTTGAAAATACCAAGTATCTAAATCAAAAAATCGAGGGGTTTCGATCGTATATTTGTACTCTATAATAGATCCATTTTGCACATTGGGGAAGGCGAACTTTTTATACATGATATATTCATTCTTCTCCTCCTTGAAAATATTAGACTTCTCTACTTTTGTTTTCTCTACCCTGCCATCTACTAAGTTATAAGTATATGCCACAATATTAGAAGCTTCTTCCTTATCATGTTTTAAAATATAAAGCGGTATCTTGATATTTAAATACGCATCAGGTGTTTTATCCTTATCATAGACTTTTACCCGAACTTTAATTTTTTTAACAACTTTGAAGCTTTCTTCTATCTTGCGATACAATACTTCATAATCTGCTTCTTTAGAAATAACTTCTGCAACAGCTGATTCATCTATAGCACTAGTGTTAGAGGATAGCTCTTCTACCGTTACCTTCCCGAATTTAACCTGAGAAAAGGAATAGGTAAAAGATAATAAAAGGAAGATAGTAGTAAAAGTGCGCATGTTAATTAATTTTAATTTTTTCTAAAAGAATTTTGGTATTATCTGCCTTTTCTATGGATCTACGGAAGGCTACATAGTCAGCATATTGATCTTTATTAAAACGTCCTTTCTCAACAAAGAGTTTTCTTTTTACAATAATTATGTTGTCTTGTAATTCGTAAGACATTTCATAATTACCAAATGGTGAAGATATATGGGTAGCATCTGGTCTATAATTCAAGGTATAATCAGAAGGAAATTCAAATTCAAAAGTAGACTCATCTAAAAATCCATGTTGAATCTCTAAGGGTTTCTCTCTGCTTGAATCTTTCTTTAATTCAGTATTATAAGTCCCTACAGGAATAACCCTAAAGATTAAGTTGTCCCCATTGGATTGAGCATACACATCAGAACTCAATGCAATTTCTTGGATGAATAAGGCGTTATTCTGATCATTGGTAAATTTAAAAGACTCAAACTTTTTAGATTTAATGTCTCCATATTTTTGATCCAACCAATTTTTCTGATCTTTTTCGTTCTTGTAATAAACGGCGTAATTCCAATCATATTGAATACCTGCGGTGATATGAGTGAAGTTCAATGCTAAATGACCATTATCGCTTATCTTGGCCTTACCCTCAATCACTTGAGTATTTATAATAGCTGGGTACGATTGTGTTTTAACGATCTCTCCTCCTTTCTTGCTAACAGAAAGTGCAAATCTATCATTGGTGAAACTCCCTAAATGGTTGAATGCGGTTATTTGACTGGTACATTCTAGCCAAATCGTGTCATTATCCATAGGTACATTGATTATCGCATGATTTCCCTGCATAGATGGAAAATCAGGAAGGATATCTCTATGCGTTTCACGGTCTCCATACACAATGGTAAAATTAGATGGAATTTCTGCTACCTCTAGCAACGCCATCATATAATTACTGAGGGCTTTGCAATCTCCATAGCCTTTTTCGCTCACATATTTTGCTGGGTAGGGTTGCCACCCACCAATCCCAATAGCTACGTTGATATAACGGGTTTTGTCTTGCATGTATTGATATAGAACCCGTACTTTTTCTTGAGGGCTTTCTATTCCAGCGATTAATTCTTTAACTTTTAATACTTCTTCTTGTGGTAAGTCTTGCCTTCCCTTAATTAAATCATCATAAAACCATTTCCCTAAATCCTTCCAGTTCGTAAAGGTAGCATCATAACCTGCAAGCTGAAATTTCTTGGGAGAAATAAGCAATCTCGGCACTTCTTCTATCAATGCTGGAGATAATATTTCATGCAGTTTTGGAACTTGATTAATTAAGGTATATTTAAAAAAATCAGCGCCTTCTACAAATTCAATAGGATATGGTTCAAAATTATTTTTTTTGGTTAAGACTTCTATGCTACTTTCATTCTTAAAGCTATAAACACTTTTCTCTATAGCCACATCATATGAGTCAATAGGAAGCCAGTTTGGTATAAAAGCCGTATTGGTGGTTTCATAAACAAATTGATAACGAATCGTAAAAGGATAAGTGGTAGGGGTGTAATTGCAAACTAAAACTCGATTATCTGCATATAGCGTACTATTACCAGTCGCGCTGAGGTCTTTGAAATCTTTCTTTTTGAGCTTTTTAATTAATTCACCTTTCTGATTATAAACTTCTGCTCCATACTTAATAACCTTTGTTTGGTCATCATAATATAGGGGTTGATACATGAAGTCTAGCCCATCTTGTCGGAAGATTGAAACGATATACTGCTTCTCTATTTTGAGTTTATCATAATCAATCAAAGTCAATTTTGATTGATCTAATCTCACTACAGCTCTGGCATTGCTAGATAATTTTTCGTCTATAAGATTAGTAGAATACTCTTGAGCACTACATAGGAAAGAAAAGAAAAATACGGTTAATAAAAAATAATTTGTGCCCATTGGGACACAAATTATACAAATTTTCTATATAAACAAGTAGAATTTTCTATTATTTATAAATAACTCTATTTCTTTTGGTACAATATGGGATTTAGGTCCTCGTCATTATACATTTTCATTTGTTTATATACTTTCATTCGCTTATCTCCTGACTCTAAATCTGTTATAAGCTCTTCTATGGCTGTGCCTAAATCAGCTTTCTGTTCTAGGAGAACATTTAATTTTTCTTTTGCTTTCTTCTTATTCTCTTCTGAGGCATTCTCACGCTCTGCTTCTTCCTTCATGTGATAAACCTTTAATGCGAGAATGGAAAAACGGTCGATAGCCCAAGCAGGACTTTCTGTATTGATTCTAGCATCTAGTTTTAAATCAACATCTTTATACTCATTCAAAAACCAACTATCAATATATTCCACCGTGTCTGTTCTTCTCTGATTAGATTCATCAATCCATCTTTTGATACGCAATGCTTCAACTGGATTAATTTCTGGATCTCTTATGATGTCTTCTAAATGCCATTGTACCGTGTCTATCCAGTTTTTTCTATATAATAAATGATCTAGACTGTCAGCTGGGTAAGGATTATTGAGGGTAGCATTCACGTCATCTTTTGCATGATAATCATGAATACATTGGTTAAAAATCTTCCACGCATTGTCTGTAAACTTCATCTTTTAATTTTTAATCTTGAATGTTGTAAATAAACTCTCTAAAGAGGTTATATAATCTCTTTTCTTGCTTTGACCTTGATTAAGTGGTGCAAACATAACCCCATCTGCCACGTATAATGTTTTGGATTTCTTGTCTAAAATAAGTTTAGCGGTGAAGGGACCTCCCATTTGTGTAAGCGTCATAGACCAATACCCTTGTGTTTCATAGGTAATGGTATTTTCATCTTCCTCTAATTTTTTAAAATCATAGAAATTTCTAAGCATAGGATTCATTTCAGTCTGAATATGATCTGCCACTAATACCTTAATTGAATCTTTACCCTGGCTGGTTTTTTCATATCGCTCTACAGGCTCTTTATCTCCCTTAGTATAAACTTTCATAATAGAATCTTGTACTAAATAGAAATCCTCTTGGGAAACTTCATTTTTAGCATAAGGCACCTTAAAAACCATGATATTGAGAATATCTTGAGATTGATGTGTTACAATTCCATTTTGATCGTCCTTATTCTGAATTGTATTGAATTGATCTTTCCTGAACCATACAAAGTTTTTATTGGCTTCTGCAACCCTAAAATCTTTCGGAATAACCATAGATACACCTAATTCATTCAATTGATCTTTCTCTTTTCTGGCATTAGACTTATAACCGTCTAATAAAAACTCCCTGTCTACCGATCTGTAAAAATTGATTAGACTATCTTGATTTTGGCGTAGAATATTTAGAATTTCATCAGAACTGTTACCCGTTACTTCAACATACCCTTGTGGTTTTGCAAAAGCATCTCTCTTAAAAGTAATCTTAGGCGCACCTGATTTGACGTCTAATATAAGCCGTGTAGTATTGAAACGATTAAAATCCTCTGAATTAAAATGTCTAGTGGCAAACATAATTTCTGGAGGAAAATATAATCCTGGGAAAATTTTACCGAAAAGTAAACTATCTGATAAAGAACCTTCTATTTGTTGATAAGTATCTTCTGAACTAAATACAGTAATTAAGTTTACTGGCCCAGAAGATGGCGCATGATATTGATTCTCACCTTCTTTACCACAAGATATTATGAATAAAAAGGAAAGAAGATAAGTACAATAGATATATTTCTTGAACATATAAAGAAGTTTTATACGAATATGCAAAAAATATACCCGAGTATGAAATTATTTTACAATCTCTTCTTTCTTTTGATCGTCGTCCTCTTTAGTTGCGTCTTTAAATTCTTTGATTCCCGATCCTAAACCTCTCATAAGCTCAGGGATCTTCTTACCTCCGAATAATAAAAGTGCCAAAATTACGATTAAAGCAATTTGCCAAGGGCCGATTGCTCCTAAAAATATAGCTGAATACATAATTTAAATTTTCATCAAAGTTACAAAAAATTACATTCCTAACACCCAACCTGCTGGATCTTGTTTAGAAGTTCCTCTCCAAATTTGAAAGTCTAAGATCGTGTTACTATCTGAGTCTGTGTATATACGGCCTAGGTCTTGTTTGGCAGAAATATTATCTCCTTTGCTCACAAATACAGATGATAAGTTATTATATACGGTAAAGTGATCTCCGTGAGAAATCATTACGGCTTTGTTTCCTCCAGATATAGTCATGATGGCTTGTACTTTACCTCCATAAACAGCTCTTGCCGTGCTTCCTCGCTGCGTAGCTATTAATACCCCCGCGTGATTTTCTGTAATTCCCTTTAATACCGCATGGGGCTGTCTACCGAATCTTCCAACAACTTCCCCTCTAGCTACTGGCCATGGTAATCTACCTTTACTCGCGGCGAAACTTGCGCCTAGACTTTCTGCTTCACTGGTTGTTGAGTACACCTTCTCTGGAGCAGGTTCTGGCTCTGGTTTGGGAGCAGGTTTAGGTTTGGGAGCAACCGCAGCTACCTCATTATTCTTTTTAGCCTTCGCTTCTGCTTCTGCTAATCTACGAGCTTCTTCTGCCTCTCTAGCTTTGCGTTCTGCTTCCAATTTTGCCAAGCGTTCCCTTTCTTTTCTAGCCTCTTCTTCTCTACGTTTTCTCTCAGCCTCTGCTTTTTCTCTTGCAATACGAATCTCTTCTTCAATAATCTTCTGAATCTGTGCTTCTAATTGCTGATTCTCTTTGCGTTTTTCATTGATTTGAGCTGCAATCTGTTCAGAGTTCTTTTTGTACTCCTCTAATATTTGATTCTGTTCTTGCTTCTCTCGTTGCAAGTTCTCTTTCAATACCTGTTGTTTGGCCAAAACCTTCTCTTTGTCTGCAATTGCTTTTTTACGACTGTTAACTGTTTGGGTAATTTCATCTTGTTTGGCTTGTATTTCATCTGCCTTTTCGCCTTGATATCCAGAATATCTTTCTAAATATTTAATCCTACGATAAGCTTCAGTAAAAGATTTAGAAGATAGTATAAAAAGAACCTTGTTCTGCAAAGACTTATTTTTGTAGGCATTGACTAAAACGTCTTTATAATCCTTCTTTAACTCACCAAGCTCTCTACGCAACTTATTGATTTCTAACTGAGATAAATAAATTTCGTCTTCTAGAACTTTTCTTTCTCTAGAAGTTACCGCTACCAATTGATCTTGTGCAGCAATCTTCTTTTCTAAATTTTGAATGTACAATAAAGATTTCTTAGATCCAGACTTCGTTGAGGAAAGCGTTTTATTTAATTTAGCAATTTCCGCCGAAAGTGCTCTACTCTTCTTACGCAGTTCATCCTTTTTATAGGGAACTTGTGCAAAAATGAAAATGCTGGTAAATAAGAGGAGAAATGCTAAATTCCTTTTCATTGGTTGTGTTTATTTCAACGTTCTTTCCTTGTAATTATCCGGTATTCTGAATGGAGGGTTCATTTCAGAAAAATCAAAATTATTATAATTCAAGTTAATTTGATCCGTCTTTTTTCCCTTTACCATTATTTTAACAGCTCCTGGTAATGTTTGATTATTTACAATTTTCCAATCTGTATAATCTACTGTAATGTGCGTGTTTGATTTACTGTCGATTACATCTACCTTCTTTAACTTATAGTCTCCATCTAAATAGAAAGTATGAATATATTGATTATCTCTAGGCTTGCTCTTCAAGTCATCATTGTACTTATAACTTAGTTCATATTGATTATCTGATGTAGTAGTAACCTGATAATCTTCCCACGGACCTATAAGAAACAATTGACCCAATAATAATTGTTGAAGTTTTTCAAAATCAATAAAGTTCACCTTTAACTTTTGATTGATATAGTCAAAATTATCATTGATGTACGTTTTGTCTATAATCTCATAAGCTTGTACAGACTCGGGCGTAATTTTAGCCCTAGCGCCCGTGATTCCCATGAGAGAGGCATTGGCCCAAATCATTTGATCTTTATCAAAATATAAACGTAAAGTTGCATTTTGAGACTTACCATCCAAGTCAGCGTCTATCCTAGATTTCACTTGTAAATATTGAAATTTTGGTAAACTGGTCTCATAGTTAGCCTTGAAAGTGGCAAGATTTTGACTTTCTACCTCCTTGTTTACTTTTGCAGAACGATGTGCTGTGCCACAGGATTGTAGCACAAACAACATCAGTATGAATAACATGCAATTCTTGATCATTTTGAAGCAAAATCTAATATAGAAAAATCTCCTAAACTTATATTTCTAGAAACACCATAATACTCAGCCCTGTTCCCTATCATAGAATGGGTTAAATTACCATGGTCTATAATCGTTTCTTCTTGAATTAAAGAATTATCTACGTTACTGTTTCTAATTTTAGTCCCATTTCCAATAGAAACATTTGGACCGATTTTAGAGTTTTCTATCACCACATTTTCACCAATAAAACATGGCTCTATGATTAGAGAATTCTTGATTTCCGCTGAAGCTGGATAGTTTTTAAGTTTTTCCTTTTCAAAACCTAGAATCTTGGTATTGGTTTCTACAGTAACTTTTTTATTACCACAATCCATCCATTCATCTACCTCTCCTAAAGTGAATTGCTTTCCTTTGCTGCGCATACTTTCTAAAGCATCCGTTAATTGGAATTCACCTTTTTTCTTGATATCATTATCTAAAAGATGCTTGATTTCTGCCTTTAAGTTGGCACCATCTTTAAAATAATAAATACCAATAATGGCTAAATCAGAAACAAACTCATCCGGTTTCTCTACAAAATCAGTGATAATTTTATTTTCATCTAATTTTACTACCCCAAAAGCACTTGGATCTTCCACAGATTTTACCCAAACAACCCCATCCGCTTCTTTGTCTAACGTGAAATCTGCACGGAATAACGTATCTGCAAAGGCTACAATCACTGGCCCATCCAATGATTCTTGTGCTTGATAGATAGCATGTGCTGTCCCCAATGGCTTGTCTTGATGATAAACAGTTCCTTTAGCGCCTAAAGCAGCAGCGATTTCAATCAGCTTGTCCTCTGCCTCTTTACCGAAGTCACCAGTGATAAAGGCTATCTCCTCTATTTTCTCATCAGACAAACGTGTTATATCTTCAGCAAGCCTATGTACGATAGGTTTACCTGCAATAGGGATTAATGGTTTAGGAACGGTTAAAGTGTGTGGTCTTAGACGGGATCCTCTCCCTGCCATAGGTATAATAATTTTCATAGAATGATTATATTAATTAAATATCGTTTTTAATTACTTTTTATTGCCCTGTGCTTCCGAAACCACCTTCACCTCTTTGGGTATCAGATAAAGATTGAGATTCTTCCCATTCTACGGTTTCATGTTTAGCGACAACAAGTTGTGCTATACGCTCACCTTTTACAATGGTGAAAGGCTCGTTGGATACATTAGCAAGGATTACACCAATTTCTCCGCGGTAATCAGCATCAATGGTTCCTGGAGCGTTTAAACAGGTGATACCCTTCTTTAAAGCTAGTCCACTTCTAGGTCTCACCTGCGCCTCATACCCTTTGGGGATTTCTAAATACAAACCTGTTGGTACTAATGCTCTCTCTAATGGTTGCAAAGTAATAGGCTCTGCATTATTAGCTGTTAAATCCATACCGGCAGCATCTGCTGTTTTATAGGCTGGTAACGGATGACCTGACTGATTGATTATTTTAACCTTCATGAATTTTCAAACTTCTTTTTTCAATAAAAAATATAAACCCGGCAAATAATATTAAAAATATATTACCGATGATAAAATTGGCATCAAAAATAGTATATGATACCAAACTAAATAGAATACATAGTGTTAAGTAAAGTATAATTTTTTTCCTTTTATATGGAATTGGATAATATTTCTGTCCCAAATAATAAGAGGATATTGCCATACAAAAGTAAGCAATTAAAGTGGCCCAGGCAGAAACCATGAAACCAAATGTGGGTAGTAAGATTAAATTTAATAATAAGGTAATAATTGCGCCTCCCCAAGAGATATAAGTTCCCATCCGAGTTCTATCTGTCACCTTATACCAGGTGGAAAGATTGTAATAAATTCCAAAGAATAAATTGGCGATTACAATAACAGGAATAATATCCAACGCTACCCAATAAGAGGGATCTTTAACAAATAAATCCTTGAGCCAGTCTAGATTGGCTATTAAGCCTAAAGCAATGAGGCTACCTGCAATCACAAAGTATTCTGTAACTTGTGCATAGCGTTGTTTAGCATCTACATTTTCTATTTGTTTAAAGAAATAAGGCTCAATCCCCAGTCTATAGGCTGTAACAAACAAGGTCATAAGTGCAGCCAATTTGTAACAACCCCCATAGGCACCAGCTTCATAAGGAGAAATGACAAAACGTTGTATCATTTTATCAAAATTTTCATTGATCATAAAGGCTAAACCAGCAATCATAATCGGCCAAGAATAATTAATCATTCGTCTGAAGAGTTCCTTATCAAATTCAGGTTTTACTTTAATGGCTATGGGGAGTAAAAAAATAAATCCTGCTAAACTCCCAACCACATTACTGAAAAATGGGTAAGCTACTTTTTCTTTTAATCCCATAGCGCTTGGCCAATTTTCTGGAACCCATAAGAATAATGCGAGTACCATAATGGTAGTGATAAATGATTGCCCAATGCGCACGGCGGAATAATGAATTGGCTTGTTATGAAACCTAAGCCATGCAAAAGGAATGACGCAAAGTGTATCAAAAAAGGCTATCCAACCAAACCATCGAATATACTCTGGGTGGTTTTGATATTCTAATACATTTGCAATAGGCTGATTGAATAAAAGCACCAGAATTAAAAATGTCAATGCATTTAACCCCAAAAATATAAAGGCCGTATTAAATGTGCTAGTTTCTTGACCTTTATTCGCAGAAAACCGGAAATAAGCCGTTTCTATCCCAAATGTAAGCACAATATTGACGATAGATATAATCGCGTAAAGGTTCACAAAAACAGCAAAATCGTCTGCTCCATCAAATTTATCTATATAAAAAGGATTTAACACAAAGGTGATTACCCTAGGCAGGATAGCCCCTATCCCATAAATGATAGTTTCGCTGATTAATTTTTTAAACAATGTGAATTGGTTTAAGTTCTACAAAATTGTGCTTTATCGTTGACTCTGCAAAGGGATTTACTTCAATTTAGGTATAAATGTTGTTAAATTGTAAAAAATATTTTTAGGATTAATATTTGTAGCTTCGTTTTATTAATTATTATCATACTTTTTTATATGCCTTGTAATAGATTAAAAGAAAATCAACCTCGCATTGGTGTAGTAGGTAGTGGAAGTTTTGGCACCGCCATTGTAAAGGTTTTAAGTGAAAATGTACCACAGATTAATTGGTGGGTAAGAACTCCTTATGTAAAAGGATTTCTAATGAATGAACACCGCAATCCTAATTATTTAAGTTCTGTGGAGTTTAAATCTGGACAATTAAAGGTAACCAATAATATCAATACACTTGTAGAATCATCTGATATTATCTTTTTCTTGGTACCTTCTATTTACTTATTAGATTCCTTGAAAAACTTAGAGATTCCGTTGAAGGGAAAGACTATCGTTACTGGAATCAAAGGCCTTATCCCACAAGAGTCTAAGATTATTGGTGATTACTTTCATGATAGCATGGATGTGCCTTACAAGGATATTGGTGTAATCGCTGGACCTTGCCATGCAGAAGAAATCGCCATGGAACGGTTATCCTATTTGACCGTTGCTTTTAAAGAAAAAGAGAAAGCAGCAGAAATTGCTAAATTATTAAAAGGCAAGTACATGAATACTACTTTATCTAATGATATCATTGGAACAGAACATTCTGCAGTGCTTAAGAATACTTACGCCATAGCAACTGGCATGGCACATGGATTAGGTTATGGAGACAACTTTATAGCGGTACTTTTGAGCAATGCTATCAGAGAAATGCAAACATATTTGCAAAAAATTGATCCTATGGATCGTAATATTAATGATTCAGTCTACTTAGGTGATTTGCTAGTAACTGGTTATTCATACTTCTCTAGAAATAGAATGTTCGGAAATATGGTTGGTAAGGGTTACACTGTGAAGTCTGCACTTATGGAAATGAATATGGTGCCGGAAGGGTATTACGCTACCGATGGTATCTATAAGATTGCAGAAGAAAATGATATATCGTTACCCATTGTAAAAGCGGTATATAAGGTATTGTATGAAAATAAAAACCCAAATAAACAGTTTAGGAAATTGGCGAAAAAAATCAATTAAACTAGAAAAGGCTTACCATTTCATGCTAAGCCTTTGTCATTTTAAAGTATATTAAACTTGGTAGATTTAATTTAGAAAGAAATTTTGCCTACTTCATTTCCTTTTCTACTTACAAAGTTATCTCGCTTGCCATTAATACTAAATGTCATAAAGTTCTGCTGGTCAGAAAACTCATTAATTAACATCGCATTTCTTATCTCTATAGTTTCAATGTTTCCTACATTGGGTATTTCAAAATATAATCTCGTTGCTTTTGGCGATGTTTGCGCACTAGCATAATTATAAGATTTCGATACCCCGTTTATTTTTACAGAAAAATTAGCTTTCAAATACCGCTCAACTGCACTATTGAATTGGGCTTCATTCTCCACACTCACACCTACCGCTTTTTCAATATCCTCTGTTACAAACTTAGAGGTAAAGGATAAAGAACTACTGCCAGAATTTAATTCAACCTTGGTTGTAGAAGTATGAAAGTCATGATCCATAAATGAAAATAAACTTAAGATAACAACAGGTAATATATATTTTAAGAATTTCATAAGTCATTGGTTTAACAAGCAAAATGCAAACCAAGTGCCAAATCAAATATTTAACACTTAATTGCCTTTACTTTAACCTTGTAGCCATTGCATCCAAGGAATCATATAGAAACATAAAACAGCTAAGATAATAAAAATCAAAACAGAAGTAGTTACCACTGGAGATTTCTTTAATTTGGCATTAGCTATGGTAAGTAATATAACTGCTGTAAACATCATCAATGGATGCTCTAATGCCAATAATCTATTCTCACTTACAGACATCGCTGTACCTGCCTCCCAGAAACCTTGAATACGTGGTGACACAATGTATAACACCAATCCTACCAAGAATTGAATGTGAAATGATAGCACAGTGAAAAATGCCATTCTTCTAAGCATATGTGGCACTGTCTTTTTGGTAAAATAGTGATACAGCACAGCTACTAATAATATCACCGTAAGCAATAAAACAAGATAGGCCCAACCACTATGGAAGTTTAATAGAAAATTGTACATAAATAATTATTTTGTGCAAATATACTTTTTTATTTTAAAACTGAATTCTACCCTCTAAATGAGGAGTAACTATTTGATTTTTTAACAAATATAACTTTAACGCCTCTGCATCCTTAACCTCTCGTTTAATAATATGTGAAGGTTTAATTGTGTTGTAATCACCTCCCCCATCCGCAATATAGGATGGTAAGCTTACAAGGTATGTTTGATTCAAATCCATTGGTTGATCATGAAATAACACTTGCAAATTGCTCGTACCATCGTCATTTTTCTGAACTTTTAAAGCTAATCCAGAAACTTGGGGCATCATTCGCTTAATAGATTGATGTAGAATCTCTTGAATTTGAGAACCCGTAATTTTAACTAAAACCAAATCATTTTCAAAAGGTAATATTTGATAAACATTCTTTAAACTAATACCTCCCTTTTTAATACCTTCTCGTATGCCACCCCCATGTATAATCGCTATATCTGCTTTATAGTAGTCTTTGAAAGCATCTGTAACTAAATTTCCTATGGCACGTTCTCCAAAATGAGTCTCTTGTTTAGAAAAGTCTTCCTTAGCAAACCCAATTTGGGTAGAAAGCCTCTTATTCATCACTTGAAGAGAATCTGAAACCCAACTTTGCATTTGGTTATCTTCTTTCGCTCCTTCTCTAATAGGATGAATTTGTAGTTCCATTTTTGCGTTGTTCACATTGACCTCAACCACATCTCCAGCGTTTCCACTAGCGGCAATTATAGGCGTATGTTCATGCCAAATAATTTGAGAACGATCATGTGCAGTCTCTTCGGTCAAGATTAGATTAATTTCAGGTATCGCTTGATGCAAAATTTGATTCTTTTTCATATCCATCTGTGTAACTGCAATCCAATAATCTACTTGAGGATTCTCTGCAATAATCTTTTTACTAGCATGTGTATAGTCATTTGATTTTAAAGCTAAATCTGGCGAAGAGGTTTCAATCTTATCGGTGATTCCAAGAATTCCAATATTCCACGTACCTGATTTTATGATTTTAAAAGGGTTTAATAAATTTTCATTTTTATCATCGATAAGGTTGGCACTAATCCAAGGAAATGTTGAACTATTTTTTAATTTTAAAAAGTTATCGAGCCCATAATCAAATTCATGCTGTCCTGGATTGGCTACATCTATTCCAATTTCATTTAAGGCTTTTAACATGACACTGCCTTTAAATACCTTTCCTCCTAAGGTTCCACCAGCTAAATCACCCCCAAATAAAACCAAGGTGTTCACATCTCTACGTTCCTTGATCAAAGCAGATACTTTGGAAATGCCTCCTACTTTTTGACCTTCAAAATCAACCGCTTCTAATTCATGTGCGTCATTAAAATACAATACTCTTAATTGCTGCGCCTCAAGCTTTATAAAAGAGATTATGATTAAAATGATACTGATAAAATATTTCATAGCTCTACTTTTAATGAAACAAAAATAGCTGCCTTAACGATAAGACAGCTATTAATTAATATGTATTTCAAAATTAATTGAAATGTACTTAATACTTCAATTGATTAAAAGTCGTAACGGATAGATGCATTCCAAGTAGTTCCATTTCCGTAGAAGTAACCGTAGTTATCTTTTCTAGAAATGTATTTGTTATTGAATACATTGTAAACGTTTGCTCTTAATTTTAAATCTTGTTTACCGAATGGTAAAGTATATCCAGCACCTACATCTACAGTTGCATAATCATTGATTTTATCTGCTTGATAAACAACTTTTGTACCTGAAATAGTGTTTTGTATTGAATTTAATGCTACATCTTCTACGTCAACAAATCCTCTTGTTTTACCATAGAAATTGAAATCAGCATTCACTGAAAATCCTTTTGTTGGTTCCCATTGAGTTCCTAACCCAGCTGATACCATAGGTGCATCTCCTACAAATGTTCCAGTTAAATCACCTTGAACAGTTTTGAAAACCTCATTGGTTTGTTGGTTTACAAGATTGATATCGGTAGATCCATCATATTTGAAGTCATTGTAAGTCATATAACCTCTAACCATTAAAGTAGTGATTGGTTTAGTTTGAAAGTCTAACTCTAATCCTTTATGAACCTGCGCAATGTTTAAGAATCTAAATCCAACTTCTTCTCCTTCCCATGTACCAGAAGCTCCCAAGAAACGATTAGCCCATTTGGTATAGTATCCATTTAAGTTAATTTTTGTTCTTCCCATTGTGTAACTATATCCAGCTTCTAATCCAGTAATTTCTTCATTTTCTACTTCTGGTGTTCTTTCTATAATAGAACCATATTCAAAAATATTGTCTAAGAATGGTTGTCTTGAATAGTACCCAGCGTTTGCAAATAGCGTACTGTTCTCTGTAAAGCTAAATGAAGCACCTCCTTTTACATTATAACCAATTCTATTAAGCTTATCTGATTGGGTATGATCTGCAGTAAAACGCTCTTCTTTTTTGTAAGATTGATTTGACACTGCTCCTTGAAAGAATATAGAGAAATTATCTACTGCATACTCTAATTGTCCAAATGCACCTTGGTAATTGATCCACTCTGAATTATCATATGCGATTCTGTCTTTTTCATCTGCAAAATCAAATAAAGCAGCCCATGGATTAACATCAAAAGTCTTACTCACTAAATACTGTCCATTTGCGTCTAATGAAGCATCATATCTTTTATATGCATCATCCCAAGCATTTAATCCAAATAAGTTTGCTAATTGACGGAAGTGGTCTCCTTTGTAAAAACGAACGTCTCCACCAATATTGAAGGTTAACTCATCTGTAATTTCATTTTCATAACTAGTTACTAAACCTACCCAACTGTGGTTATTCACACTACTTCTTAAGGCTCCACCATTACCATAGCTACCAATTCCACCTTCTACTTGTGCGTTATTAGCAACCACTTGATCAAAATCTGCCAGTCCAGTTTCAGGATCTAAGATTTTAGTCGTATCACCTGATGCACCGTAGTTTCCTGTTCCACCACCTCTACCGAAAGAAGCATATAATACAGTAGATAAGCTAGAGGTAGGAGACATTGTCCAATCCCAGTTAAAGTTAATTACTGGCTTGTGATAGTAATTCTCTCTCCAAGTAGTTCTCTCTCCATTCAAGTAACCATAATTGCTGTTATATTTTAAACCAAATTTTTCATAATCATTTAATGATTTAGAGAAATTTTGCTCATGTGATTGTGGCGCTCCAAATACCATAAAGTTAAAGTTATGATCTCCCATTAGCTTTCCAACAGACAAAAAGTAGTTTTGTCCTTGCCCTGCTGTACCTTGTGAATATTTTCTCCAACCTTGCCAGTGATCCAATAATATAGATACACCCCAACCATTATCCATCAAACCTGTGTTGTAAGCAACAGTTCCTTTGAAGTAACTATCGTTACCTGTCATGAATCTTGCGAATCCACCTTGTTTCTTATCAGTTGCTTTGGTAATAATGTTGACAGTACCACCAACAGAAGAAATCGCAAGTTTAGAAGAACCTAAACCTCTTTGAACTTGTATTCCGTTAGCAATATCAGATACTCCAGCCCAGTTTGACCAGTACATTTTACCATCTTCCATTCCGTTGATAGGCTGACCATTTAATAAGAATGCTGTATTTGATTGGTCAAATCCACGCAAAAACATTTGAGAATCACCAAAACCTCCTGCTTGATTTGCTACATAAACGTTTGGTGTATTCTTCATAGCTTCTGGGAACTCTACGTTACCTACAGCTCTTTCTTGAATTTCTACTGCGCTTATCACACTCGTAGCGATAGGCGTTTGTCTATCTTCTGATAAATCTATAACCCCTCTACCAACGACAACCATACTAGATAAATCTACTGCGTCTCCGTCTAAAGAGATAAGACCTAAATCTATGGTGTTTTTACCATCTGCTTTAAATCTAATTTGCTTTGACCCAGAAAGTGCGTCTACAATCTCTATAACACCCTCTTCCTCTGGAGACGTTACAGAAAACGTTCCTTCTAGACCTGTAGTCGTTCCGACGTTAGATCCTACTACATTTACCTCTGCATTAGAGATTGGCAAACTATTGCCATCTACTACCGACCCTGTTATTACTACTTGCGAAAAAGCAACAGTGGCAAAAAACACTGTGAACAAGGCAGTAATAATACCTTTCGAATAATTAAACCTCATGTTTTATAATTTTTTTATAATTCGTTGCAAATTTGAAACGATTTTATAGAACAAATGTTATTTAAATGTTAAATGTTGCGAATCCTCTAACAATTTAACTTTTAAAAAGCCTTCAAGCTTAAGTCAATGTTCCTTGCAGAATGTATAATTGCCCCAGAAGATATAAAATCCACACCTGTCTCTGCGACGGCTTTTAGCGTTTCTATTGTAATACCTCCAGAGGCTTCCGTTTCTATTTTACCATCAATCATAGCCACAGCCTTTCTAATATCTTCTAAAGAAAAATTATCAAGCATTATACGATCTGGATTCATAGCTATGGCTTCTTTTACCTCGTCAAGATTTCTAGTTTCGACTTCTATATCTAAATTTAGCCCTTTATTATCTAAGTACTTTCTAGTTTGATCTATCGCGCTTTCTATGCTGCCCGCATAATCAATATGATTATCTTTTAGCATTATCATATCATATAGGCCAAATCGATGGTTGTGTCCTCCACCAATAATTACTGCCCATTTCTCTAACATTCTAAAGTTAGGCGTAGTTTTTCGGGTATCTAATAATCTAGTTTGGGTATGTTTAATCTCTTGTACCATTTGATGAGCCAGGGTTGCAATCCCACTCATGCGTTGCATGCAATTGAGCAATAGTCTCTCTGGCGTAAGAATTGACCTCGCACTACCCTCTATCGTAAAAGCGATGTCTCCCACTTTCATAGCATCCCCATCTTTCATCAATGGTGTAAACTTGATATTGCTATCAAAATAATTTAATAAATAAGCGGCAAAATCAACACCAGCCAATATGCCGTCTTCTTTTACCAATAAACGAGCTCGTTTATTTTTATCCTCAGAAATAATGGCGAGGGTGGAATGATCTCCATCTCCTATATCCTCTCTTAGGGCCTCTTGTATAAAGTGATTTAATCTCGATTCTGTCACATAATTAGGCCATTGTGCGTACTGCATGTTTGAAAGTTTTAATTTTTTAAATCTTTGTTATAAAAGGAACCCTTATTTTCTGTCATCGCCATAGAGTCCTTGATAATTCTATAAGATACGTGGGTTAAGTTTCTAAGTTCTAATAGCTCTGGTGATAGCTTAGAATAATTATATAATTCTTTTACGGCTTCAAAGATTTCTGTCTGCTTTTTCAAAGCCATTTCTAATCGAAAGTTGCTACGAACAATCCCAACCATATCACTCATCAATTCTTGCAATTGCTTACGCAGATAAGAGATCATCACCATTTCTTCTATCACCTTGGTTCCCTCTTCGTTCCATTCTGGGATAGTATTTAAATCTTCATAATTGAAGTTATCTTCTTGTAATAATGTAATAGCTTTCATAGCGGCTTTATGGCCAAATACCAACCCCTCTAGCAAAGAGTTTGAAGCTAAACGGTTGGCTCCATGCAAACCTGAGTTGGTGCATTCCCCTACAGAAAACAAATTATTGATAGAGGTCTGGCCATCAATATTGATCTCTACACCACCCATAAAATAATGACAAGCAGGCACCAATGGAATAGGTTGTAAAAAAGGATCAATGCCCTCACTCATACACTTCTGGTAGATATTAGGAAAATGATTCAGAAATTTCTCTCGGTTCATTTGGGTACAATCCAGGGTTACATATTCATCTCCAGAAACCTTCATTTCATTATCTATTGCTCTTGCTACAATATCTCTAGAGGCTAATTCCTCTCTTGGATCATATTTGTGCATAAATGGCTCACCATTTTTAGTTCTGAGCTTAGCTCCATCCCCACGAACCGCTTCTGAAATTAGAAATAACATCCCATCTACTTTAGAATATAAGGCTGTAGGATGAAACTGAATATATTGCATGTTAGACACCTTGCCTCTTGCTCTATGCACAAATGCCATCCCATCACCTGTGGCGATAATTGGATTGGTTGTGTTCTTATAAACATGACCAGCACCCCCAGTAGCAACAAGGGTAATTTTAGCCGTGATTTTCTTGATTTCCTTAGTCTTTTCATCTAAGACATAAGCTCCATAACAAGTGATATTTTTTGGGATAAATTTCTCTCCTTGAATATGATGCTGTGTAATAAGGTCTATCACATAATGAAAATCACAGATTTCTATATTCTTAGATTTCTCTACGGTTTCTAATAACGCACGTTCAATTTCAAAGCCCGTAATGTCCTTATGGTGTACAATTCTGTTTTCTGTATGGCCTCCTTCTCGCCCGAGTTTAAAGTCTCCTTGTGTATTTTTATCAAATTGAGTTCCCCAAGCTACTAATTCTTTAAATCTCTGTGGGCCCTCTCTGATAACCATCTCTACCACCGCACGATTGTTTTCGCCATCGCCAGCAAGCATGGTATCAATGATATGTTTTTTAAAATTATCATTATCAAAATCTGTAACTACCGCAAGCCCACCTTGTGCATATTTAGTATTGCTTTCATCCTCATCTGCCTTGGTAACAATGGTGATCTTAGCCTCTGGCATTTGTTCTGAAATCTTAATTGCATAAGAAAGTCCAGAAATTCCTGACCCGATAACAAGTACATCGGTAGATATCATATATAGATGTTTGTTGCTAATATAATAAACTTGTAAATGACATCCACTTTTGCTTATACCTTATTAATGACTTTCATCAATTTTTGAGCATCATCTGAATTAGCAGGAACAAATATTTTACGCCATTTTCCATTTTTTAAAATTAGAAAAAGGCCTAAAAAAGAAATAGGCTTTATTACTTTTATTTCATTAAAATCAAAAGTATTTTGTAAAGAAGGTTTAATAAGTAAGAAATACAATCCTACCACACTTAATACCGCAAACACCAGCCAAAGCCATTTCAACACATCATTTTGATAGTTAAATAAGAGATAAAAGATGATAGCGTTGACAATATTCAATCCCATCATAAAACGTAAAACCAGTATCAGTTTTTTGTTTTGGTCTTGAATTTCAATTTTTTGCTTCTTGTAATCTACTTTGATAAATTGCATTACTTCTTGTAATTCACAACCGCTTCTATAAAGGCTTGGGCGTTTTCTACCGGTACATTTGGTAAAATCCCATGACCTAGATTAGCGATGTATTTATAAGTTCCAAAATCATCGATCATTTCTTTTACCATGGTTTGAATTACCTCTGGAGGCGACAATAACCTAGATGGATCAAAGTTTCCTTGTAAAGTGATTTTAAAGTTGGTTAAATCTCTCGCTGTTTGTGGTCTTATCGTCCAGTCAACACCCAAAGCAGAGGCATTCGATTTAGACATTTGCTCTAGCGCATACCAACATCCCTTTGCAAATACCACCACAGGTACTTGCTCGTGAAGTGCATCTACAATTTGCTCAATATAAGGCCAAGAGAATTGATTGTAATCATTTGGAGAAAGCATTCCTCCCCAAGAATCAAATATTTGGATGACATCTGCTCCACTATTAATTTTTTCTTTTAAATAAAAGATTGTGGCGTCTGTAATTTTCTGTAATAAGGCATGTGCTGCTTTAGTTTCAGTAAAGGCAAAAGCTTTGGCTTGATCAAAATTTTTAGAACCTTGTCCTTGTACAGCATAACAAAAAATCGTCCAAGGAGATCCCGCAAAACCGATTAAAGGAATCTCATCATTTAAGCCTTCTTTTACAAGTTTTAATGCATCAAAAACGTATTGTAATTCATCGTTTACATTCCCATCTCGTAATTTTTCTACATCGGCTGGTGTACGTACAGGATTTTCTAACCATGGTCCCACACCCGGTTTCATTTCAAATGGAAGCCCAATGGCTTGTGGAATTACCAAGATATCAGAAAATATAATCGCTGCATCAATAGGAAAACGGCGGAATGGTTGTAGCGTAATTTCTGCTGCAAGTTCTGGTGTTTGACATCTTGTAAAGAAATCATACTTATTTTTGAGTTCCATAAACTCTGGAAGATATCTCCCTGCTTGTCTCATCATCCATACGGGAGGTCGTGCAACCTCCTCTCCTCGCAATGCTTTTAGCAATAAATCATTTTTCGGCATCAAAATACGCTTTAATAGTTCTTATAAGTGATTGAAATGTAGGACTGTTTGCGAGCATAGCTGTACGATTAAATACTGTTCTCACCTCTTGTCCCGTTGTTTCTCCAATAGCAAAAATAACGGCTTTTTCTGGAATGTTATATTGTTCTGCAAAAGATTTAACGCCAGAGGGACTAAAAAACACATAACCATCATATGAATTCTGAATGGCTACCTTTTTTAATTCTGTTTTATAAGTCACAATTTCTAGACAATGATGCCCTAAAGCTCTCACCCCATCTGGTAGTTTATCTTTTCTAATTTGAGAACAGAAATAGACAAATTTTTCTTTGGTTTGAATTGATTTTTTTAGTTTTTCAAGAAAACTGGCTGCATCCTCTGCCATCCAGGCGACTTGTTTCCCCTGAGTTTTTAAATAGGTTTCTGAAGTTTCCCCAACGACATAAAATTCGCCTTTTAAACTTAAAGATTCTATATGTTTTGTCGCTCTAATGCTGGTTACGATAAACTTATTGGCTTCAGTAGGAATCTGCTGTTGAATCTCATGAATATCTACCAAGTTAGATTCTATAAAATCATAACTATCAACCACAAAGCTAGAGCTGAATGCTTGCTGTAATTGATCTTCTGGATATTGTTTGGTAAATAGTATAGAAGTCATAACCATGCAGTCCTTATGAAATAATCTAACAATTACTTATTTAAAGCAACTTTAATCTCCTGTATCATATCGTCACCTCCCTGTGCAATGCACACTTCTGCCATTTCTTCTCCAAATCGTTCAGGATTATCTATCGCTCTCGTTTCACTTACACTGATTTTCTTTTTACCATCTAGGCTTAAAACCGCACCGTTAAACTCAACCAAACCATCTGTTGTTACTTGAGCATGCCCGCCAATTGGTGCGGTACAACCACCTTGTAATTTTCTTAAGAAAGCCCGTTCAATTTTAGCAGCGGTTTCAGCATTTGGATTAGAAAGTGCGTTTAAATCTAAATCTTGTCTTGCTACTATCCCTACAATCCCTTGAGAAGGTGCAGCAATCATATTTTCTAAAAATTGATACTTTAAGCCTTTAGCGTTTAACTCTTGTAATATTTCACTTCGATTAAGCCCTGCATAAGCAAAAATAGCTCCGTCCCAAGCGTTATCTAAAAGTTTTTGAAGTCTTAACTGCACATTACCACGTAAGTCAACAACCTTATCTTGAGGATATTGATTCCACCAAAATGCACGTCTGCGTAAACTACCTGTAGCTATAGTTCTATGATCCTTTGTAAAAATATCATCTGATTTATATACCAAAATATCTCTATGATCTCCTCTCTCTAGACAAGCAGTTAAATGCAAACCTTTGGCAAGTTTTGTAGGGACATCTTTTAAACTATGTACCGCCACATCTACTTGCTGGTTGACTAATGCAATATCAAGCGTTTTAGTAAAAACTCCAGTGATCCCTAATTCGTAAATAGGCTCAGATAACTTTAAATCTCCTTCAGAAGAGATAGGGATAATCTCTGTCTGGTAGCCATGTGATTGTAATAAGTCTTGCGCTTGATATGCTTGCCACATCGCGAGAGGACTCTTACGGGTTCCGATTTTTATTTTCATTCTTCTAAATCTAGATGAAAGATTTTATTCATTAAATCAATTACCTCATCCGCTTTTTCTGGATGTTCCATGATATGTGCGGCAAATTGATTGGTCATTTTATGAATCAAGCGGTCTGTTAAGGGATCATCTTCTTCTACCTGAATATCTTTTTTTGCTAATTGCTTTGCCTCATGTTTTTTCAAGAACTCCATGCGTTCCTTAAAGGCTTTGATTGGCGGTACCAATTTCCTATATTCTAACCAATCCTCAAATTCCCAAAGTTTTAATCGTATAATTGTTTCAACCTTTGGTATCTCAGACATTCTACTTTCTAAGGTTTTGTTAATCACTTGAGATAATTCATCTACATTTACCACCTTCACATTTTCTAAGGAGGCAACCTCCTCGTCCACATTTTCTGGTATAGATAAATCTATAATCAACATTTCTTTCCCTTCTGGCAATAAATCCTTGGTAATCGTAGGTTTCGGTGCCCCTGTGGCTACGATTAAGATGTCAGTAGATTTTAAAACATCTGAAAGCTCTTCAATCTTTCTCGTGGTTAAATTGAGCTTATCACTTAAAGCCTCTGCCTTTTCATATGTTCTATTAACGAGCGTTATATGCTTATTGTCTGAATGTTTGATGAGGTTCTCACAGGTATTTCTACCAATTTTACCTGTTCCGAATAAAACAATATTCTTTTGATTAAAATCTGGTACATTTTGAACAATGTATTGTACGGCAGCATAAGAAACTGAAGTTGCACCATCACTCAGAGATGTTTCGTTCTTGATTTGCTTGCTAATTTGGATAGCGGTATTCATGATGCGTTCCATCGTGGCATTCGCAGTTCCTTTATTCTTGAATTTCTTAAAAGCTTTTCTCATCTGAGCCAGCACTTCAAAATCTCCTAGAATTTGACTTTCTATCCCTGTAGAAACTCGGAACATATGATTGATAGCCTCTCTACCACTCTTCAAAAATGTAATTTCTCTAAACTCCTCTACATCACCGTTCACCTGCTCACTATAAGCTTCTAGCATCTTCTCTGGTTCTGGAGAAAAGTAATAAACCTCTGTTCTATTACAAGTAGAAAGCACAAAAAATTCTTCTGCATTGACGCTTTTCGCTTTTTGAATAAACTCATCGGTGTAATCATCAAAGAAAGAATACTTCCCCCGGGTATCTACATCAGCCTTTTCGTAACTGAGTCCTAATACATGAAAATCTTGTATACTGTTTTCCATAAGAATCATGCAAAGATAGCAAGAATAAATAGAACCATTTTATGACTAGGGTAATGAAAACGCTGTACATTAATTAATTATAATGATTCTTTTAAACCTAATTCTATATTAATTACAGTTCCCTTGTCTTTGGCACTGGATTGAACGTATATTTTACCCTTGTGATAATCATTGATAATTCTTTTGGCCAAGCTTAAACCTAATCCCCAGCCACGCTTTTTGGTTGTATAACCAGGTTCAAAGATTCGATTCTGAAGCCCCACAGGGATTCCTGGGCCATCATCTGATACAGATATAATCGCTTTATGATTTTGTTGTATGAGTTTTAATTCAATCTTACCGCGGTTTTGCATGGCATCTACCGCATTACGTACCAAATTTTCTATAACCCAACTCAACAACTCTGGATTACAATCAACTTGCAGTTCTTTTACCTTTACTCTCATTTGAAAATCAATTCCCGAGGATATTCTTGGTTTTAAATAATCATATGAGTTTTCTACAATCTCTACAATATTATGTTCTTTTAACTCTGGAACGGAACCTATTTTGCTAAAACGCTCTGCAATCTGTTGCAATCGCTTGACATCACTATCCATTTCATCCATTATGGTTTCATCAACGTGTTCTAGTCTAAGTATTTCTATCCAGCCCATTAGAGAAGAAAGTGGTGTGCCTATTTGATGTGCGGTTTCCTTAGCCATTCCAGCCCAAAGAAAGTTTTTTTGAGATTCATTCAATGTTCTGAAATACCATACCGTGAATGCTGTAAAGGCAAGTATAATCAACACCAACACCAAGGGATAATATTTTAATTGAGTTAAAAGGGAAGAATTTTGATAATAAATCTGCTGTGTTCCGAATGGTAAATCAACCGCAATAGGTGCATGTTGCGCTGCCATTCGGTCTAATGTGTTTTGCAGATAGACTGAATCTGTTCTTAACTTTTCTTCTTGGTCATCAAGATTCTTCACATAAGACAACTCGCCCATTTCATCCACTAGAATCATAGGCATAGAAGTGTTATCCTCACTTATCTTTAAAATTAATGCTCTTGTCTGGTCAGATATATCTAAGGCATTGGCCTGCAACTCAATCCCCATCACAATGGTTTCCATCTTATTTTGTTCCTGAACTTTTAATTTTTGGACGATGACATTAGAAAACCCCAAAGTAACGATCACAATACAAAGCGCCACGATAAACCCAAACCATTTATTAATGTTCCTATGTTTAAAGAGTTTATTTTTAATTCTATTTTTCTGCATGCTTTGTGGTAATTCAGGTAGCGATGAATGGGCTTTTTTCTTTACTAATTAATTTTATAAAAGATATTGATTCTTACAGACTTTAGACTGGTGATCTTATTTGAATTCTTGCAAATTTCGTATATTTACGTGATTAGTCAAAGAAAAGTAATTGAATGGAGAATACACAAAATTTTATTGAAGAAAACAAACAAAGGTTCTTAGACGAGCTTTTTGAATTGCTTAGAATACCCTCTATTAGTGCAGACCCTGCTTTTACGCAAGACGTGCTAGATACTGCGGACAAAGTAGCTGATTTCTTGAAAAAAGCGAAAGTGGAAAATGTGGAGGTTTGCGAAACTAAAGGATACCCTGTAGTCTATGGCGATAAAATAATAGATGAAAATTTACCTACTGTTTTAATTTACGGGCACTATGATGTGCAACCACCAGATCCATTAGATTTATGGGAATCTGGACCATTTGAGCCAGTGATTAAGAAAACTGAAATTCACCCAGAAGGTGCTATTTTTGCGAGAGGTTCTGCCGATGACAAGGGGCAATTCTTTATGCATGTGAAAGCTGTAGAGGCTATGATTGCAACCAATGAATTACCTTGTAATGTAAAATTCATGATTGAAGGTGAAGAAGAAGTTGGCTCTGAAAGTCTTGGTACTTTTGTAAAAGAAATCAAAGAGAAATTAAAGAATGATGTGATCCTAATTTCTGACACTAGTCTTGTAGCCAAAGATGTTCCTAGTTTATGTACTGGTTTGCGTGGATTGAGCTATGTAGAGGTGAAAGTAAAAGGACCAGATAAGGATCTACATTCAGGTTTATATGGTGGTGCTGTACCTAACCCTATCAATGTATTGTGCGATATGATTAGCAAATTGCATGATGAAAACAACCATATCACCATCCCTGGCTTCTATGATGATGTAGAGGATTTGAGTGATGAGGAGCGTGCAGAAATGGCTAAAGTTCCATTTAATTTAGAGATTTATAAAAAGTCTATTGGCATCAATGATGTCATGGGAGAAAAAGGGTATTCTACCAACGAAAGAAACTCTATACGCCCGACACTCGATGTGAATGGTATTTGGGGTGGCTATATTGGTGAAGGAGCTAAAACAGTAATTCCATCTTATGCACAAGCTAAGATTTCTATGCGTTTGGTGCCAGATCAAGATCCAGATAAGATTACAAAATTATTTGCAGACTACTTTAAATCTATTGCGCCAGAAGCCGTGGAGGTAACTTGCACACCGCATCATGGTGGACAATCTTATGTATTGCCAATTGACGGAAAAGGGTATAAAGCTGCGAAAAAAGCCATGACCAAAACATTTGATAAAGAGGCAATTCCTTTTAGAAGTGGTGGGAGCATACCAATTGTGGCATTGTTTGAGCAAGAACTAGAAAGTAAATGTGTTCTTATGGGATTCGGATTAGATTCTGACGTTATCCATTCTCCTAATGAGAACTATGGTTTATTTAATTTCTACAAAGGAATTGAAACTATCCCATATTTCTTTAAGTTCTACACAGAAGCTTAATCTTACACATTTATAAAAATGACAAAAACCGCTTCGGAATGAGGCGGTTTTTTGGTTTAATTTTTTATTATATAATTATATATTTGATATGGTTATTATCTAATATAATTATGTCGGCAGAAGATTTTGAATTTTTTATAAATGATGAAATAATTTCAAAACTTTATCAAAAACAATAATTTTTATAAATTCAAATATAATTGGTCATTAATTTCATTTCCTTCATATAAATGCTCAATCATCGTTTTAAGGTCGCTTGCACTTAAGGATAAATATTTCGGGTATTGCAATTGTTTTTCTCTTAAGATTTCAATTGGGTCTAATTGATTATCTCTAAATTGACCGATTTTATCTATCAAATAATTTTTAGTATTATTTGAAAATTGTATATTATCTTTTTGTTTAAGGTAAAACGCTCTTAAAATATTTGCCTCAGTCGTAGGATTTAAATTTTTATAAATTGGAGATTTTAATAAAATATCAAGTTTTTTATTTTTTACATATGATAAATAGTTCTGAATGTTACTATTAAATGTATGAACGTTAATAACTAATGAATCGTAATTATAAAAACATCCTTTTGCAATACTACTAAGCTTATCCTTATCATTAAGTCTGACAAGCTGATTCTTAAAAGCCCAATTATTTTCTATACTCCACATGTCAACAATTAAGTTTTCAAATTGCAATTTTATTCCATTATGCCTATTTATAGTATAATAACAATTAGATTCATCGATAATCTCGATTAACTTTGTGTTATCCAAATCAATTATTATATCTAAGTCTCTTGAGCTCTTAGAATTTAGGAAGTCCCTAAAGTATCCACCGACAATATATGCACTACCATACACAAATATATTATACAACAAGTATTTGAATTCAGGATTCCTTTGCAAGTCTAAGTTTAAATGTACTTTGAAATTTGATTTTATAGTTCTATAATCCACATTTTAAATCTTTATACCTTTTAACTGTTGAAATAGCCTAATTGCATACCTATCGGTCATCCCACTAATAAAGTCAACAATTAACTGAAGCTTTTTGTATTCTGAATTTGGATAATTTTCAATTTCTTCATATACTTTTCTATGGTTTGTGGAAATTATCTTATAAATACGAGCCTCTAAATTGTTTCCACTTGATTTAAAAGATTCACTTTGTGACGCATGAACAAAGATTTCCAACAATCCATATATTGCTTCCCACCCCGCAATTTCCTTCTTTAAAATTGTCTTATCGTCAAAAACAATACGTTGAAGAGATTTATACGCTTCTCTTATATCCTTTGCACCTGAAATATCAATAATTTCATCCTCTAATGTTCCTTCCATAATTTCGTCATAATTTTCATCAAATGATTTGACAATATTTTCTATCATAATCTTTTGCGTGAAAATCCGAAACTTTTGGGTAATTAATGATGAATCAATATTTCTTTTATTACTATATTCTAATCTCAGATTACTAATTTTATTTAATACAGCGTCTTTGTTATCGGTTAAGTTTTCTGAAAATATTTTTTCGATATCATTCAAATTAATTTTACCTAATTTCACACCATCTTCTATATCAGCTGCACTATAGGCAATATCATCAGCTGCTTCTAATAAATAAACTACAGGATGCCTTCTATTTCTTAGTTTTAAGTAATCATTAATTTTTTTATAGGTTTTTGTTTCGGTAACAAAATAACCAAACTTTTTCTTGGCAATTTCAGTAGTAGGTTTTTTATTACCTTCTAAAGAGTTCGAAGGATATTTAATAATTGAAGCTAAGCTAGAATAATTTAGGTTATATCCATATTCATCTCCAAAATAGTATAATTTTGATAAAATTCGAAATGTTTGAACATTACCATCAAAATTTTCAAAATCCGCTTTCTCAAGATTAGAAAGAGTTGTTTTGGTGTTATTTTCAAAATAGTTTTTAAAGAATTTTTTAATGGCTTCCTCACCAAAGTGACCAAAAGGTGGATTACCTAAATCATGAATTAGACCAGCAACTCTCAATAAAGAACTTAAATTACCTTTTAATTCTTTATCTAACTCACCTTTTTTTAGCAATAAATTCTCAATGCTTTGACCAATAGAACTGGCCAAATATGACACTTCTAAGGAATGTGTAAGTCTGGTTCTAATAAAATCACTTTCTTCTAATGGGAAAACCTGAGTTTTATCTTGTAATCTTCGTATTGGGGAACTTGAAATTAACCGACCATAATCATTCTCAAATGGATTACGACCATCACTATCAATAGTTTTAGATTTACCTCTAAATCTTTTTTCTTCTAAAATTAATCTCCACTTCTCTTTATATCTCATATTTATACTAATATTATAAATCTAAATATACAAAAGCATATATAAACTTTAAAGTTATGTTAAGTAAGTTATTAACCATATTAAGTAGTTATAATAATAAATACTAGATTTCTCATAGCCCCGATTGTAGTGGAAATCCCGTAAAGGTAGGAGCGTAAATAAAATGCAGTTTGCTAAAGCGACCGAATGGAAGCTCTTGGGAGGCTGAGATTTTATAAGCTACAACCTGCGGAATTGGAACAAGAAGCGGGTTCTTGGCTCCTTGAAAAACTATGATAAAACCATTAAATTACACCCTCTAACGTCTGAGTTGTCAAACCGACCAAGGATTTCTAATTGATTGTCTGCATGATACCGGCCTAAATCATCGGTGGCGATAAAGGCACAAGAATTTACATTGGCAAAGTCGATGACATTAATTCCACCTGACTTCCCTTGTGGCACATAACTAAAAGGATCTTCTGGATCTCGCAGTAAAATCTGCATCCATGGAGGGGTTTGGAACAGTCCATTATTCTGGGCATACGCCTGGGATAGGAGCTCTGTCATTCCATATTCTGATTGAATATGCTCAACTTGAAACGCCTGACTTAATATCTTGTGCAGTTCTTGTCTTGTGATTTCTTTTTTACGACCTTTCATTCCGCCTGTTTCAATAATGGTAACGCCCTCTAAATCCATAGGAAAGTTTTCTGCAAAGTCTATCAATGCAAACGAAACGCCGATTAAAATTACTTTTTTATTTCCTAGTTTTGCCTCTAATAAGTCTTGGGCCAATTGCTTGTGATTGTATAGATAATAGTTCTTATTTTCTTGCCCTGTTTTGGTCATCCAATAATCTACCATATCGATAAGGGAAGAGCCAGAACGTTCAGCATAAGCAGGAAGCAAGGGAAAAACCACATAATCTTGAAAATCGCCATAAAAGTGCTTGAAACTGGCATCTAATTGCCGATGATATAATGCTATATCTGCTACATAATGCTTGCTTGGGATGCTGCCTGTGGTCCCTGAACTGGTAAATATCTTGCTTGTGGGTTCTTCTGTGGACACAATTTTGAATTCCTTGAAAAAGCTAATCGGCATAAAGGGTATTTCCATAACCTCCTGAATTTCTAATGGATTAACACCAAGAAATTGGATAAACTTGTTATAAGTTAAATTATGCTTAGCCTGAAAATGGAATAGCTCTAAACATTTATCTTCGAAGGCTTTTGCGTTATAATCCTGAAAATGTACCGATGGAATGATCATAAACACAAAGTTACGTAAATCAACGGATGAGTGATTTATTTGCTTTATAAAGGTGATCGCCTATGAGTTCATAATTCTGAATGAGTTCCCGATAGTGCATGGCGCTTAGCGGTTTGATTTTATTTTTTTCTAATGCTACGAGCATCGCATTAAAGGCCTCTTGATGCAATTCATTGATTCTGTTTTCTTGCTTTTTAGAAAGTGGCAAATTAGGATCTATTTGAATTTCGTTTAAATTCTGTATGAATTGGGTGGTGGCTGCTGATAATACATCTTGTAATTCTAGGAGAAGGGTGCGCAGTTTTGGCGTAATAAAGCTACTTGATTTTCTCCTGTCTTTATGCGTATAAGAGGTTTTAATGGCTAAATCTCCAATGTTTTCTAGCTCTTTAGAAACATTGATGAGATGATTAATCTTCTTGGAGTTTTCTCCACTTAGATTAATAATCGCTACTTGATCTAGATAGGTAATAATTTGTTCCTCTAATTTATCTCCTTCTTGTTCTAATTGAATGATTCTCTGATGTAGTTCTTCAAATTTCTCTTCATCACTTTCTGTAATCATACGCCCTAGAAAACTTACGGTTTGCTTGATGTTCCCTGCAAATGTAGAAAGCATATTAGTGGCCTCATACAGATAGATTTCTGGTGTCACATTAAATGGAGAACGCATCATTTGTAAGCTCTCTGCATTCTCTTTGTCTAGGGTATGTTTATAGATTAAGTTGACAATTTTGTTTAAGAAAGGATATACAAGAATGGCTGTTCCAATATTAAATATGGTATGAAATAGCGCTAATATAATGTAATCATCTTGTACATGCTGGTGTATAAACTGAATTACAGGAAAGGCCAAGAAATAGAAAACAATAGCTCCTAAAATATTGAACGCGGTATGGAAGTACGCTACATATCTGGCATATGAACCCGCTACGATGGCCGCAATTTGCGCAGTCAATGTTGTCCCAATATTGGCTCCTATAATCATCATGGCACAAGCTTCTAAGGGTAATCCTAATGAATATAAGACCACGACTATAGATGTACTGGCACTAGAGGATTGGACGATAAGCGTGAGTGCCAGTCCTGTAAAAATTAAGATAAGCTTGTTCAAACTTGTAGAAGGATCAGACTCCCTAATAAGATTGTAGATATAAGTTTCTTTGACCAATGGCGTCAAATAACCTTGTAATAAATTGAGACTTATAAACATCAATGAAAACCCTATCATTACTGATGCCCATTTCTTGAATTTGGGTTTAGCAAAGAAATAAAAGGGTATGGCTAATGCTAACACAAGTAAACTTATAGAGGAAATATTAACCTCAAACCCTAAGGAAACAATCCATAGCGTAAAGGTGGTACCAATATTAGTTCCAATAATGATAGCAAAGGCTCTTAATAAGTTTAGTAACCCAGCATTCACAAATGAAATCGATAGAACACTTACCGCAGAAGATGATTGTATGACAGAGGTTAGCCCAATCCCAGCTAATAATGCCCAAGGTTTACTCTGGGTCATAGCGTTTAAGAACTTTCTTAAACGTACGCCAGAGGTTTGTTGAATGTTATCGCTCATCATCTTCATTCCGAAAAGAAACAAAGCGACGGCACCTAAACTATTTATGATAATCCATATATTCACAATCTTGCGAAGATAGTGGGTCTTATGTTAAGTTTGTGTTATCTTTTGGATTCCAATATTCATACATTGCTTCAAAACATGTTTGATAATAAGGATATAACATGCTTTCTTTTAAAGTTCCCTGTGGAACAATTTCTAAAACCTGATTTAACTTAACGAAAAACACCAGCAGGATCATCACTATGAGCCCATACTTGATGCTACCTAACACACCTCCAGCTAACTTTTCTATAAAACCTAAGCCTATAAACTTGCTGGTTCTACGCACGATATTTCCAGCTAGTTTGAGTGCGAGAAAAATCCCCATCATTGTCACCACAAAACCTACAATACCACTCCACGCAGGATTTACGATTCCCTGTTCTAGTAGATAAGCACCTATATAGCTTGATAGTTTTACTCCAAATAGAAAGGCAACCACAATACCTACCAATCCTGTAAATTGAGAAATTAATCCTTTGGAATACCCAGAATAAAATCCATATAGAAGTGGAAGCAGTAGTAATATGTCTAAAATATTCAACATTAAATTTTTCCAAAAATAATCAAAAACATCCTATTGCCCTACAATGAGTATATATATTGAAAATCATAGAGAATAAACTATAAAATGCACCTTTTTTAATTATATTTGAAGACAGAATTAATGTTTTAATTAAATATATGTCAACATTTGTAGTTGTCGGCCTTCAATGGGGCGACGAAGGAAAAGGAAAAATAACAGATGTGCTATCTGCTAAATCTGACTATGTAGTTCGTTTTCAGGGAGGTAACAATGCAGGACACACCGTGTATGCGGGAGAAGACAAATTCGTACTTCAACTTTTGCCCTCTGGTGTATTACAATGTAGAGGAAAATGTATCCTAGGTAATGGTGTAGTAGTAGACCCTAAAGCTTTCTTGAATGAAATAGGGAAAATTAAAGAAAGAGGTTTACGTACAGACCATGTATACATCAGTAGACGTGCACATATTATCATGCCTTACCATATCCTATATGATACTTATAGAGAAGAGGCCTTGGGAGAAAAATCCATCGGTACAACCAAAAAAGGAATTGGACCTTGTTACGAGGATAAGGTTGCTAGAATCGGTATTCGTGCAATAGATTTATTGAATCCTACCATTTTACGAGAAAAGTTAGAGAAAAATATTGAAATCAAGAATGCGATTTTTGAAAAGCTTTATAATAAGCCAGGATTGGATATTGATGAAATCTATGAAACTTACTTAGGCTATGGTGAAATCTTAAAAGATAAAATTGTAGATACCGAGTTACAAATTAATCAAGCAATAGACGAAGGACAAAATGTATTGTTTGAAGGTGCTCAAGCTTTAATGCTAGATATCGACTTTGGTACGTATCCGTATGTAACATCATCTTCTCCTACAACAGGAGGTGTATGCGTAGGTGCAGGAGTTCCGCCGAATAAATTAGAAAACCTAATCGGAGTAGCCAAAGCTTATTGTACACGCGTTGGGAATGGCCCTTTCGTGACAGAAGATTTTGATGAGGCTGGTGAAACTATGGCTAGGGTTGGACACGAATTCGGTGCAGTAACAGGTCGCCCCAGACGCTGTGGATGGTTGGATCTTGTAGCATTGAAGCATGCAACGATGATCAACGGAATTACACATCTTGTGATTACCAAACTAGATGTATTGAGTGGATTCAAGAACATTAAAATATGTACTGAATATGAAACAGAAGATGGTCAAATTATAGATTACTTTACCTCTTCTACTACTAAATTATCTTTATATAAACCTATCTACAAAGAGTTACCAGGTTGGGATGAGGATATTACCAAAATCAATAGCTTTGATGAGCTTCCTAAAACCGCACAACAATACATTAAATTTATAGAAGACTACCTAGGAATTGAAGTGTATTTGGTTTCTGTGGGGCCAGAAAGAAGTCAAAACATCATTAGAAAAGAGTTATTCTAAGTTTTAATCTTTACAATTAAGATTCAAATGCCATTTACTAATTTGTAGGTGGCATTTTTTTTATTTTATTGAATTATATAAATTTCAAAAAGGAGAAGAGTTTTCTCTTTTTTAAATAATTCATATCATACTCATTGGCATAAGCTTCTCTTTCAAAAGAAATATTCAAATAAGCTAAATGTCCATCTTTGTATTGAATAAGCCTAAAAAGATATTCTATCAAATACCAGAAATAAAAAGGAACGATCAGTAATTCTAGCTGTTGTCGTAGGTGAATGCGTTCGTGATTGATTAACCTTGTATTCAACTTCATTTCACCATCCCGCAACAATATAAAGGGATACAACGCCATAGCCATGACGTTTTTTCTTAAAATTTTATTTGCTACTAATAGAACCATGCTGTTATACAATATTTAATTTATATTCAAAATCTATGCTATATTTATAACATGAAAAAAATCATCCCGATAGAAGAAGGTGATTACTATCTATCACCAGAAGGTTACAAAGTATTTACAGCGCAGTTTCACTTAAAACGGGGCTACTGTTGCAAGAGTGGGTGTAGGCATTGCCCCTATGGCTATGATAAGAAAACAGATAGTTTTAAAAAACCTATCTCTAATCGCTAAGTCATTTATAATCAATTGGAATACTTTTTGATTAATCCCTATACATCCAACATTATTCTTATGAGAAATTTAACCACATTTTTAGGAATATTTTTACTGCTATTCATTACCTCTTGTTCCTCTGTACGTGTTTCCACAGACTATGATAGAAACGTAAGTTTTGATCAATTTCAAACTTTTAGCTTTCATCAAAAAGGACTGGATCAATTAAATATGAATGATTTAGACAAAAGAAGAATTGTCTCTGCGGTGACGGCTGAACTTACTCATAAAGGGATGAAGGCTGCCTCTTCAGAAAATACTGCAGATATTATTATCAACCTTTCTGCAAAGAAAAATACCAGAGTGCAAGTAGATGCGGATCCATGGTATAATCCATGGTGGGGTTATGGAC
>JBPCUN010000083.1:0-14758 GCA_051011115.1 Weeksellaceae bacterium
GTATTGTGACGCTCACAACCGTAGGATATGGAGATATATCACCTGTTACACCATTAGGCCAAGCACTAGCCTCTGCAATTATGATTCTAGGTTATTCCATTATAGCAGTACCTACAGGTATAGTAACAGCGCAGATATCTAAACATGATGATCATGAAGAGTTGCTATTAGAGGTTTGTCAAAATTGTAGTGAGGAAAGACATTTGCCTAGTTCAAATTATTGCCATAATTGTGGTTATCCATTATTATAAGTTCACGGCTCTATCTCTAATTCTTTTACTAAGATGTCTTTTCTATCCTTTGCATAGAGTAAGGTCATGTTTAATTCAAAACCCAATAAAATAATCAGTACAGTGATATATAAGAAAAGCATCACAATTAATAAAGTACTAATTGAACCATATAATAGGTTATAATTATTAAAGTTTTCTATATAGGAGCTGAATCCTAAAACGAGTAAAAAGAAAAGTAAGGTTGTGAATACTGCCCCAGGGATCATTTTTCTAAATCTTCCATCAAAGCTAATCCCGTAGAAGTATAGTAATGAGACAGCGGTAAGAAAAAAGATAAAAGTAAGACCAAAGAATAAAACTCTTTTTACCCACATAATCATTTCATCACTCGCCAGTGTAGTGTCTAAAATGATTTCTCCCGTACTGTTCACATAATTAAGTAACCACAAAAAGAATAATAAAAAAGCAGTAGAAAAGACGGTGAAAGCTAGAGATACAAGATATTGTTGTATGATGTTTCTATCTTTAACACCTGCAATACGATAGGCTGTATTGCTGAATCCTGTCATTAAAGAATTGATTCCGTTGGTTGCAAAAAAAACCGCTAGTATGATAGTGAACCAGCTGTTTGTGGTCTTGCGAGCAATAATAGAAACAACACTTTCTATTTGTGTAGCATCATTTTGTGGAAAAATCCTATTCACTAAAAAGGAATAAATAATATTTTCTATATCATCATAGTTAGGTAAATAAGGAATCCATGAATACACAAATAATAGAAATGGAAAAAAACTTAAAAATAAACTCCAAGAAATAGCGGAAGCTCTTGTCGTGATACTGCCTTCTATTAAACTGGCAAAGTATATTTTAATAAGCACGTATAGATTCGTGTCCTCTAGCGTGGGGATAGGAATTTTCTCTAAAACGGCTTTAATTTTACGAACCGATTTTAAGTTCTGGAATATTTCTTTAAAACCCATAAATTTGTGGTCGTAAAAACAAATATATGCAAATTTCTCTGGTCTGTGTAGGTGTAACGGATGAAAATCAGATTCAACAATTGATAGATAAGTATAGAAAACGCTTGCCTGCACACTATAATTTTCAGATTATAGAATTACCAGACATTAAAAATAGAAAAAGTCTTTCGATTGATCAACAGAAACAGCAAGAAGAAAAAATGATTTTGGATAAAATTAAATCTGGAGATTATGTAATTCTTCTAGATGAAAAGGGCAAAGCCATGAGTTCAATTAAGTTTGCCCACTTTTTGAATCAACAATTTGTATCTATGACGCAGCATTTGGTATTTGTGATTGGTGGCCCTTATGGTTTCTCACAAAACATGTACCAGCGTAGTAATTATAAAATTTCTCTATCCGCTATGACATTCACCCATCAAATGGTGAGGTTGTTTTTTGTAGAACAACTTTATAGGGCTTTTACTATCTTGCAAGGCAAATCTTATCATCATGAATAATCCGCAGTTTCAAAGAATTAAAAATACCTATCATAATTTTCAAGTTACAATTCTAGAGTCTTTGTTGTTCTTTTTTATTGTAATCATGCTGGGGCAGTTAGTTGCAGGGGTAGTTTCTGCTCCTACGTTTTTTATTCCAGAATTAAGCATCCTTTTATTACCCTTATCTTTTTTATTAGGGTTTGGTTCTGTAGCCTTCGTATTATTGAAAGTTAAAGGGATGGGATTAAATGATGTGAAAGATTTTTTTCATAGAAAATTAAATCCAATCCAAGCGATATTGGCTATCATATTATATGGTGTTTCTTTACCTTTGGCAGAATATCTTACCATGTTAGTTCCTATTGATGGGAACCCTATTTTAGAAGATCTTTATAAGTTTTTTACCGAAAGCATGAAGATTGTATTTGAGCAAAAAGTCGCCGCTTTTATCATGGTCTGTTTATTAGCGCCGGTATTAGAAGAGTTTATATTTAGAGGTATAATCTTAAGAGGGTTGTTGCACAAAGGTGTGAATCCTTGGGTTTCTGTTATCCTTACAGGAATATTATTTGGTGCAGCCCACATGAATCCTTGGCAATTTATGGGAGCAGGCTTTTTAGGTTTTATTTTCGGAATTGTGTATTGGAGAACGCGATCGCTTTGGTTGGTGATTTTTTTACATTTCTTAAATAATTTGATTGCTTACATCATAACAATTTATAATGGAAACTTAGAAGAAACTGTATTTGAACCTAATTTAATGTTAATTATAGGTTCCGTAATTCTAACGGTTATAGTGATTTATTTTCTTTATAATAAGACAATTAAAACAGCTATAGAACCTGTTGATTGTATAGAGAATAGATAGAATATTGTTAATCAATATCCGTTTTATCCAAATAGCATTATTGAATTATCAATAAATCTTTGTATTTTTGAGAGATTCCAATTATTTATATTATGCAGACAAAAACTATTTCTCAGACCAAGGAGATATCCTTTGATACATTTAGACAACAAGTATTAGATGATTATTATATGGCACGGGTAAGCCGAGAGGCGAGTTTCCTAGGGAGAAGAGAGGTATTAACTGGTAAAGCAAAATTTGGGATTTTCGGTGCTGGTAAAGAACTTCCTCAAATTGCCATGGCGAAGGTTTTCCGCAATGGTGATTTCCGAGCAGGATACTACAGAGACCAAACTTTTATGTTGGCAATAGGTCAGCTTACTATAGAAGGATTGTTTGCACAACTATATGCCGTAACGGATGAAGAGATAGAAAAAGCTTCTGGCGGACGTCAAATGACTGCTCATTTTGCAACCCATTCTTTAAACAAAGATGGTTCTTGGAAAAGGCTGACAGACCAGAAGAATTCTAGTGCAGATATTTCACCAACGGCAGGGCAAATGCCAAGGTTGGTAGGTTTAGCCCAAGCTTCTAAATATTATAGAAATCATCCAGAGGCAGATACGGATGAAATGTTTTCTAGAAATGGAAATGAAATAGCTTTTGGTACAATTGGGGATGCTTCTACTTCAGAAGGGCACTTTTGGGAAGCTATTAATGCCGCTGGAGTCTTACAAATACCTATGGTAATTTCTATTTGGGATGATGAATATGGTATATCTGTAGGGGCAAATCACCAAAGAACCAAAAAAAACTTATCTGAAATGTTGAAAGGTTTTCAGCGTACAGATAACGAAAGAGGTTTTGAAATCATCACGACCAAAGCACATGATTATGCTGACTTAGTGGAGTCTTATCAAAGAGCTGAGAAATTAGCAAGAGAGGAGCATATTCCAGTAGTGGTACATGTAAGAGAGGCAACGCAACCACAAGGGCACTCTACTTCTGGATCGCATGAAAGATATAAGTCTGAAGAACGTCTGCAGTGGGAAAAAGACTTTGATAATATTGCAAAATTCAGAAGTTGGATTTTAGAATTTAAGGCTGCTGAAGGGAATAATGAATTAATTATTGCAACAGAAGAAGAGTTAGATGAGCTTGATAAGAAAGCGAAAAAACAAGTAAAAGAAGGACAGAAGAAAGCTTGGACAGCTTTTGAAAAACAAATATCTACCTTACAAGATAAAGCTATGCCATTGCTAAAAGAAGTAGCGAAGCAATCTTCTAAGAAAAACTTTGTAGAAAAAGAAATTCAAGATTTAAAGAATAAAATTACGATCAATAAAAGAGATATTCTTCATACCGTACGCAAGGTTTTGCGTATGACTATCAATGAAGAAATCGCTGCACGTCATGATTTGTCACAATGGCTAGAGGATGCAATGAAAAGGCAGCAAGACTTATATTCTAGTAAATTATATTTCGAGAATTTCCAAGATTTGCCAAAAGAAATTAAACCTAGTATTACCTCTGATTCAGAAGAGGTTGATGGTCGTGTAGTTCTTAGAGATAACTTTGAAAATATTCTAGCCAATAATGAGAAAGTACTTGTTTTTGGTGAGGATGCTGGCCATATTGGTGATGTAAATCAAGGGTTAGAAGGCCTGCAGCTTAAATATGGTGATAATCGTGTAAGTGATACAGGAATTCGCGAGGCTACGATATTAGGACAAGGGATTGGAATGGCGATGCGAGGACTAAGACCAATTGCAGAAATTCAATACTTAGACTATGTTCTATATTGCTTACAAGGAATGAGTGATGATTTAGCCACGGTGTTATATCGAACTAACGGAAGACAAAAAGCACCTGTGATTGTGCGTACTAGAGGGCATAGATTAGAAGGTATCTGGCATGCTGGATCTCCCATGGGTGGAATTTTAAACCTTGTGCGTGGAATGTATGTTTTAGTGCCAAGAGACTTAACTAAAGCAGCTGGTTTCTATAATGCATTATTGAAGACAGAAACACCAGCTATTGTCGTAGAAAGTTTAAATGGATATCGTTTAAAAGAGAAAATGCCTACGAATCTTGGGGAATTTCAAACCCCAATTGGTGAGGTTGAGGTTACGAAAGAAGGATCTGACGTTACTTTGGTTACTTATGGTTCTACATGGAGAATTGTGATGGATGCAGCTAAAGAATTAGCTTCATTAGGTATTGATGCAGAAGTGATTGATGTTCAGTCGCTGATTCCATTTGATGTTGGCCATCAAATTGCGAAAAGTCTAGAGAAAACCAATCGTTTGGTAATTATTGATGAAGATGTACCAGGAGGCGCTTCTGCATATATCTTACAACAAATTATTGAAAATATGGATGGTTATCATTCACTTGATAGCAAACCGTTAACGATTACAGCTAATTCACACCGTCCTGCGTATGCTACCGATGGAGATTATTTCTCTAAACCATCTTTAGATGATATCGTAGAAAAAGTATATGCCTTAATGCATGAAAGCAATCCTAGTAAATTTCCTGCTATTTAATTAAAGGACATTATAAATCAAAATATAAATAGTCACTTTAAAATTTTGAAGTGGCTATTTTTTATTAATTTCACAGCATGAGAATAGATATAGTCACCGTATTGCCAGAATTATTACAGAGTCCTTTTGATGCTTCTATCTTAAAAAGAGCACAAGAAAAAGATTTGGTAGAGGTGCATTTACATAATTTGAGAGATTGGACTACAGATAATTACAAAACTGTAGATGATTATCAATATGGGGGAGGTGCAGGAATGGTAATGACACCAGAGCCTATCCAACGTTGTTTTGAAGACTTAATGAATGAACGCACTTATGATGAAGTGATTTACATGACTCCAGATGGCAAAACTTTTAATCAACATATGGCCAATCAATTATCTTTAAAAGGAAATATTTTGATGTTATGTGGTCATTACAAAGGAGTGGATCAAAGGATAAGAGATAAATACATCACATTAGAAATTTCTATTGGCGATTATGTTTTAAGTGGGGGAGAGCTTGCTGCAGCGGTAGTCTCCGATGCGATTATAAGACTTTTACCAGGTGTTTTAAATAATGAAACCTCTGCACTAGAAGATTCTTTTCAAGATAACTTATTGGCACCACCTGTCTATACAAGACCAGCTGAATGGGAAGGAATGAAAGTTCCAGAAGTTTTATTAAATGGAAATTTCGCCAAAATTAATGAGTGGCGAGAAAATCAAGCGTATCAAAGAACCAAGGACAGAAGACCTGATTTATTAGAAGATTAAATCTAAAATCCCATTAATCGCTTTACCTTTTTAACATTATCCTTATCAGTCAATTTTTCTAAAAGTAAAAATGCTACATCCATAGCGGTAGATGGATTCCATGAGGTAATGATGTGGTCTGAAACTACGATAGGTTGATTCTTTACTAGAACACCTAATTCTTTTAATTCAGCGTGTCGCACCGGATTCAAATGATAAGTTGTTCCTTCTTTTCCTTTTAATATACCACTTTTAGCAATGGGGAATGCACCCGTACATATACTCGCAATGGGTTTATTTTCATTATAAAATGACTGAATTATTTCAGAAAAAGCAGAATGATATGCATCCTTGTAAAAGCCATATGGTTCAAACCCACCAGGAATCGCTAGCGCATCATAATTTGCCACATTTATATCCTTTATCAAATAATCAACGATTAATTTTTGATTAAAGGTGCTTAAAATTTCCTTTCTAAGTGCACAGGTATGCAATGTAGTATTTTGATCACCTTCTAAAAGGTTCCAGCCCATGACATCAATGAACACACTAGCTTCATAAAATTCAAATCCCTCTGCAAGTAATAACAGCACTTTCTTCATAAATTAAGCATATTTTGTAATATAAAATTATTTCTTGAATTATGATAAAATTTAAGATTAATTTAATTCAATTCATTTTTGTATTTTTGCAAACGCATAAATTTATACCGATATGTTTCAAAGTCTTCAGGACAAATTAGATAAAGCTTTACACAACTTAAAAGGTCACGGACACATTTCTGAGATTAATGTGGCAGAAACCATTAAAGAGGTTAGACGTGCACTGGTAGATGCCGATGTAAGCTATAAAGTAGCTAAGGATTTCACTAATGAAGTAAAGGAAAAAGCATTAGGACAAGATGTATTAACTACTTTACAACCTGGGCAACTCCTTACCAAGATTGTGCATGATGAGATGGCTGAGCTTATGGGTGGGGAAGCTGTTGAATTGAATATCAATGAAAATCCTACCATTATTCTTATAGCTGGCTTACAAGGTTCTGGTAAAACAACATTTTCGGGTAAACTTGCTAATTATTTAAAAAAGAAAAAAGGTAAAAATCCATTATTGGTTGCGGGTGACGTTTATCGTCCTGCGGCCATAGATCAGTTGAAGGTGCTTGGGGAACAAGTGGGCGTTCCAGTATTCACGAAAGATGGTAGCCAACACCCTGTGGAAATTGCTAAGGAAGCATTACAATTTGCCAAAGAAAATAAACATAACGTAATCATTATAGATACGGCGGGTCGTTTAGCTGTAGATTCCTTTATGATGAAGGAAATTCGTCAAGTGCATGAAGCAGTGAATCCGACAGAAACTTTATTTGTTGTAGATTCCATGACGGGGCAAGATGCTGTAAATACGGCAAAAACGTTTAATGAGGTACTAGACTATAATGGTGTTGTACTTACAAAATTAGATGGTGATACAAGAGGTGGTGCTGCATTAACCATTAGAACGGTGGTTGATAAGCCAATTAAATTTATTTCTACGGGAGAAAAAATGGAAGCATTGGATGTTTTCTATCCAAGTAGGATGGCCGATCGTATCTTAGGGATGGGTGATGTCGTGTCTCTTGTAGAGCGAGCTCAAGAACAATTTGACGAAGAAGAAGCACAACGGTTACAAAAGAAAATTGCTAAAAATAAGTTTGATTTTAATGATTTCCTTAAGCAAATCGATCAAATCAAACGCATGGGTAATATGAAAGATCTCCTTGGGATGATTCCAGGTGCAGGTAAAGCATTACGCGATGTGGAGATTGACGATGATGCCTTTAAACATGTAGAAGCAATTATTCATTCTATGACTCCATACGAGCGTGAAAATCCAAACGTTATTAATGCAAGTCGTAAACGTAGAATTGCTAAGGGTTGTGGTAGATCTGTACAGGATGTAAATCAATTATTGAAGCAATTTGGACAGATGGGTAAAATGATGAAATTCATGCAGACCAGTCAAGGAAAGAATATGATGAAAATGATGGGCAATAAACTTCCTGGAATGAATTAATACCATACTTCTTTCATTACGGTACAAATACTGAACAATTAAGTTAAAATAATATATTATGAAAAAAACAATTTTCTCATTTTGTTTGATCGCAGGTATTTTTACTGCTGCAAATGCACAGGTAGGTACATCACAGATAAACTTTGGAGTTGGATTTGATTCTAATGATGGTATTCCTGTATATGCTGGCTACGAGCAATACATAGCAGAAGATATTACAGTTGGAGCAGAAGTTTCTTATGCCTCTAACGATGAAAAATTTGCTGGTTATAGTTTTGATTATTCTACATTTGGCATAGGTGCAATTGGTAACTATCATTTTGACAGATTATTAACTCTTCCAAGCGAGTGGAATGTGTATGGAGGTGTGAATTTAACATATTTCAATTATAGCTATGATGATAATCTGCCAGATGGATATGATCATAGTGATGGAGATTTTAACTTAGGAGCTCAAATTGGTGCTCGATATTTCTTTAGCCCAAATTGGGGAGTAAATCTACAATTTAACGGAGGTAGTGCAGTATCTGGTGGTAGAATAGGAGCTACTTATAGATTTTAAGAAGATATTATATAGATTATGGTATAGTAGACTTAACCGAAAGGTTAGGTCTTTTTTTATTCTTCGAAATTGATTGCATTAAAATTTCCACTGAATCTGTTATCAAAATAGTATATTTGAGCTTTAATTTCTTATTATGAAACAATTTACATTAATCGTTGGAGCATTGTATGGAATGCTATCCATTATTTTAGGCGCTTTTGGAGCACATGCTTTTAAGAAGCTTATTTCTGTGGAGAAGTTAGAGAGCTTTGAGGTAGGGGTAAGGTATATGATGTATCATGCCATCGTATTACTAGTATTAGGATTCTTCTTAAATTTTGAAACAGGAATAGAGCGAAATGCTTCACGTTTTATGATTATTGGAACTTTTCTCTTTTCTGTGAGTATTTACGTTTTAGCTTTCTCTGAAAGAGTCAATTTACCTACCAAATTTATTGGTCCAGTTACCCCCATAGGTGGTTTGTTAATGATTATTGGTTGGGCGCTGTTGTTGGTTTATTTCTTTAAAAACTTTAAAGGATAATCTAGTGTCTATATCAATGATGGTGACCAATAGTGAGATAAGCCACAGCGAATCCGAGCAGTAGTGCGATAATTTTCTTTAATTTTAAACGGTGATTGTCAGAACTTTCAAAAATGATTACGGTAGAGATATGTAAGAATATACCAGCCACCATAGCTAATATGTAAGTAGTCGCATTAGAGGGTAATAAATGACCAAACCAATAACCAATTGGACTTGCAAAAGCAAAGATTAAAATAAATAGGAACTGATAGATTCTATTGGTGGTGATTTTCATTATAAATCCTGTTAAAACGATAGCTACAGGGATTTTATGGATGGCAATGGTGTACAATAAATGATTATCATTGTCCTCATGCAATGGCGTTCCTTCTATAAAGGCATGAATGATGAGTCCTAGAAATATGGAAATAGGAAAACTATCTTCTTTATGATGATGAAAATGACCATGTTCTGCCCCTTTGGTAATTGCCTCTAATATAATTTGGAGGAAAACCCCGAATAGAATAAATAAGCCGATATTTGGTTTTTCACTGTGGTATATTTCTGGAAATATCTCTAGAACCGTAGCAGTAAGTAAGAAAGCACCGCTAAAAGTCAATAAGATTCTAGATAAATCCCTGATGTGATGAAAGAAGTAAGAGATACCCGCTCCTATAAAGACACTTGATAATAGAATAATAATGGTCATAGGTTCAAAAATGAAAAGCCTACAAAGATAATTTGTATTTTTTAATTATCCTTGTAAGCTTTTAAGAGTTATATAATTTGAATCTTATTTTAATTTAAATGCTCTGGCTTTTTCTTCAATTTTATCTAGTCCAAGGTTGTGGATACTACCGATATGACTTGTTTTAAAATCTTTATGTGGCACGTAAGAGCCATCTTCTACCGATAAGCCTACTTGTTTGTAAGCATCTCTGAATGGCGTACCATTTTGAATTAAATTATTAATGTTTTCAACCGTGTAGATGCTATCATATTTCTCTTGCTCCATGTAACCAGTTTTAATTTCTAGTTGAGGCAATGCAAAAATCAAAATATCCAATATATCATCAAATTGCATCATAGGTTCAAATAAGATTTCTTTTAATATTTGAAAATCTCTATGATATCCACTTGGCAAATTATTAATGGTTAATATAATATCATTCGGCAATCCTTGCATGCGGTTACAGTGTGCACGGGTCAATTCAAATACATCTGGATTCTTTTTATGAGGCATGATGCTAGACCCCGTAGTCATCTCATTTGGTAATTTTACAAAAGATAAATCTTGGCTATTGTACATTACAAGATCATAGGAAAGCTTGGATAATGTGCCTGCAATCATAGCAATGGCCATAGCAACCGCTTTTTCGGTTTTACCACGTAACATTTGCGCTCCTACAGAAGATACCGCCATATACCCAAAATCTAATTCTTTTGTAGTTTGCTCTCTGTCAATAGGAAAACTTGTTCCAAAACCAGCGCCTGAACCTAGTGGATTCTGATCTGCAATATGATAAGCAGCCTTAAAAAAGGCTAAATCGGATAATAAATTTTCTGCGTAGGCAGAAAACCACATTCCAAAACTATTAGGCATTGCGGCTTGAAAATGGGTATAACCTGGAAGCAAATCATTCTTATGATCTTCAGCTTTTTTAAGCATGATATCCACAAGCTCCAGAACCTTAGCTGAAATGTTTTCTATATATTCCTTTTGGAATAATTGCATAGCGACTAAAACTTGATCGTTTCTAGAACGTGCGGTATGGATTTTTTTACCAGCATCTCCTGTTGCTTTGATTAATTCTGCCTCTATTTTCGAATGAACATCTTCATAATTATCATCAATCTTGAATGTTCCTTCTTCATGATTTTTTAATAATTGGTCTAAGGCTTCTTGTAACTGTTTGTTATCAACCTCTGATAATAGACCTACTTTTGCCAACATATTTGCTTGTGCTTTAGAAGCTAACATATCATGTTTGGCAATGTAAATATCTAAAAGACGATCCTTGCCAACGGTGAAATTTTCAATTTTTTTATCAACGGAAAAGCCCTTGTCCCAAAGTTTCATAGTGTAATGTTTTTGAAGTTTCCCAAAGATACAAAATGTTTGATACGGTCATAAAGTTTAGAATTTTAAATTAGATAAAAATCAAAACCATTTGTCTCCAAATTGAATCTATAGATAATATATCCTATAATTATAATCTAAGAATTTATTAAAATTGCCTATCAATAAAAGCTTCTAATTTTTCTACTTCTAAAAAGGTACTAGGTCGTCATCCTCGTCGTCATCCTGTCCAAAGAATGCACTACCGTCGCCAGCACCAAACGCATCCTCTGGAGTAGAGGTGAATTCCATAGGAGATATATCATCATCATTATTCATGCTACTCTGAATCTCCATAGGACCAGTATTAAAGGAAAAACTATCGGTCTCTAAATCAGTGAATTTAGCTTGATCTCCAATAAATCTTAGACGCACATTTTCTAATGCACCGTTTCTATGTTTGGCGATAATAAATTCTGCTTGACCTGCTGATGGAGTCGCATCATCATCATCCCAATGGTCTAGCTTATAATACTCTGGTCTATAAATAAAAGATACAATATCCGCATCTTGCTCAATCGCCCCAGATTCACGTAAATCTGATAAAAGTGGTCTTTTGGTTCCCCCACGAGTTTCCACGGCTCTGGATAATTGGGACAAGGCGATTACGGGTACATTTAATTCTTTGGCAATAGCTTTTAAGTTTCTAGAAATCGTAGAAATCTCTTGCTCTCTATTTCCACCACTATCACGGGTCGTCATCAATTGTAAATAGTCAATAATGATAAGTTTTACACCATGTTGGGATACCAGTCGACGACATTTTGCACGTAAATCAAATACATTTAAAGCTGGGGTATCATCAATATACAAAGGAGCATTTTCTAACCCTTTTACTTTGGTGTAAAGTTGTTTCCACTCAGCATCGGTAAGGTTACCTTTTTTAATCTTATCTGAGCTGATTCCAGTTTCCCCCACAATCAATCGGGTAATCAACTGCACGCTAGACATCTCTAGAGAGAACACAGCTACTGGCATTTGATGATCAACAGTAATGTTTTTGGCCATGGAAAGTACAAAAGCCGTTTTTCCCATACCAGGGCGTGCTGCCAAAATCACAAGATCTGCAGGATGCCAGCCCGATGTTATTTTATCAATAGATTTAAAACCAGAAGGTACTCCACTTAATCCTTCTTTTTCAGACATAGCTTTTATCTGTTCAATCGCTTCAAAAACTAAGGTTTTAGAATCACTATAACTCGATTTTAAACTTCCGTCTGTAATTTTAAACATCTCACTTTCTGATTCATCTAATAAATCAAAAATATCAGTCGTTTCATCATAGGCTTTATCAATAATATTGGATGAAATTTCAATCAATTTACGCATCACATATTTTTCTTGAATCACACGCGCGTGAAACTCAATATGTGCAGAAGAAGAAACTTTTTGCGTAAGACCAATAAGATAATAATCACCGCCTACAGCTTGCAGTTTACCTTCTTTTTTTAATTGATTTGAAACCGTTAATAAATCGATTGGTTGTGATTCATTAAATAGGGTAGCAATCGCCTTAAAAATATATTGATGCTCTGGACGATAAAAGAAATTCTCTTGTAAAATTTCAATCGTCTCGTTTAATCCTTTTTTATCAATCATCATAGCACCAAGAACCGCTTCCTCTAAATCTACAGCTTGAGGCGGCACTTTCCCTCGGTCTACTGCATTGATTTTCCGAGACTTATTGCTTGAGTATTGTTGTTGCTTTGCACTTTCCATAAGACGGTAAAATTACGAAATAATCTATCTAATCTCTATTGAAAACCTAAATGTTATTCACAATTAGAATGAGGTGGACAGAATTATCTAAGACTAAATACTTTGCTAATGTGTTAAAGTTTTTTGGTTTGCGTGAATAAAAAAATCTGTAAGAAATAAATCTTATAGATTTTAATATAATCAAAAATCTTGAGTATTTGGTTATTATTCTAATTATTGAATCTTATTAAAAAAATCTTGTTTATAATTTTCTCCGATGGGTAATCGCAGTTCATTGGCCATTATAACCCTATTTCGTTCTGTATACTTAATATGAGTTAAATTAATTAAGTAGGATCTATGAATTTGAATAAAATCATTATGCTCTAATTTTGTTTTCAAATGTTTAATAGTATCTAGGCTGAGTATTTTAGTTTGATCCGTAAGATAATATTCCACATAATCAGATGATGATTTTACGTATATAATTTCACCCAAATCTATCTTCATAGTTTTATATCCACTTTTCACAAACAAATAATTGTGATTAATATATTGCTGATTGGGTTGACTTAAATGCTGTGGTTTAAAATCTTCCAATTTGAGCACTGCTTTATAAAATCTTTCATAAGAAATAGGTTTCAGTAAATAGTCAACAACATTATAGTCATAACCATCTATCGCATATTCAGTATAAGCGGTAGTGAGTATAACTTTACACTTATCCTTAACTATCTTCAAAAATTGAATCCCATTTAATTCTGGCATTTGTATATCAAGAAATACCAAATCAATTTCTCCAGCTTCAATTTTATCTAATAATGAAAAAGCATCACTACCTGCAAAGGCAAGAGCAAGTTGAGGAGTTCGTTCTGCATAATCTTTTAATAGCTCTATTGCCAGAGGTTCATCATCTAATATGGCTGTTCTCATGTGCTCTAATTTATGCATAAATATGCTTCAAATTCATTGTTACTGGTTTTATGGAGTTTTAATTTGAAGTTATGAGGATAAATAATTGCTAAACGTTTTCTGAGGTTTTCGATCCCAATACCTGTTTGTGTATGTCGTTTGTTAGATGCTATTTTATTTTTGCAATAGAATTGTATCGTGTCATCCTTTACAATAAGTTTTATGGCTAAAGGAGCATGGCTGGAGTTGAAATCACCGTGTTTAAAAGCATTTTCTAAAAAAGGTATGAGCGTATAAGGAGGGATATTAACAGTGCTTAAGTCTCCTTGCGTTGTTATTTCGGTCAATAAGTTATTTGTGATTCTAAGTTTTTGTAGTTCTAAATAACTTAAAGCCATTTGCCACTCTTTTTCTAGTTCAATTTTAGTTGATTTCTCATAGAGCATGTAACGCATTAAGTCGCTTAATTGCATAACAGCAGCAGGAGCTTTAGGAGACTTTTTGTAGGTTAAAGTGTAAATTGCGTTGAGTGCATTGAATAAAAAATGAGGACTTATTTGTAAACGTAAAAAAAACTAATTCCGCTTTGTGATAGTTTGCTAATAAAATAGCTTGTTTTTGTTGTGCTTCTATTTGTTTATCTATTAAAAATATGATGATACCAAACATAAGATAAATACTACCGTAATATATATTATCTTTTATATAGGCAAAAGTAGTTACATCTGGATGATAGTTCCCATAACCAATAATCCGAGCTACTAAGATCTCTTCTAGTAAATATCTAAAACTTATAAATAGTATATAATACAGTATAATAACGCCAATTATTTTATACCAATTCTTTTTTGACCAAATCCATTGGAACAGTTTTCTAATAAACAGCAACGCTACCAATGCATAAATAAAGACGGTATTTCTGAAAGGTTGAAAGTCAAAACTGCCTTTGAAGAGAAAATCAAAACCAAACGCAAGCATAAAGGCTGTAAAGATATATACCGTAACCAGGATTTTTTGATTCATAGATTCAAATATATTTAATTCTTATACAAAATTTAGGTGAAATCTATGAACTACAC
>JBPCUN010000084.1:0-2506 GCA_051011115.1 Weeksellaceae bacterium
ACACCTACTAGTAAATCACTGGCCATCTAGAAGTGGGGGAGAAGCGGCAAGTGCTCCAAGAAGAGCGGCAGCAGCACAATTATTAAAAGATATTTTTAACGAAATTAGATCAGAAGATCCTGATGCGAAAATCATTGCCATGGGAGATTTTAATGATGACCCTGTAAGTCCTTCAATCAAAAAGGTTCTAGGGGCCGTAGGGAATGAGAAAAAATTGAAAAAAGATGACATCTACAATGCCATGGAAAGTATGTATGATAAAGGTTTCGGTACATTAGCTTACCGTGATGGATGGAATTTATTTGACCAAATCATCACTTCTTCATCACTTATCGGAAACCAATACGACACCTACCAAATTTACAAAACAGAAATCTTCTCTCCACATTATCTTGTGAGCAAAGAGGGACAGTACAAAGGCTATCCAAATAGAATGTATGGAGGTGACACTTACCGCGCAGACGGTTATTCTGACCACTTCCCAGTCTATACCATCTTACTAAGAGAAGTGAAATAGCCTTGCTAAGTTTTAAGCAAAAGCTTGCATCTCAATCACCTTTCCCTCAAATTAAATTCATGGCAAGGAGATTGAGATTCTTTTTGAACATCAATTATGGTAGTTATGAATAATGAAACTTTGTTGAATAAACCAAACCTTCCAGCCATTGGATTTGGAACTTATAAGATTGAAGGAAAATCAAATGATAACATAATAGTGGATGCTATCCATGAAGGATATCGTTTGATCGATACGGCAGCTTATTACGGAAATGAAGAGATTGTTGGCGAAGCAATAAAAAAAAGTTCTGTACCGAGAAAAGATTTAATCATCACAACCAAAGTATGGCGAGAGGATTTAGGATACGATGCTGTCATTAAATCTGTAGAAAATTCTTTGCAAAGATTACAATTAGACTACCTAGATATCGTTTTATTACATTGGCCCGCAAATCAAAACCTTTACGGAGACCAATGGAAAGAAGTGAATACTCACTCTTGGAAAGCTTTGGAAGAGCTATATCGAAAGGGAACCATCAAGTTTATTGGGGTTAGCAACTACACTCTACCCTATTTAAAACCGTTATTAGAAACGGTAGAGATTACGCCAATGATCAATCAAATTGAATTTCACCCTGGCTATTGGCAACCAGAAGTATACCATTTCTGTATAGCGAATAAAATAACTTTACAAGCATGGTCTCCATTAGCTAGAGGAAAAGTTTTTGATGCGCCTATCATCAAGGAATTAGCCGATAAATATCATAAATCTGAAGCACAGATATGTTTGCGATGGATTATGGACAAAGATGTTATACCTATTCCTAAAACATCAAAAACAGACCGAATGAAAGAAAATAAGGATGTTTTTGATTTTAAATTAACTGAATCAGAGATTAAAGCGATTGATGATTTACCACAAATGGGATATAGTGAACACCACCCAGACAATCGGGAGTAATTTTTTAATCTTTGGAAATCAATGGTAGTTTTTTTTTTACAAAATCCCTTTTCCTATGATGGTGCGGAAGGTTAAATTAATTCTTGGAGAATGAATTTTAGTAGTTGGTGGCAGACGATGCAGCCAGTATGATTGAATTTCATCTTTCATAAGTAGTAGACTGCCTTTTTCTAAATATATTTCTACTTTTTCTTTCGTGGTTTTATGTTTAAATACAAATTTTCTTTCTGCACCAAATGTTACTGAAGCTATCGCGCCAGCTTTCTCCAGATCACTTTCTTTATCACTATGCCAACCAAGTCCCTCAGCCCCATTATGATATAAATTTAGTAAACAAGAATTAAAGGTTTTATTTGTTAGGTTTTCCACCTTAGTCTTTATTTCTAAAAGTTCGGTGGTCCAAGGAAGTGCTGTTTTGGTCGTATTGGAATAAGTATAATCCATAGCCACATCGCCGTACCAAGCTACTTTACGCTTAGTGACGATTTTTTTCCCTAAAACCATCATCTCATCGTTTTTCCATGCGATGGTTTCTAAAAAGGTTTTCAAGTAAGAGTCCGATTGAATAGCATTGAAAATAGGTCCATAATAAAACGCAGTACCATCCTGTGGTAATAAATTAATAGGTTCGTTTGGATCTATAGGAAAGAGGCTCATAAGGTTTTATTTTAATCAAAATAATTTATCAAGCGATCGTGATAGGAATAGAAATCCCGCAGGCTTTGTGGGGTTAACAAAAACGAAGGCTAGGGTATGGCGCGAAGCAGAATACACTAGACTAGATTTTTGTCTCCCACAAAACGAGGAATTGGAATGGATAGCACTTTAAATCGCCCAAAAAATTAGCCTACTGCTACTTCTTCAAAAATTCTTGTATGATTTTTAAACTTTCATCAGGCGCTTCTAAGTGCCCCATATGCCCTACTGGCAAGACATCAACCTGAATATTATCTTTACCAGGAATTATTTTCTGAAACGCCTCAGCATCTACTGCAGCATCAAATTCTCCTAATACAATTTGTACTGGATATGTGGATTGTTGTAGTA
>JBPCUN010000085.1:0-10378 GCA_051011115.1 Weeksellaceae bacterium
CCCTTTTTTATGATTACGTATTTAGGACCCGTTTCTTGAATAAATTTGGCTGCTTTTACCAACGAACTTTGCGCTGTGAGTTGTCGCGCTTCTTCATCATTGATACACAATACATCTACTCTGGGTATAACGGCATCTAAATCTGAACGGAAATGATCCATCCAATAATTCATGGTATCCATGATGACAAGTTTGGGCCTCGTAATTTGATCTAATACAGCTAACTGAACTGCAGGCTGTAAATTACCAAGCATCACTACATTTGGGGATTGCCAATCATGAGGAATGGTAGGAACCCAATTCTCTAGTACATTGACTTCTGTCGCTAGTGTGTCTCGGGTATTCATATCCAAGTGATATTTTCCTTCCCAGTAGAAAGTCTTACCCTCGTCTATTTTTTCTATTCCAGATATATCAGAACCACTATCCTTTAACAAATCCATAAATACTTGTGGAAAATCACCCCCTACTACAGATACAATGGCATTATCAACATTCAATAAAGAAGCAGCTAGACCTATAAAAGTTCCTGCTCCTCCTAGAATTCTATCTGTCTTGCCAAAGGGTGTTTCAATTTTGTCAAAAGCAACACTGCCGACAATCAATAAACTCATAAAAAATTATATTTACGCAAAGATAAGTTTTATATTACGGAATGTTAATTTCGTGTTTAAGAATAATTGCTTTTTTATCTTTGAGTAACTTTAATTAAAATTTGATTTTATGAAAATATACATGCTCTCGCTCCTTTTCCTAATTTTCGGATTAGTAAGTTGTGATTTTAAAAAGGATGAAAAAATTGAAGACACCGCTATTCCTGTAACATCTGATAAGGATAGTGAAGATAATAAAAAAACGGTAGAAACTGCACCTGAGACCTTTAAACCCTTAGAAAGTTGGAAAGGTTATTACAGTGATAAAGTGCAAGGTTTTGACATGAGCCATTTTAAGAAAAAGGAATCCTTTGATCTAGTTCCACATGAAACAACCGTAAAACCTATTTGGAGCCCGGAATTTAATCCTGTTTATAAGAAGTTTATTAAATACAATCATGACTCAACCAAATATGTAGACTTTATGAGTTATAAGCTTCAATTCGATCAAAACAATGAAGTTTCTATATCTCCAGATCAAGAAGTAGTGATTGTGGATGTTAAAAACAAAAAAATTGAAAGCATCTTATTTTATGGACCTTCTTATTGGATAGAGGATGCATATTTTAAAAATGACTCCACGTTGATTCTTTTAGAAAATTCTACAGACCAAGTTCCTGCCTATCAAGAAATCAATTTGAACACATTGAAATCCGATTATTACACCTATGATAAAAAATTAGATTTTTCTTCTTCTTATTTGAAAGATAAATTATTAAGTATTTACGGAGATGAATTTTAAGTAAATTTGATTTAAATTTATATAAACGGTGGGTTATCTATCAGGAGATAACACACCGTTTTCTACACTCATTTTGTACCTTTACCCCATGGAAAAAGGAAAAATGTCTTTTCAGTTTTTAAGTGAACCTACTGACATTAATTATGGAGGTAAGGTGCACGGTGGAGCAGTAATGAAATGGATAGACCAAGCTGGTTATTCCACGGCGAGTATGTGGTCTGAGTCGTATTGTGTTACTGTATATGTGGGTGGAATTAGATTTTACAAACCAATTTTGATTGGAGATTTAGTAAAAGTGGACGCCTCTATTATATACACAGGAAACACTAGCATGCATATTGCCATCGATGTATATTCTAAAAAAGTTACAGAGCAATACTTTGAAAAGAAAACGCACTGTATCATTGTTTTTGTGGCGGTAGATAAAGAGGGAAAATCTAAGGAGATTCCAAAATTTATTCCCACTACAGATCATGAGATGGAACTTGAAAAATATGCTGTAAAACTGATGAATTTACGCAAGCAGATTCAAGAAGAAATGGATCCATTCTTGAAGTAATTTCACTTGATTTAATTAAAATATATTCTAATGACTCCTCCATTAGCAGAAAGAATGCGCCCAACCAATTTGGAGGGCTACATCAATCAAAAGCATTTGCTAGGGCCGAATGCCCCTATCAAATCTATGCTAGATGCTGGCATGCTTTCCTCTATGATTTTGTGGGGACCTCCAGGAACCGGAAAAACAACCCTAGCCCAATTAATCGCAGAACATTCTAAAAGACAATTCTATACTCTAAGCGCAATAAGCTCTGGGGTTAAAGATGTGCGAGAGGTAATTGAAAAAGCTAAAAATCAAACCTTGTTTTCTGGAAATCAAAACCCAATTTTGTTTATAGACGAAATTCATCGCTTTAATAAGTCTCAACAAGATTCGCTATTAGGGGCTGTTGAAAAAGGATTTATTACCTTAATCGGTGCAACCACAGAAAATCCAAGTTTTGAGGTGGTGCCCGCTTTGTTATCTAGATGCCAAGTTTATACCTTAAGATCACTAAGCAAAGAGGATTTAGAAGGCTTGATTCATCATGCGATACAGAATGACGAAATTTTAAAAGAGAAAAACATTGAAGTAAAGGAAACCGATGCACTTATACGGTTTTCTGGAGGCGATGCTCGTAAAGTATTAAATGGCCTAGAGCTTGTGGTAAATAGTGCAGGGCAAGAAAATCCTATCGTTATTACCAATGAGATTGTGACCCAACGTATTCAGCAAAATATGGCTAAATATGATAAGACTGGGGAGCAACATTATGATATTATTTCAGCTTTCATCAAATCCATAAGAGGAAGTGACCCCAATGGAGCAGTTTATTGGCTTGCAAGAATGTTAGAAGGTGGAGAGGACTTAAAATTTATTGCGCGTAGATTATTGATTTCAGCTTCAGAAGATATTGGAAACGCTAATCCTACGGCGCTTATCTTGGCCAATAATACCTTTCAAGCTGTGAATAGTATTGGGTATCCAGAAGCTCGCATTGTATTGTCACAATGTGCTGTTTATTTAGCTAATTCGCCCAAGAGTAACTCCACTTATGAGGCTATCAATGTAGCTCAAAAATTAGTGCAAGAAACAGGAGACTTACCTGTACCGCTACATCTGCGCAATGCCCCTACCAAGCTAATGAAAGAGATGAACTATGGAAAGGATTACCAATATGCCCATGCGCATCAAAATAATTTTGTGGAACAAGAATTCTTGCCTGAAGAAATTGCTGGTACCAAAATCTATGAACCAGGTCGTAATAAAAGAGAAGAGATAGACAGACATGCTCTAAAAACCAAATGGAAAGATAAATATGGATATTAACGCTGTCTTTTTGACCATAAATTAAGTAACTTTACCCTATGCAACGTTTACAAACCATCGCTTTTTATAACTGTGAAAATCTATTTGACCCTTTCAATGCTCCAGATAAATTAGATAGAGAATACACGCCCACAGGTTATAAAAGATGGACGATTGAGCGATATGAAAATAAAATAGGGAAATTGTCTATGGCTATTTCTAAAATCGGTTTAGATGAAACAGGAAATCCTCCTGCCATTGTAGGATTATCAGAGGTAGAAAATGGTTCTGTCGTGAATGATCTTATTCATACCAGTTATTTTCAGGATTATGATTATGGCTATGTTCATTACGATTCCGATGATGAAAGAGGAATAGACGTAGCGCTGATTTACAATAAAGATATTTTTACCATCGCACATTCAGAACCAATTCATCCACCTATGCTTGATGGTGGATCTGGGAGAGATCTTACCAGAGATATTCTCTATGTAAAAGGAGATTTATTATACGAAACTATACACATTTTTGTGGTACATCTTCCCTCTCAGCGTGATGAAGAATTCAATAATATAAAACGCAGTGCCATTACGCAAAAATTAAGAGAACGCATCAATGATCTTTATGAAACAGTAACAGATCCTGCGATTTTGGTAATAGGTGATTTTAATGCGTCGCCAGATTCTCCGTCACTTAAACAGAACTTATTGACAGAGAAAAATCGATGGTTTGATGCGAAGAAAAACCTTTATAACCCTATGGAATTATTTGGCTTACAAAAGAAGTTCTCTAATGCCCATGGTTTTAAAAAACTAATGTTTGATCAAATGCTTTTTTCCTCTAAATTCCTGAATGTAGAAGAAAAACCAAATTTATATAAAGCAGACGTGTTTAACCCTCACTTTTTACAAGAGTGGAGCCGCAAGCGCAAAGGACAACCCTTTCGTACTTATGCGGGTAACAATTATTTAGGCGGGTATAGTGATCACTTTCCCGTATATGCAATTTTAAAATTTTAATTATGACCGTAAATGTTAAAGAATACTTAGACTCAACTTATTTAAAAACTCCTGAACAGGCTGGAATTTCAGAAACTGAAACCTTAGAAAAGGTTAAAGCGCTAGTTCAAGAAGCGATAGATAACGATTTTTATGCGGTAATGATACGTCCAGATTACGTATCCAATGCACGTAGAATGATAGATAACGCTGGCAAAAATGTAAAAGTGGGAACAGTAATTTCTTTCCATAAAGGTAATAACCCCACAGAAGATAAATTACACGAAGCAGAGAAAGCGATTAAAGATGGAGCAGACGAACTAGACTTTGTGCTAAATTATACAGCCTTCAAATCAGGTAATATACAAAGCGTAGCCAAAGAAGTTAAAACTTGTAATGAATTTGTTTTAAATCACGGAAAAGTGATTAAATGGATTATAGAAGCTGCAGCATTAAATGATGAACAAATTGGGCGCATCACCAATTTAATTAAAACGGTAACGCTAGAGAATTTCCCAGATAAGGCTAAGAATGTATTTGTGAAATCGTCTACAGGATTTTACAAAACGTCTGATGGTAGACCTAATGGTGCAACCCCAGAAAACATCAAAATAATGCTAGAGCATGCGGGAGAATTACCCGTAAAAGCAGCTGGAGGTGTAAGAACTTATGAAGAGGCTATGGAGATGATAACGTTAGGTGTAAAAAGAATTGGAACCTCATCTGCAAAAAATATCGCAGAAGGTATCAATACTTCATCTAAATCAGATTATTAATCAATATTCTGATTTAATATTATCTCTTAAGAATTAACTGAAACAAAAAAATCCTCAATGGACGATGTCCATTGAGGATTTTTAATTGATTCAAATCACCATTTATGGAAGCTTAGTTCCTGGATAATTGTTTGGATTTACTTGTGGTAGGTTAGATCCATATTTCTTATTGATAGCATTTATTATAGCGTTGGCTACTATAGCATACCCTCTACCATTTAAATGTACCCCATCAAGAGAAAAAGCACCTCCCGTAATAAAATTAGCATTATAACTAACCCCATCAAATAACATCCCAGATTGTAAACTCTTCATCATTGCATTCATATCTACAACTGCTAAGTTATTTTCCGATGCTACTTTGATAATTCCTGCATTTATAGTCTCTACAGCTGCCGCTACTTGATTAACTTCATCTGCACTCAACACGAATTCATCTGAAGGATAGGTAAGCCCAACTAAAGATAATAAACCTGCTTGTTCTTGAGAAACACCTTGTTCCATGAGATATTGCATTCTTGTTTGGTCTACCGTTCCGATTCTAGAACTCATTGTAAGTGGAATTAAATCCCCAGTTTTTGATTGTCTTGCTTGACCAAAAATACTTCCTAATAATTGCGCTGTAGGTGCAGGGTAACCTGCTTGTGTTAAAGCCCCAGCAATTTGAGCTGATAAATCATCTAAGCTATCATCTGTGAACACAATTCCAGAGCCTGCTGTTTTGCTAAAAGTTATTTGTCTATCCTCTGCGCCTACGGCTGCAAAGATTTGATTAATTCCTTTATAAAATTCATTTAATTGATCAATTTTGCTTGCATATGCTGTATTTGCAGGCGATAATGGTTTAGCGGGAATAGTAGTGAAAAATGGAATTGAAGTAACCGCTGGAATATTGGCTAATACCCCTTTTGCTCCACTAGCTACCATTGTTTGTGATAGATTCTGTATAATTCCTGCTACTAAATTTGGATCAGATAAATCATTGCTTCCGTAAGTTGCTGGATCCATGTTTCCAGTTTGATTAGTACCAACGCCCCCACTTGTAGCATAACTCAATACATCATTATTACCAATCCAAAGCGTGAAGAAAGTTGGTTTTTGAGCCATAGCATCTTGAAACACTGAGGTACTCGCTGTAGAAGCAAATCTCGCAAAGTATGGGTTCGCTTTTCCTGTAGCAATTCCTGCGGGATTTCCGTAACCAGGAGCTAGTAAATGATACGATTTTGCACCTGGAACTCCCATGTTATTATATGGCCCCTCTGATGCAATAGAAGAAAAATTAGATTCTGCTGCCATAGGAATAGGCGCCGGACTTCCATCCACAATTTTTAATTGTAGCTTGCCATTCACACCTAAATTAGCAAACCCTCCAATGTCATCTGTCATTAAAGGCTGTGTAAAAGTTCCACCGCCAGCACGTTGCATTTGAGAAGCTACAATAGCTGGAAAAGAATTTTCTTGCGCACTCCTATATAGTGCACCATTTGAATAACCAGAAGTCAAAGAATTTCCTAAAGCTATATATTGGCTAAAATCAGCATCACCGCTGGTAATTACGATATTATCTACATCGTTCTCAAAGTCTTCATTACAGCTTATTGTAAGTGATAAGGCTGCAAGAAATATGGATTTATATATTAATTTCATAGTCTTTTAAATTATTTAATATTGTACGATAACCCTAAGCCAAATATATAACCTTTAGAATAGATATCGCCAGCTAGGCCAGTATCTACGTTATTAAAGCTTCTCTCCTCTCCATGGATATATTCTCCCATAAGATCTATGTTGAAATTACGGTATGCAGCTCCAATACCCGCCGTAAAAGCGTGGTAGTTCACTGTTGGTGTTTGAGGATTAAAATGTGCATCTGGAGAAGGTGACTTATCATATTTGTAACCTAATCTAAGGGCAATATTATCCGTTGCCGCATACTCAGCACCAAAACTATAATTATATGTATGACTATAGTCTTGTTCAGAAAAAACGTCTGTGGTTTTCACCTCTGGATTGGTATAATCTTTTAAGATAATATCTAATGAACTATACTCTTCCCAACCTACAGAACCCACTTCACCTAATAGTAATAATTTAGGAGTAGCTTGGTAACTGATCCCGAAGATAGCCTCGTAAGGTAGCGGTAATTCAGCATCAAATTTAGTAGAGTTAAATGGTAAATTTGGGTTTGCCAAAGCCAATGATGGAATATTGTTAAATGACACATCGCCATTATCAACTTTCATCCTTACAATGGAACGATAAGCAACTCCTAGGGTTACTTTGTCATGTGGTTTTATATAAACTCCGACGTTAAAACCGTTTCCACTTGCATCATCTGTAGAGATTTCAGAGCTACCATCTGTATCCCCAACTGATACCTGTTTTTGAATATTAACCTCTCCACTAGCCATGATGTATCCTACCCCAACACCGAACCAATCGTTGAATCTATAAGAGACAGTTGGTTGTATAAAATAAGATTTTAGTTCAATTCTATCAATCACATATCTTCCGCCCCATTCATTTCCCCAATCTATGGTACTACCAAAGGGGGTAGTCAAACTAACTCCTAATGCTAGTTTGTCTGTAGGTTTATAACTTGCTGCCGCATACAACGGTGTTCCAACGGGATTATTAGTTTCTGCGTTCTCGAATGTATTTGGGTTCTGATAAGTTGAATTCAACTTGATACCAAAACCACCAATTGCGACACTAAATTTACTGTCTACAAATGCTAATGCAGCTGGGTTAAAAAACGCCACACTTGCATCGTGGGATAATACTGCTCCTTGTGCTCCTAAAGCTGCTTGCCTGACTCCTTGCAATGATACCCTATACCCTCCAGCATAAGTAAGTGAAGGGATGGTAATTAACAAGAGCAACCCAATTAAATTCTTTTTCATATTTATCATCAATGTTAAAATTATCACAAACAAATATAGCTAAATTTTACCCATTATGTAATTATTTAGCTTATTTCAAACGAATATACTATTTATGAATAATACCCTACCTTATTTATTTTCACTTCTTAAGGATTCTGCTATAATATAACTCTCACTCCAACAGGCTTGAAAGTTAAATCCTCCTGTCACAGCATCTATATTTAGAACCTCTCCAGCAAAATAGAGATTTGGGGTTAGTTTACTTTGCATCGTTTTAAAATCTATTTCTTTTAAGTCTACACCACCTGCTGTTACAAATTCATCTTTGAAAGTACTTTTACCGTTAATTTCAAACTCTGCCTGCGTTAAGGCTGTAGCAAGATGCGCTAACTTTTTTGCACTTACTTCTTGCCAATTGGCATCTGGGTCAACTTTAATAGTCTTTAAAACACTAGTCCAGAAACGTTTAGTCAATTCAAATTGAGCATATTTCCCCACTTTCTGATTTTGATTATTTCTTTTAAGCTCATTTAATTCATTCAGCACAGTTTCTATATGATAGCCTATAAAATTTATTTGAATAGTAAATTTATAATTTAAATCAGCCAATTCTCTCGCTCCCCAAGCCGATAAAACCAATATAGCTGGGCCACTAAAACCCCAATGTGTAATCAATAAACTTCCTGAATTTTCTAATGAACTATGCTTTACCTTCACCTCTGCATTGGGGAAACTAGTTCCGGGTAGATCTACAATTCTATGATCTTTACAATTAAAAGTAAATAAAGAAGGTACTGGTGGAATAATCTTATGGCCTAATTTTTCTATCATTTGCCAAGCTTGCTTGCTGGCACCTGGGGCAAAGACTATTTTATCAAATATATAAGTTTCTTGTATGGTAATTAGTTCAAATTTATCTTCTACATTTAAAACAGATTTTACCGTTTCATTCAGATGTATTTGGACATTATTTTTTTGATTTTCATTAATCAAACACGCTACAATATCTGCTGAATTATCAGAAACCGGAAACACCCGCATATCATCTTGTATCTTGAGCGGAACACCTCTTTCCCCAAACCAACCCATGGTATCTCCTGGTTGAAAACGACCAAAGACGCTTTTCAATTCCTTCTGACCTCTAGGGTAATAGTCTATCAAAATATTTGGATCAAAACAGGCATGCGTCACATTACATCTACCACCGCCGGAAATTTTAACTTTCTGAAGAGGAGTAGAAGCTTTTTCAAATATATGTACATCAAAAAAAGGTGATGACAACTGTGCTCCCAAAAAGAAACCAGCGGCACCACCTCCAATAATTGCTATTCTCAAATGATTATTTTATCTGATTACAGATTGAAACTCAAACCTATGCTACCTCTATTTCCTATTTCTATATAGGCCCCTAAATTGGGTTGAAAGAAGTATCTGTAGCCTAAGTGTGCTCCGAAGCCTATATCATCTCCTAACACCCCTACATCAATCCCCGGATATAAATCCATGTTGGATGGCATATTCAATAATTGTCCTAAATGTGCATTGGCTCTACCAAAAATGTAAAAGTTCCCGTCATCATCATCAAAGTATACCTCTGCTCCTGCTCCTAAAGAAAAATTTTGATGGATTCCATAATCAAAAGTTCCTTGTAAGCCTAATCCATTACCATAAGGAGAAAAACCAACTTGTGCCTTCTTGTCTCCATTTCCACTAAAAGCTTGTGCATCCATTTGCGTAATTCCCATTAAGATGAAAATCGCTACCACTAAAAATTTAATCTTCTTCATTATACCGTTTTTTTAATTTTAGACTTCTCTTTTGCTAATTCGTTTCTTTCAATTTTATGTCCAGGTCTTGTCCATCGAGGATTTTCTCCTAATGGTGGTGTTACTGGCTCCTTTGGCTCACGTTTCGCATGCTTTTCAAAAGGTGCTTGCGTTTTGATACTTAATTCATTAAACAACTTCATATCCTGTTTGATGTCTGGATTTGGTGTTGTTAACAATTTATCTCCTGCAAAGATAGAATTCGCTCCTGCAAAAAAGCATAAAGCTTGCCCTTCTTCACTCATTTGTGTTCTACCTGCAGATAAACGTACTTGCGTCTGTGGTAAAACAATCCTTGTCGTAGCTACCATTCGCACCATCTCAAAGATAGAAACAGGGTCTTGCTCCTCTAGCGGCGTCCCTTCTACGGGTACCAATGCGTTGATCGGCACACTTTCTGGTTGAGGATACATATTAGCTAAAACCTTCAACATTCCAGCTCTATCTTCTACCGTTTCACCCATCCCAATTATACCACCAGAGCATAACGTAATAGAAGTTTTCCTTACATTTCCAATCGTCTCTAGTCTATCTTCAAAGGCTCTTGTAGAAATAACTTCTTTATAATATTCTTCTGACGAATCTATATTATGATTGTAGGCATATAAACCAGCTTCCTCTAACCGTTTGGCTTGATTTTCTGTCA
>JBPCUN010000086.1:0-16590 GCA_051011115.1 Weeksellaceae bacterium
CATCAAACCACAAGGCATTATATATCATTTCCTTAGCAGCTGGGGTGCCAAAATCGTTTTCAACAAACGTTGCAATTGCCATAGATATGGCATATATAAACAACATTAAAGACATGGCACGGGTCGAAAACAATAATTTCTCTATAAACTTCATCGGTAAATTCCTTCTAAATTCTAGCAAAAATAAAGGAATTTAAATGATTTAAGAAGGAAAATAATATATTAAACGATAATGTTTATAAGTTATATTTATAAAATTAATATATCAGTTTATAAAAATTACATTTAGGCATTTATATTATAAGCAAATTAATTTATCCACAAGTGTATGGTTGCTCTGCTCTTAACATGCGCCAATTCCCAGAAATATCCTTTCTTACCTCTACCTTAGAGAATCCCATATCATAAATTTCTTTGGTTTTCTCCATTAGATTTTGATGAATTTCTAAGTAAACTCTACCTCTAGGCTTTAATCTATCTTGTGCCAATTGACTAATTTGGAAATAAAACGATGTAGGGTTTTCGTCTGAAACAAATAAAGCTTCATTAGGTTCAAAATCAACGACCTGTGTATCCATGTCTTTTTTCTCAGAAATAGGTATGTAAGGAGGATTACTTACAATAATATCAAAATAAGGCAAATCCTTTAAATCCGATTCTAGGATGTTAATCTCATGAAAGTTAATTTTTGTATGATTATACATGGCATTGTTTTTTGCAATATCCAATGCTTTTTTACTAATATCTAGTGCATGAACAGTTGCGGAAGGGAAAGCATCTTTCAGGGCAATGGCAATGGCTCCACTGCCTGTCCCAATATCCAGAATACTACCATTAAATTCATTAGAAGCATTGGTGTAGTCTCTTTTAATCCATTCAACCAATTCCTCAGTTTCTGGTCTTGGAATCAAAACTGACGAATTTACAAAAATCCTATAATCAAGAAACTGTGTTTCACCCACTACGTATTGATAAGGTGCACCCATAACCAATTGTGTTAGCGCATACTCAAAATGCTTTTGCGCAGATTCAATCTCAGACCAACTTTCATCTAACCCAGCCTTGATAATGGATTGATCTTTATGAAGAAACTTTTGGGCTAAAATGTAAAATATGGTGTTTATTTCGTCTTTAGTGTATAGGTCTTTTAATCTTTCAGTAAATTGATCTTTGATATTTCTAATAGTCATAAATGAGGAACTTTATATTCTAAAAAAAAATTATGCATAAATCAAGCCATAACATTTAAGCTATGGCTTTAAAATTAAGTTTTATAATTAATAAAAAAATGATGAAATACCTAAATTCTGGATGATTTAGTTGGCCACATCATTCATAAATTTAATTCGCATCAATCTGATTTCATTTTCATCCATCTCGTAACCGAATTCTTCTAATAGTTCTGACATGCTATCAGATTCTGCTTCTTCCATCAGAAATTCAATCACTTCTTCTTGTAATTCCTCATCAATTAAATCATTGATATAATAATCAATGTTTAATTTAGTACCTTGATAAACAATACTTTCCATCTCAGATAAAAGACTTTCCATGCTCATACCTTTGGCTTTAGCAATGTCTTCAAAATCCATTTTTCGATCTGTACTTTTGATGATAAAAACCTTGTTAGTAGATTTATTTACCACATTTTTAAAGACAAAATCATCTGGTTTATCAATGTCATTTTCCTCTACATATTTGGCTATAAATGATATAAATTCTTTCCCGAATTTCTTGGCTTTTCCTTCTCCCACTCCAAAAATGTTACTCATTTCTTCGATCGAAGTAGGGTAGTTGGTCGCCATATCCTCTAAACTTGGATCTTGAAATATCGCAAAGGGTGGAATTCCATGTTTTTTAGCAACTTTTTTCCGCAGGTCTTTTAAATGTTTTAATAAAGTATCATCTAAGGCACCTGCCGATGACTTCACTAAATCATCTGCATCTTCTTTTAATTGAGAATAATCATGATCCTTTGCAATCTCAAATTTTGCAGGATTTTTTAAGAATTTTTTACCTTTTTCAGTCAATTTTAATACGCCATAAGACTCAATTTCTTTTACACAATAATCTTGAATCACGGCTTGTCTTCCAATGGTTTGCCAAAAGGTTTCATCTTTATCTTTTCCACTTCCAAAAAAATCTTCATCCTGTAAGCTGTATGACTTAATGATGACAGATGATTTACCCATCAATAATTTAACTAAGTCATTAATCTTCAGCATTTCCTTAGTCTGAAGTACAAGGGTTAAAAATTGTTTTAATTCTTGAGTCGCATCAATCATTTCTTTAGGATGACTCATGTTGTCATCCATCATGGCACCATCTCCATTTATTTCATCAAACTCTTCTCCGAAGTAGTGTAAAATAAATTTTCTTCTAGACATAGAAGTTTCTGCATAAGCAACAACTTCATTCAGTAATTGTAAACCAACTTCTCTTTCAGAAACAGGCTTTCCAGACAAGAATTTCTCTAATTTTTCTATGTCTTTATAGTCATAAAACGCCAAGCAATAACCTTCACCACCATCTCTACCAGCTCTACCAGTTTCTTGATAGTAGCCTTCAAGACTTTTTGGTATATCATAGTGAATTACAAATCGCACGTCTGGTTTGTCAATTCCCATACCGAAGGCAATTGTAGCAACAACCACATCTGCATCTTCCATCAAAAACATATCTTGATGCATAGCACGTTTCTTCGCATCTAAACCAGCATGATATGGAATTGCAGCAATACCATTGACTTGTAATATTTGCGTTATTTCTTCAACTTTCTTGCGGCTTAAACAATAGATAATTCCAGATTGTCCTTTTCTTTCTGAAATAAATTTGATTATTTGCTTTTCGGCTTCAATCTTGGGCCTTACTTCATAAAATAAATTTGGTCTATTAAAGGATGCTTTGAAAACTTTGGCATCTAGCATCCCTAGAGATTTTTGAATATCTTCTTGTACTTTTGGTGTTGCCGTCGCGGTAAGGGCGATAATAGGTGCATCCCCAATCTTCTGAATAATAGCCTTTATATTTCTATATTCTGGCCTAAAATCATGTCCCCATTCAGAGATACAGTGTGCTTCATCTACGGCATAGAATGATATATCTATGGTTTTGAAGAATTCAATATATTCTTCTTTAGTCAATGATTCTGGTGCTACATAGAGTAATTTAGTAATGCCATTTTTTATATCAGATAATACTTGATTGGTTTCTGTTTTATTTAAAGATGAATTTAGTACATGTGCAATTCCCCTCTCTTCCGAAATACCACGGATAGCATCCACTTGGTTTTTCATCAGAGCTATGAGAGGCGATATAACAATCGCTAAACCATCTGAGATTATGGCAGGAAGTTGATAGCACATTGACTTTCCACCCCCGGTAGGCATAAGGACAAAGACATTGTTACCTTCTAGCAAGCTAGTGATAATTTCTTCTTGTTCTCCTTTGAATTGACTGAATCCGAATAGCTTCTTTAAAGCAATGGATAATTGAATATTATTTTCCGCCATAGCGTGAAATCAATTGAGACTTTTTATTTTTGTTTTTTTAAAATTAATTAAATAATCATTACCAACAAAAGAATTCTCTTGTGGATTTAAATTTAACATCTTACGCAAAAGCTATTATAGAAGCTGAACTCCTTGAAATACAAGAGTTAAAAAATAAAATAGGGAGTGAATTTAATTCAGTCATGCAACATCTATTTGATTGTAAAGGGAAGATTGTTGTAATAGGTGTGGGTAAGAATGGTCCTATTGCACAGAAAATGGTAGCCACATTAAATTCTACAGGTACTAGAGCCCAGTTTTTACATGCAGGAGAAGCTTTGCATGGAGATTTAGGTTTAATTCAAAAAGATGATATATGTCTTTTACTTTCTAAATCTGGCAATACGGCAGAGATTAAAGCTTCTTTTCCATCCATTAAAGATTTATGTCAATTGACAATTGCTATTACAGGAAATATATCTTCATTTTTAGCACAACAATGTGACTATGTGTTAGATACCACCGTAACCAGAGAGGCTGGTCACAATAATCTCGCACCTACTAGTAGTACAACTGTACAATTGGTATTATGCGATGCTATTGCTATGACCCTGATGAAAATGAAGAATTTTAATGCAGAAGATTTTAGTCGATACCATCCTGGAGGTTCATTGGGTAGACAATTATTATTGAAAGTTGGGGACATTATAGACAATGAGCAAAAACCAGCAGTAGATGTGGATGCAAGTATTCAAGAAGTCATACAATCACTATCTGGTGGGCGTTATGGTATTACGGCACTGATGGAGAATAATAAGGTAGTTGGTGTAGTTACCGATGGTGATTTGCGTAGAATGCTAGAGAAATATACAGATTTGAAGGGGCTCACTGCAAAAGATATTGCTACATTTAACCCCAAAACTATCAAGATTGATACATTGGCCACAGAAGCATTGAAGCAAATTAATGAGTATAAAATAGGACAATTAGTCGTCCTAGATCAAGATAATAATTACGTTGGAATTATAGATTTCCATGGTTTAACAAAGGAAGGAATAAGTGCAGAATAGAAAAGAAACAGGAGAAATGCCCTTTTTAGATCATATTGCAGAATTAAGGAAACATTTAATTCGCGCAATAGTTGGTTTATTGGTGGCTATGGTTGTAGTAGGAGTGATGTGGGACTGGATTGTAGAAATTATCATGTCTCCTTTAACTTCAGAGTTTATCACCTTTAGAGCGATTAATGGCTTAGGGGAAAACCTAGGGATTGGTGAAATTTTTCAAGGACCATTTGATATTCAAGGGAAGTTGAAAAACCTTCAATTTGGAGGCCAGTTTAATTCTATGATTGGTGTATTGCTGGTGGCTGGGGTAATCGTTGCTTTACCTTATATAGTATATGAATTTTTTGAATTCTTAAAACCTGGTTTAACGGCAAAAGAAAAACAATATTCTAATTATTTGATGCTCTCCACAATCATGTTCTTTTTAATCGGTGTTTTGTTTGCATACTTTCTTTTGCTACCCTTATCGGTTCATTTTATGTTCTATTTTAGACCTTTGGGAGTAGATAATGAATGGACGATTATGAGCTATATCAATGTTTTTGTACAAACTACATTAGCCATGGGGATTGTTTTCTTGTTACCAATTATTATATATTTTTTAGCTAAAATGGGGTTAGTAACACCAGAATTTATGACCACTTATAGAAAACATGCTTTTGTTGTAATTTTAACTGTAGCGGCTTTTATTACTCCGGCCGATTTATTAAGTATGTTTATTGCTGCAGTGCCTTTATTATTATTATATGAGCTAAGTATATTTATTGTAAAAAGAGTTTATAAAAAAGAAGCTGATAATGCCGTAATAAAGCCATAACGCATCTTATGAAAATATTCTTTGCTGTCTCCTTGATTAAATGCATGCTTAGTATTATCAATAATTTTTAGTATATTTACAACAATACTTAATATAAAATAATCATATGAAAATACTTGTTTGTATAAGTAGTGTTCCAGATACTACATCTAAAATTAATTTCACGTCAGATGGTAAAGCATTTGACAAATCGGGAATTCAATTTGTAATCAATCCTTACGATGAATTTTCTCTTACGCGTGCTATTTGGTTTCAAGAAAAACAAGGAGCAACCGTGACAGTAATTACAGTAGGGGATGCATCTGTGGAGCCTGTGATGAGAAAAGCTTTAGCTATTGGGGCTAATGATGCTATACGAGTAGATGTAGATCCTCAGGATAGCTATTCAACAGCGAAAGAAATTGCTAAAATAATTTCTGAAAATCAATATGATCTTGTTTTAACTGGTAGAGAATCTATTGATTATAATGGTAATGCAGTTCCAGGTCTTATGGCTGCAGCATTAGGTTTTAGTTTTGTGAACAATTGTATCGGGTTAGAAGTAGAAGGTGATCAAGGAACAGCGGTAGCAGAGATTGATGGTGGTAAAGAAACAGTGAAGTTTAATTTACCAGCTATTATTGCGGGACAAAAAGGAATTGTAGAAGAAAAAGACTTGAAGATTCCAAACATGAGAGGAATAATGCAAGCAAGAACTAAACCATTGAATGTAATTGCGGCTTCTGGTGTAGCACCACAAGTAAAAGCTGATAATTTTGAAAAACCAGCTCCAAGATCTTCTGTAACTTTAGTAGATAAAGATAATGTAGAGGAATTAGTGAGATTGTTACATGAAGAGGCTAAAGTAATATAAACTTAAATCTAGAAAAAAATGTCAATATTCGTATATACAGAAACTCAAGATAATAAATTTAAGAAAAATGCTTACGAAGCTGTTTCTTATGCTAAGGCTTTAGCAGACAAGGTGGGTGAAACAGTAACAGCACTTGCAATTGATGCAGATGATGCTTCCGCATTATATAAATTTGGAGCTAATAAAGTACTGAATTTAAAAGGAGCGAATGCGCATAAACTTTCTCCTGAGATAGTAGGGGAATTAATCGCCGAAAAAGCAGACGGAAATGTAATCATTTTATCGCACAGTGCAGAAGGGTCTTCTTATGCTCCTTTTGTAGCGAATAAGCTAGAAGCTTCAATTATTACAAATGTAATTGAAGTGCCAGCATCCACATCACCGCTTCAAGTTAAACGTAAAGCTTTTTCTGGTAAAGGAATTATGCTTTCAGAGGCTACACAAGATAAAATAGTGTTAACAGTTGCTGCCAATTCTTTTGGAGCACATGAAAACGCTGTAGAGGGAAGTGTAGAAGAAATTTCAATGGCCTCCAAAGATGGGAAAATTGTGGTAGAAAGCGTTGAAACCAATTCTGGTAAATTAGATTTAAAAGAAGCGTCTATTGTCGTATCTGGAGGTCGTGGATTAAAAGGTCCAGAAAACTGGAAAATGATCGAAGAATTAGCAGAAGTATTAGGGGGTGCTACTGCAGCATCTAAGCCTGTTTCAGATATGGGATGGAGACCCCATAGCGAGCATGTAGGGCAAACCGGTAAGGCGATTGCACCAGATTTGTACATAGCTATTGGTATTTCTGGAGCAATACAGCATTTAGCAGGAGTAAATGCTTCTAAGAATATTGTGGTGATTAATAACGATCCAGAGGCACCTTTCTTTAGTGCTGCAGATTATGGGATTGTGGGAGATGCTTTTGAAGTAGTTCCAAAACTTACCGAAGCAATTAAAAAGATGAAATCATAAATTTAATTTGCTGAACATTTAAACCTTCGATGAATATCATTTCTCGAAGGTTTTTTTTATGATAAAATTCTTATATTAAACAATATTTATTTCTGTATAATTGATTCAAAATTGCTATTTTTACTTTCTATGGATTTTATAAAATTAAATATAAAAGGCATTTCTTATAGTCAAACACAGGTTGGTGCCTATGCTTTGATCTTAGAAGAAGAGTTTGGGCAAAGAAAACTCCCTATCATTATTGGTAATTTTGAAGCTCAAGCTATCGCAATAGCTTTAGAGAAAGATTTGATGCCTCCTAGACCGTTAACACATGATTTGTTTTTAAACTTTGCAAAAAGTTTTGGAATAGAAATCAAATCTGTGAATATCTATAAGCTAGAAGAGGGTATTTTTTACTCTAACATCATCTGCGAAGACAGGGATGGGGAATTGAAAGAAATAGATTCTAGGACATCAGATGCTATAGCTTTAGCTGTACGATTTAATGCACCCATTTTTGTTTTGAAAAGCGTGATGGATAGAGCGGGTATACAGCTTGAAATGATTACTGAGTCAGATACAGAGGATGTGGATAAAGCTATCAAAGAAATTGAAAAGGAGTTAAATGAAGTGGTGAATGTAGATGATATTTACGATGAATTAAGCATCAATGAACTGAAAGAAATGATGGATGAGGCTGCCAAGAATGAAGATTATGAACGTGCTGCGAAGTTGAGAGATGAATTAGATAAAAGAAAAAATGATGAATAAAATTTTAATCGTATTTATCTGTCTATTTCTATCTAGTTTTATGTTTGGTCAAGATACAACAGAGGTGCAAGCTGTTTCGATTGGTTTATCTGTAGAGGGTATTTTAAGAGGCGTATTAGGTCTTGCGGTTCTTTTAGGAATTGCTGTTCTATTTAGTAATAACAGAAAAGCCATCAATTGGAAAACCGTGGGTTTTGGATTGTTACTACAACTCTTTATAGGAGTAGGGATATTGAAGGGAGATGACATTGGTTTTAATATGGGAGACTACCGATTTGATCTAGGATTCATCGGTGGTTTGTTTGATAAGGTAGGTCAAATATTTATAAATATTTTGGGGTACACCAAAGCAGGGAGTGAATTTCTATTAGGGGATTTAATGAATGTTGAAAACTATGGATTTATATTTGCTTTTCAAGTATTACCAGTTATTTTATTTTTTTCTGCTTTAACATCAGTATTATTTTATTTAGGAATTATTCAAAAAGTGGTGAAAGTTGCCGCTTATTTCATGACTAAAATCCTAGGGATTTCTGGACCAGAAAGTTTATCAGTTGCTGGGAATATATTCCTAGGTCAGACGGAATCCCCTTTGATGATTAAAGAATACTTATCCAGAATGACGAATTCAGAGATTCTTCTAGTCATGGTTGGAGGAATGGCTACCGTTGCGGGGGGCGTATTAGGAGCATACATTCAGTTTCTAGGAGGGAATGACCCTGTGGCACAACAAGAATTTGCTAGGCACTTATTAGCGGCCTCAGTAATGGCAGCACCAGGTGCAATTCTAGTATCTAAAATATTATTTCCACAAGTTGATACCCCTGCACAAGATCTTGATGTGAAAATGGAAAATGTTGGGAGTAATTTCTTGGATGCGTTGTCTAATGGAACCACAGAAGGGCTCAAGCTTGCTGTGAATGTAGCTGCCATGTTATTGGTTTTTATCGCCTTTATTGCCATGGTTAATGGAATTATGATGTGGGTAGGAGATTTCACAGGAATCAATGATTTAATAGCCAGTAATACTAATTATCAAGTGCTATCTCTAGAATTTATTTTAGGGTACCTTTTTGCGCCACTTATGTGGCTGATTGGGGTACCAACCAATGATATCAGCCTTATGGGGCAATTACTAGGCGTAAAACTGGTAGCAAGTGAATTTATCGCTTATATTCAATTAGCGGATTTGAAGAATGTAGCATCAGAAATGCATCTACAAAATTATAAATCAGTGATAATGGCTACGTATATGCTTTGTGGATTTGCAAATTTTGCTTCTATAGGGATACAAATTGGTGGAATTGGAGCTTTAGCTCCTTCTAAAAAGACTTTATTGTCTGAGCTTGGAATGAAAGCCTTATTAGGAGGTATGTTAGCATCATTGTTATCTGCAACTATTGCAGGTGTATTATTAGGATAAAAGTAAAAAAAAAAATTATGGAAGAATATCAACAAGTTAATACGCAGGGAGTTCCGCCGCAGAATTTCATGACATTATCTATCATTGCTAGTATACTGGGGTGTTGTACCTGTTCATTTTACGGATTAAGTTTCTTATTAGGATTAGTGGGTATATATTTTGCCTCTCAAGTGAATACACGGTTTTATTCTGGCGATATATATGGTGCAGAGAAAAATGCTAATTATGCCAAAATTTTATCTTTGGTAGCTATTGGTATTGTTGTAGCATCGCTTGCTTTTCAGGCTTATATGTATATGGCACATCCAGAAGTATACACCGAAAGCTATGAACAAGCAAGAGAGTTATTAGAGCAATACGGTATTGAAACTGAATAATATTGATTAGAAATTCTAAAAAAATAGCTAAAAGAATGATGATAGTCGCAGGTGGATTTATGCTCCTTGCGGCTATTTCTCTGTATTATTATATCTATAATCCTACACAAAATTCGGTGTTTTTTCCTTCTTGTCCTTTCAAAGAAAGTACCGGACTTGATTGTGCAGGTTGTGGAGGGCAAAGAGCTGTACATGCCCTATTACATGGTGATATTATAGGAGCAATAGATTATAATTTACTTTTTGTATTTATACTTCCATTAATCATGTACTATACTTTTTATTCCATCAAAAGATATATTTATGGGACACTGCCACCTCGTAATTTCTTGTATAGGCATAAATTTGGGATATTTTTAATCATCTTTATCGTTGCCTTTTTGATTTTGAGAAACTTACCATTTATTATTTTCTCTTGGATGAATTCTTCTGTTTAAACCATTAAGAATATCACTTTTACAATTAAATTTTCACTAAAATTGCATCATGAATGATATCAAACAATTATCTGTACATATTGTAGGAAACAAAAACCGACATGAGCATTTAAGCCAGTCTAAGCTGCCGATAGAGCTTAATGAATCGGTAACAGATATATTAAATTTATTTTTTGAAAACGCCTTTAAAACTGATGAATACTTCAAATTCTTTCATCAAGTAGATCTTGGGATGAACGAGGTTTATCATTATGTGAAGAGCATTTTTGATGATCCAACAACTTTTCATGAACAATCCATTAACCTTGCTCAATACTTATTTGAAGTATCTGTGCACCCGAAGATTAAGGCTGGAGAATTTTATGTGGTTTATTTTGAAAACTGCAATTATAAAGGTGAAACGGTTGATGCTGTAGGCTTGTTTAAAACAGAGAACAAGGATATTTTTTTAAATGTAAAAACAGAGGATCATTTCTTTGATATTATAACTAATAAAGGGATTAATATCAATAAATTAGATAAGAGCTGCATTATTTTTAATACGCATGAAGAAGAAGGATTTATAAGCATTGTAAAGGATAAGACCAATGATATTGGAGCCCAATATTGGTTTGATGATTTCTTGCATGTAAAACAATATGAGGACGCTTATTTCTATACAGAAAAAACCATGTCTGTATTCAAAAACTATATAGATGAGCGTTTTCCGGAAGAGTTTGAAACAAGTAAAATAGACCAAGCGGATTATTTAAATCGCACCATGGAATATTTCAAAAATGCAGAGGAATTTAAATCCGATGAGTTTGAAAACCAAGTATTAAAACAACCTGATGTGATAGAGAGTTTTCAGAATTTTAAATCTGATTTGGAGTATGAAGATAATCAAATGCTTCAAGATAACTTTGCGATTGCAGAAAAGGCTGTAAAAAAGCAAAATAGTGTGTATAAAAGCATTATTAAATTAGATAAGAACTTTCATATTTATGTGCATGGCGACAGGAGTAAGATTGAAAGGGGAGAGGATAGTGTAGGTAAATACTATAAAGTGTATTTTGATGAAGAAAATTAATGTATAAAAAAAGCTCCGCGATCGCAGAGCTTTTTTTAAGTTTAATTGTCATCAGATTGATTTTACATCCAAAAGTTACTACTTTCAAATGGTGTTTCAACTTGTTTCGTCCAATCTTCTTCTGCCTCTTCTGCAGTAATATTAAACTCTTTAGCCATATCTGCAAAAAATTGATCTGTATCGTTTACTGGTCTTTCAGTGTATACTCTAACAGGGATTCTAAGGTTAGTATCTTGAGATCCTAAAAATGCTTTATTTGGTTCATCAAATGGGTAAGCATTACCTTTAGAATCTAATTTATTTCCATTTACTATATGCACTAGAATTACATTTAAATCAAATGAAGTATAAGCTTCATTTACTTTAAAATAGCCTTTAAATCCTAGTGGATCATTATCTGGTCGTAAAATTACACCCTTCTCTGGATCTATCATTTTATCAATAGGATCTGTATCTCGGTAGGTATAATCCAAAATATTTTTAGCATTGGTAAATGGGTTATCCGTATCCATTACATTGGCATCTTTAGTCAAGAAGAAATGCTGATGAGTAGGTGCATTTTCCTTTGTTGCAAATTCAGAATTTATTAACTCACCGTCTGCGTCATAATATTCAATTTCTAAAGCATAGTATTCATCTTTAATAAATCTAATAGGCTCTTCTGGAAGTACTAGGTTTCCTTTGTCATCATATTTATAAGTAATTTCTTGCATAGCCTTAAAGTATTTTACATCCTCATTATATGGGCTAGCATGAAATTTACTCCCATGTAAATGTCCCATATGGAATCTAAAAGTAATTTTAGACCATTCATCATGACCCTTTTCTGGAGAAGGTTTGATAGGATCTACAGGCATGTCATCGTCATTGTTACATGAGACCAGCCCTACCATAATCAATGCAAATAATGCATAAACCACTGTTTTGAAAAAATTGTTTGTTTTCATAAAAAAATATTTATTGGTTATTGTTTAAAATTGAAACTGTAAGTTCACATTTATACTACGTCCTCTATCGTGAACAAAATAGCGGTGTAGGTTTAAGTAATCTTTATATAGTGTATTAAATATATTATCAATACTTAAGGTTAACTGTAATCCTTTATCCTCATTTATTACATAATGACTTGTCATGGCAATATTGAATAAATGGTAGGCATCTGGAACACTAGTGGAAAGCTCATAATCTGGATTAAAGTTTTTCTTTTTGGCTACCCAATCATGGCTCAACTGAATGGCATTGTCCCTTAAAAATCCAACTTTTGAGAAACTATATCGCAAGTGATTATGCAGGCGAATAGGTGAAATGTTAGGTAAAGGTAGCTTTGAATCTATTTCTTCTCCCTTGAGCCAAGAAAATTTATTTTCCATTTGTAGTCTCGGCGTCAGAGCTGTGTTCTGTATAATATCCACACCATAAATCATAGCATCTCTTTGTTTAAATTGGAACAATGCCGCTGGTCCTGATAGTAATAACTTGTAACCCTTGGTAGGGATAGAATAAATATAGTTCTCTAAATAATTATAAAATCCTTGCAAAGCTGTGTGCGTATGATCCGTATCAAATTCAATCTTATTTACCCATTTAAATCCTTTCTCTGGTTCTAAATCATGATCACCTACAAAATATATAGGTGCGCCATGTTGCTTGCCGTTGGCATATAATTCATAAGATTCGGGTACCCGCCATCCATAACTAATTGAGGAATTGAAAATCCATTTGTCAGGGGCATATTGAGCAGCGAATTGAGCAGAAAAAGAAGAGAAATCTTTATCATCACCATACTGTTGTCCTACAAAATTGATTCCTCGAGCATTCATTTTCACCCAATCATATCGTAATCCAGTGTTTATTATCCATAATCCTTGGCTATAAGTATGGTGTGTAAAGATAGATTTCTCTTTATAAATATAATTCGGTAAAACTGGCGTAACGCCTGTAATCTCTGGATGCGTGATATTTTCTTTGTCTCGAATTTGAAATCCTAATACAGCATTCAAGAAATAATTTTTAAAGCCTACCTGGGTATTGATATGAGTAGTAGACAATACCATATCCTGAACGGGATCTCTATTCAATGAATTTGTTCTAGCATCAAATTCTTGCTTGTCATTTTCTTGAAAAGTATATTGAGCATTTAAAAACCAATTGGTTTTAAATTTCCAATCAGCCTTTACATTCGCAATGAAATGGGAGCTTTGTTGCAAGGGATATTCAATATTAAAAGCATAAGGCTTTATAATGCCAGGTCTACCAGCTTGTATGCGATCTTCAAACTCTTCTGCATTACCGGTCAGGGATCCAAAATAGTTTCCTTGTTTAGAATCGTATTGATATAAAAAAGATTTTAACTCAATATTTTTGTATTTATATTCAATTTCTCCCATATAGCTTTCTAGCCTGGAACCCGAGTTCCCCACATTATACGCGGCGGTTTTATAATCTCCATTTTGCGTATTATTAGCACTTAATCTCCAACGGAGGCCATTGATTAAACTTGAATTTCGCTCAAGTTTTAATCTACCGCCCCAGCCACCTGTATTTCCTGTGTAATGGATTGCTGCGGTTCCGTTAAAATCATGGTTTGAATTTATTTTATCTGTATTGGCATTAATAACACCACCCAAGGCATTAGAACCGTATTTTACAGTCTCAGCTCCTCTAATTACGTCTAGATTAGAAGCTAAATCTGCATCAATCTCTGGAGAATGAGCATCTGCCCAATCTTGATTTTCAAGTTTCACACCATTAATCATATAAACCAATCGACTGCTAGAGAGCCCATCTATAATAGGTTTGGCAATGTTAGAGCCAGTTTTCCTTACTGTAACACCAGATAGCGATTCTAGTTGGTGTGCTAAATCTTTACCTAAATTACTTTGTTTGGTAAGTGCATCAACTTTCTCTGCTTGATAAATAGTAGCATGCTCTTTATGAGCTTTGACTTTAATTTTATCTAATTGGATAATTGTACTGTCTTCTTGTGCCTGTATAATACTTATGAATAGCATAAGCATCCCACATAACATTTGTTTTAAATGCATTGCTTCTGATTTTATTAGAAATAAAAAGGATGAACATTGTCGAATCAAGCACAGATTGTACTTACTAAAACGGCAACATGTTTATAAAGGTTGATTGAGGTATAGGAATCTAAAATTTTACAAAATAATAGCAGAATTTGTTTAGCAAATAAATTCTAAAAATAGCTACACTATAAAACACATTCTACAGTTTTAAATGTAAATGCGCTATAATTCATAATAAATAGATTCACTATATAATATAATTCCTGTTTAAAAGGAATTATCCCATCAAGATAGTAGGAGGGGGACGGGAGGTAAATAAATGAGTATAACTACTAGCATATTGCTTTACGCGAAAGAAGATAGGCTGTATTCTTGCTGATTCTACTTTTTGATAAGCTTGAAACACTTTTTTTGATAAAAACACTTGTGGCATAAAGTTCAATAAATGCCCTTTACATAATTCTTTGTGGTTTTGATCTTCAATATGTGAGTGTGTACCGAAAGTTCCACAATCAGCATGATCTTCTAAAGCGATAGCTTCTGTATGTTGCTCGTGATTTTCTAAGTGATTAATCCACGAGCCTAATTCTGCTAGATTAATAATTACAATTAATCCCGCAAGTAAAAAAGATATAATATGTCTTACTTTTTGTGGCAAGTAAATTCGTTTGTTGCAAAATTATAAATATATTTCGATTATTCGTAATAAATTGTTTTTTTAATTGAAAAGCCAGTTCTAATGAGAATAGAACTGGCTGTATAATAATTTCTTATGTCGGTTTATTTTTCAGTCAAACGTACATCTACACGTCTGTTTTGTGCTTTACACATATCTGTGTCATTTGCGGGACATACAGGGTGATCAGCACCATAGCCCTCAGCAGCTAAACGTTCTGCGTTAATACCATTTTTCACTATATTATTCATTACAGCCTTAGCTCTTCCTTCAGATAAAGGTTGATTAATATCTTGACTTCCAGTATTATCTGTGTAACCTCCTAATTTAACTTTTGCATTAGGATAAGCGTTTAAGATAGTTACAATATTTTCTATTTGCTTCATAGAAGTTGCTGTAAGACCATCGCTTCCAGTTTCAAAATATACCCTGTCTAATGTAACCCACCCTTGTGTTTTGTCATCATGATTGATTTCAAAACCTTCATTCGACAACATAGTAAAAAGTTTGTTCTCGGTAGAGTTTGCACCAACCTCCAATTTTTTACCGTCTGGTAAAGTAATAGTCATTAAATCTCCAACATTATAGATATAGTTACCGTGCTCATCCAATTTACCTTCTGCAGCATCAGTCATTTCTTCCTCTTCACCCATGGCATCTTCAGTCATTACATTTACTTCTTCAAGTTCATGATCTGGGTTTTCAGGTATGATATTTTTATTACCAGTTTGATCAAACTTACAACTTACCAATGCCAAGATGGCTAATACAAATGTTACTTTTTTCATAAATATAATTTTATCAAATTTAGCAAATGTTAAAAAGATGTAAAAATTAATTTTCAAATTTACTTACAATATAATTATAAAATTGCTTAATCGCTTTGGACCTATGTGAAATTGCATTTTTTTCTTCTTTTGTAAATGAGGCAAAACTTTTATTATAACCATCTGGTCTGAAGATTGGATCGTAACCAAAACCACCTTCGCCTTCTATTTCTTGTAAGATGGTACCATGTACTTTTCCTTCAAAGTAATGTTTTTTTCCTCCGGTTATATAGCAAATTACGGTAATAAAATAGGCACGTCTATCATTTATATTTTCTAGTTCTTTTAACACTTTATGTATATTGTCTATAGCATTTCCTGTACCAGCATAGCGAGCGGAATATATACCTGGAGCACCATCTAGTGCAGGGATAACCAGTCCAGAATCATCTGCAAAGACATCTTGCCGTACTTTATTATATATTGTCTCCGCTTTTATAGCAGCGTTTTCTTTAAAGGTAGAACCAGTCTCTTCAATATCCTCTAAAAAATTAATTTCCTGAAGTGAAATTACTTTGAGTGATGGGAGCATAGCATTTACTTCTTGAGCTTTATGGGTATTGTGTGTGGCAAATATGATCGTGTTTTTCATCGTGTATTTTTATAATTAAAGAATATTTAATCAAAATCATTATATTTGGTTGCAAACTTAATAGAATTATATAAATATGTATACACCAAACGAATCGCAAAAAATTATTGTAGATGCGGTAAAGTCTTTTGCAGAACAGAATATTAAACCTCACATCATGGAATGGGACGAGGAACAACATTTTCCAGTAGCGTTATTTCATAAGTTAGGAGAAAT
>JBPCUN010000087.1:0-24875 GCA_051011115.1 Weeksellaceae bacterium
GAGGAGCCGAGTAAGCTCCTCTTTTTCGGTCGGGTGAGTAGTTTCATGGATGAGGGGGTTCACTTCCCTCATCTCATTCAATAGCGTGAGGAGCATCTCCTCACGACGGCGAAAGGCTTGGGTTTGGGTGTAATCCATGGGGGCCTCCTTTTATTGTTGGTGATTGTGGGTGATTTAAGAGATCATTTTCTTAACGATCTTATTCTTCCAGTCGGTGTAGTTGGTGTCCGTTAGAACATAAGGCTTGAAGTGGTGGCAGTGGGCGCTACCGTCCTTGAAATGGAGCGTCAGTGTTTTGGCCCCATCGTCCCACAACATTTTAACAATCTCACTCTTGTTGAAAAGATGGGTTTGAATTTCGATGAACATAACATTCTCCTTTGTTGTGTTGTTTCTCTTGTAATATATTATTACGTAAAAAAAGAGCTATATTTAGCTCTTTTGTGTCAAAAGACATTAGCATCATCGAATGCCTGAATGACATCTTCGAGAGACAAGCCCATTGCTTTACCGACCTTCATTACTGTCAGATGTTGACGTTGGTTGGTAACCATACAGAGGACTTCTTTAAATAACTCAAGCTTGTCCTCGCTTTCGGATTCTTCTCGACACATTTCAATAATTCTTGTTTTGAAGTGTGGTAGTGGTTGTGTGCCGCTTTGCTCCCATCGAATGATAGTTCGGACGCTAACACCAACATGATTTGCAAACTCTGATTGAGTCATACCGAGTTGATTTCGTATTGCTTTGATATCCATAACATCTCCTTTGTTATTGTTTTGTTGCAATATATTATTACTTAAAAGGAGTATAAATTTAGCTTACCCGAAGTGTTTCTTTTTTAGAAACTTAATATTTGGGCACGTCTTAACCGCATGATGATACGTACTTTCATGCTCATGATCATTTAGACTACCCAAGTCTTTTTTGTGCAGCTTTTTTGCTGTTCTGGAAAGATGGTTGTTAAAGTGATTCATCGAAGATTCACTGTTTACGTCATCATAAAAGGCGTTATACCTTCTTTGGTATTCTGATGGAGAATGTGGCATGGATGCTATTTTAATTATCATTGGTGTCTCCTTATTCTATTTTTAAGTTTTTCTTGTTCTGAATCGTGGTACTTACTACCAAGGTAATCTCCTGCATAATGACCACCAATACCACCCACAACCATACCTGGTACACCAAGGGGTAGACCAGCAATAGTTCCAACGCCCCACCCTAAGTGAGAACCAATCCTTCTTCTATTTTTAAGTTTTTGTTCTGATGATATTTCTGAAGCTATTTTAATTATCATTGGCGTCTCCTGATAACTTATTTTACACCAAGTAAAAAAACCCTAGATAGGGCTATACCCCAACCCTGGGTATATCAACGCACAACGTACAGGTTCGGAATGATCTGCACAGAACTTGACGCTCTGGTCAGAACATTTAGCCCTGGATCTTGTTGTGTGTAATTCTCTGAGAGAGTTACCACAACAAATGCGTTGTTCCTCTTTGTGACCATCAGGTTTTGGATCACGAGGATCCCGGCTACGTTTCTGCTCACCCTAATGTGAGCAGAATCCTCGGAAATATCAAGGATTTTGGGAGTCCCCTTAATTGGGGCTACTCCCGTTGGGATGTGGAGGTTAAGAATTAGAGCGGAGATATACGTCTCCATTGACATCTCTTCCTCTACCGTCTCCACAACAACATTAACGTTGTTTCGAAACCCATCGGCCACAGGACCCAATGCCATTGACACTAGAATCCCATCGACCTCATGGGATAGGGCTTCCCACCCTTCTGGGGCTTCCCAATGGAAGCCTCTGATGGTCTTTCCCATCAGTCTTTCTTCGATCTTCATATTTCAAAATCCTTTGAAAGTTTGGTCTGCTAGGTAGAACAGATGTCCATTTTGATCATAGTCATATACGACTATGTAGTAGTGGTTTACCTTTTCCTCGTTCAGACGAACGAGTATGCCAATGTTGTTGCACCCCAAAATGGTGCATAAACATGTGCCCGTACCAGGCACGTGCACGCTTATAATAGTCCCAGCTCTAAAATCCATAACAAACTCCTTTTGTCGTTGGTTTTTCTCTAATATATTATTACGTAAAAAAGGGTTGGGATTTAGAATAGATAGAGTAAAAAAAATAACCCCCAGAAGTGGGGGCTTGTTCACTCGTACTCCTCTATCTGGCCGGTGGCCTCATTGAAGAGTATCCACCCAGTTGAGGCCTTTCGGCAAATGGATGCCTGGATGACGTCTTTGAGATGCTCGGGGGTAACCCCATCGAAGTATTCTCGTGAAGCGACTTTTTGGTTATCGATGAAGAGCGACCACTCTTCGTGGTCGTCAATCTCAACCAGCTTCACGAGTTTCATGTTGATTAGTTTCATAACAAACTCCTTTGTTAGTAAGGCAAGAGTAATTTCTTGCTAATATATTATTACGTGTTTTAGCGTTCATATTTAGTAAAAAAAAATAACCCACGTCTTAGGTGGGTTGGGTGTTAAGTCTGTGGAATGAGTTTTTTAAACAATTCGAAAAATCTTTCCGAAGCATCCCATCCTATAACTTCTAGGTCTTGTATGCATTGTGTTTGAAGTACTGTTGTTGCAGTACCGTCCGCCAGATCTTCGAGGTGGTTGAGGGTGTTCTCAACTCCAACCAGTGCTGTAGCAATGTACATTCTTTCGCTAAAGCTTCTTCCCAGATCGATCATTTCGACACGATCTTTAAATTCCTCTCTCAGGGCGGTAATCTCTTCCAGAATCGGCCCCTCACAAAATACTTCTTCTCTATAGAAGAAGACCACATATTCATGCTTCATGTTCATGACACAAAACTCCCTATTATTTGGGGAGATGTGAACTACGGTATAAGGGGAAGATTTAGGGAGTGTAAACACTTCCATTCCTACCTGGATGTTTTCCTTTGTGACTCTGTTATAACCTTTCATAACATTCTCCTTTGTTATTGTTTTGTTGCAATATATTATTACGTTTTTTGGGGTTTGGATTTAGCAAAATCCTAGATAGGGCTAATTAAAAATAGGGCAAAAAATTTTTCAAGGTACCCTATTTGGGTTTGGGTTTTTTGGCGGCAGCCTCCATCTTTTTCAGTCTGGAGTAGTAGTCTGGTATCTCAGTAAGATGGTCCATTGCAATTTCTTGAGCGGTGGTTTTTGAATTGGTGTGCTCCATCTCTACTTTTATACCCTCTTTTAGCTGGTGTGGGCTGAAGGATTTTGGAGATTTGTTATCGGCTAAACCGCCTTTAATTTTATCGGGTGTGTGGGTTGCTAGTTTTATGAGTGTCATAAATTTTCCTATAGGCTATTTTCTATTCTACTGGAAAAAATTTTTCAAGGTACCCTATTTAGCTACATACGAAAATCTACGAGTCATACATACCGGGAACCCAAAAACCTCTCCCAACCCTCTCAACCGATAGCTCACCCCCCCCCTTACTTTTTTTGGATGCCACCATACCCCCGGTCTATGATCATTACTTCTGGTACACATTCGCATCTCTTGTATTCAAGTCCGCGCCACAATACAACTCCAGTTCCATTGCATCCTCCACAGTTTTTATTTGCTCTTCCTTCTTCAGATCTAAAGTAGTATTCAAAGTTCTCTGGTAATTCAATTTCTTTTTTCTTCATAGTGTTCCTGTTGGTTTAATTAAAAAAAGATGTAGATAAGATTTGATTGTTGTGTGTGCTATGAGTAATACTCGGTAGCATAGAACCCTTTAAAATTCAATTGCTTTAGCAGGTTGAGGTCTGCATCAGTTTTATAGTGAACAAATCTTTCATGGTCTATCATTACTCCAAAATGTGGAAAAGATCTTAAACGAAGCAAGTCCCCTTTGTGAATAAGTATTAGCTTACCCCCATAAAGAAACTTGTATGCGATAGCCATAGTGAGGCAGTTTTTCATACAACTCCTTTGTTTAAAAAAAGAATTAGGCTGTTGGATTAATTTCCCATTTAACCCCAAGGTCTGTGGGGCACTTTCTTTTTCTTTTGAGGATTACTCGAACGCTACTTCAATGTTCGCTTCGTAATCCTCGCATTCTTGAATCTCTTCAACCATGTCAGCAAAGTCCGTCATCATGTTCGCATAAATCCTTGCGAACTTCCCAACGGTTGGCGTCCAAAGAAGCAATTGCTTCCTCAGAAATACTTTCGCCTCCTTCCCCATCTCCTCGTTGTACCCCTCAAATTTTTCCTTGTATCGATCAACACATTCCGAAACTTTCATAATCATCTCCTATGATTCGCACACCATGTGCTTTTTTCTCTAATATATTATTACGTGTTTTTATAATGATATTTAGCGAAGGATGAAAGTGTTCCCCTTGACCTCAACATCCCATCCACTATCCTCATAAGTCATTAAATCCTTCAAGCACTTCCTGCCACGATGATCTAATTCGTACTCAATGCAATTGTCTTCATCCCGAGAAAAAGAATTGCACAACACGTTAATCTCGCGAATAACTTCAGTGGCCCAATTGACTGGCCAACACTTAAATGGTCCGATTTTCTTTTTCATTTTCGATTCTCCTTAATTTGTGTGGGGTTTGGTGGTGTGACAAAATAAAAGGTTTGTTTAATTTTATTTTTTTTTATTTTTTATTTTTTTGTGGGGAGATGGGTACGGGGGATTAAATTAGGGTTTAGTGGGATTTGAGGGGGTAGGGAGGTTTGAGGGGTGGCTACATCGTGGTGTGTAGATGATTGGAACTGTCATGTATACCTCAGAGATGCTCGTAATAACTAATGTGTTTGTTTAAGTTATTTAATTCTTCTTTTTCTTTTTTTCTTTTTTCAAGTGTTCTTCTTTCTTTATTTGTTTTTTCTACCCATTCAATTAAATGTCCTATTGATACGATTGGAATCCAAACTGGTGAAAGTAATACGGCTGCTATTAAAGCCCAAATACAAAAGAATGCTTGAGCTGTAAATTCTATTGCTTGTGCAAGCCTGTGCTTCCAAGTTAAATTCATATTATCTCCGTGAACGTGTTGTAGCACTCATTGACAGTTCCGTCGGTTTGTTCATTTTTGTCTTTAAAAACAAAATCGGGAAACTCCTTCTCTAACAATTTCATTGCATTATCGATGCCTATTTTATTTGCCTCGACATGAATCTGTTTTGTCTTGTCGTCGATTTTATTTAAATTTAACAAAAGAAGTTCAAGAAAGACGCTTATGTCTTTTTTGGTTATTCCTTTTATCATAATTAAGTTGCGAACATCATCACGGATTGCGTCATTTACATTAAAAATACCCTGACTAAGATTTAAAATTGATGCCATCTTAATGTCTCCTCTTAATTTTTCTGATTATTCTTTTAATTCGCAAAAGAAGGTAAAGGAATACTAATAAAAGAATGATGAGTAATGCTGGAATCCAAATTGGTGCAAATACCCACACCCATCCAAATGAGATTATGTTGAATAGTTTGAGTAGCGCAAGTGTTCCGGTTACAAACAAAGAAATGGCCCAGAAGATATTCCAGGCCATAGGTGGGTCGTCGTGTTGTCTCATTTTGTTTCTCTTTATGAAAGCCAATCATCAATGATGTCGTCGATGTCTTCATCTTCTGAGTGATTCATGATTGACTCAATTAAATTGTGAATTGCTTTTGGCTTGTCTTCTAAGTATTCTTCATAGAAGTACGGGTTGTCTTCCATATAATCTGCGAGAAGTCTTAATGCTGTTGATCTATCCATATTTATTTACTCCATTAGTAATTTCGGAGTAAATTATATAGCAATGGCTGATGTGTCAAGTTAATACTCAAATTGTATTTTGAGATCACACTCATCAAGTTCGATAATATCTTCGAGAGAGTGACATTTACTTGCCAGAACTCGTGACCAAGTATTAGTTCTGTATATAACTAATCGGTCATTCTTAATGCATCCCATTAAGTATTTATCCTCGAAGTTAATAATGACTACCTCGCCGTATGCAATGTTTCTAATTTTTCTGAGAGGATCTCCGCACACAATGCAAGACTCATCTTGCTTTTTGATCCACATCATCTCGCAATGGTCACATTTGTATCGTGCGTTTTGAGGCATTGTTCATCCTATTCGTCTTCCCAATCTACAAACGGGTTTTTGAATCCTTTGGCGAAGTCAATAAGTTTAGCCATCAACATGAAGCCGAAAAAGAATAGAAAAATAAGTAGTAAGCCGATTGCTGCTATAACATCGGAGGGTGTCCACACCATTACGTTTTGCATAATTATTCCTGTATATGGTGTTCAATAGAAAAGGGAGTGACTGGTATGCCTGCATCAAATTCATTTTCGTAGGAATCACCCTCAATGCCTAACAATTTTTTAAATCCACCCTCTTCTTTTGTATTAACATCAGCTGTTATGCAAGTCTCTGGATTGGGCCAGCTCATCACCATGTAGTAATTGCCGTTGCTATGCAAGAAAACCTTACCAGGTGGAAATCGGTTGGGTGTTAGTGGCTCGGTAAACTCTTTATGCTGAAAGCAATGCTTCTGTTCAAATACTACAAGATTCCCAAAAGCATCTTCGACGGCAACTTCTTTTTTGCTTACACTTATTGCTTTGTGTTGTTTAGACATCGAAGGGTAAAGTATGCCCGACGAATAAAACTCTTCTCCTTTTTTGACTTGACCATAAATAGTTTCTTTAGGTTTACTTCTCTTCAGAAACGTGAAGTTATCTCGATTTAAGTTTGGTGAAAGCATTTCTAATCCTGATTCCTCTAGTGCTGGAATAAGTGTTTTTGATCGATCAAACAAATAAAATTCAGAGGCATATAGAGGCTTGTATATGGGTAATCCGTATAAAACGTCTCTCATTATTTTATCTAAATCTTTTTTGATTTGATCACTCATAATATCTCGATATAGGTAAAAAAGATGTCTTAAAACAAGTTGTGACGTAGGGTAAGACTAGCACCAAGCCTAGTTAGGAATCGAACCTAATCGTTTATTTGACCGAATAAAATTAACCTACAATCTTCGGTTTTAAGACAAGCGGAAAGAGAGACTCGAACTCTCATCCTCGGTTTGGAAGACCGACATTCTAACCATTGAACTATTCCCGCATGATGGAGTGAGTAGACTCCAACATCATCGTCTTTCCGAGGTGTCACGGCACGGCCAGGAACTCCTAACCCTAGTGATAACGCTCACTCCGAAACGGCCCGTCACGAGGGGCATCTAATACACTCAAGATGAATAAAGTGTATTAGGATCTGACGCCATACCGGTTGAATGGATATGTTCGTCAAACTGATAATAGTTTAACTTCAAATTCATGTCAAATGAATTAAGTACACCAGGCAGGACTCGAACCTGCGACCTATGGCTTAGAAGGCCATTGCTGACTATCCAACTGAGCTACTGGTGCATATTGAGTCAAGTGATTAGCATAGGGCAATAACCAAACACAGTCGCGAACGACCGATAGGAATCGAACCTAATTAACCTATACTATTCGGACTCAATAGTTATCAGAAGTCACCACGAATGAATGACTGAGTGATTGCAGGACCAGAAGCATCAAGGCCAGCGATGTTTAAGATATTTCTATCCTTACCATCACCAAGTGAGAAATGATTCAATGCAAACGCATGGATGATCATCTTCACATTGGGGTTAACCCTTCGTCGATATTCTTTCAATGACTCCATCACTGATACTGGATTGCCAGTCTCATTGTCGGTATAGAACACAAAAGCGTCATAATGATAACCCTTTTCTGTTGCATAATCGATCAAGAGATTTGGATTTGTTCCTCCAAATGGCAGTCGATTAATGAGAGAAAGATCGTTGTATGATGAGTGATCTATTGTGGCCGAATCAAACTTCAAGAGGTGATTGGAAAAACCAAACACATCAACATTTTGATTACCTTCACCACGCAAGAAACCTTTCACCATAAGGTATGCTGCCTCAAGGCTGCTGACCGGTTTGCCTGAAATACGACTTTGCATAGATCCAGAAACATCCAGACCAATGCAAATCTTCTTGTTTGTCTTTTCGACAAACTTGAATGATGAATCAATCATCGTGTTCATTGCATGAGTGATATCTCGATGAGGTGCCCAGGTATTACTACCATAAACACCACGACCATCAGCATACGTCTTCATGGAGACGAATGCGTTGAGTGGGTGAATCTTAGCCCTCTGAACATTGTGCTCATTAGTCAATCGATTGCACATCATCTGTACCCAATCTCTGTCATTGGTAAGACCTGCAATCGTAAAGCGATTGAGATATCTCATGCTGGCAGTCATTGGCATCTTCATTGAGAGGGCACGAAGAACTTCCTCGTCTGTCAATGCAGCTGTAGGAATCATCTCCCATGTCATCTCAAACTCATTGATGTGTTTGATGATGTTATTAATATCCTGATTCTTTTGGATATTAATAAATGCATGGATGAGCTTTCGTTCATCACTTGGTGCGTCAGAACGTACAGCCCAACGGATGATGTCGTTCACACTTTCTTTCTTGAAGTGAACTTGACGCATGACATCTCGATGTGTCCAACCTGAACGGTTGCGATACTTCAAGAGTTGATATTCAAGCTGATCTGGTGTCTTCTCTTCATACCATCTACAGATGGTTTTCTTTTGTGAGGAAGAAATCGATCCAAACATCTTCAGGTAGTCCACAAGGGACAGAAGATGTGAGCCAGTCTTAACGATTTCGTTAAACAGGCTTCGGATATATGACTTCGTTGGAATGTCACCCTTTTGCATAATGCAGGCAAGGGCTGCCAGACTGTACTCCATAGTTGGAGCAAGCCCCTTGGATGTCACTTCATGAATGGTATTGACCATAGGCATACCATGCCCATCATTGATGAGCTTAAACAGATTGTTGAAGACATCTTTGGTGATTTGTGTACCTGCCTCATAGAAGTTTGAAGAACTTCCAGTAAACAGAAACCGCCGAAAGAGTTCGAGATCATTTACTGTGTGAGCGGTTCCACCTTGATTGGTGGTAACAGTGTTGAGGTTTGCGAGATTGGACTTCATGGTGTTATGCATCGGCTTCTCCTTGTTGATGCGGTTTGATCGAAACTTGAAGCAAAAAAATAGAGTCAAGTGTTACATATAGCGTGTTAATTTATGAGATTAAGCTATACGTTTCGGACTCTATTAGAAATTAGAATTGAAGTCAAGATTATGTCGGTGGGGTTTAATTTTACAGATTAACCCAATGACTTCGGACTTCAATAAAGTGGGTAGAGAGCAAGGTAATGCTTATGGGGGGTTTTAACTTTAAAGGTTGTTAACCCATCAGCTTCGGCTCTCACCAAAATTATAAACACTCAGACAAGAAAAAGCAATGGGGTTTAATTTTACAGATTAACCCATTACAAGCGGACTGAGTGTGTTTTTTACTCATGTATTATCACTCAAAAATCATGATAATTTAGCGAATGTACCAGGCAGGACTCGAACCTGCGACCGACCCGTTATGAGCGGGCAGCTCTAACCAACTGAGCTACTAGTACAATGCGTGCTGAAGCACGCCAGCATTATCTGCTGCGGATTGCTTTTTCTTTTCCACATACAGTGCATCGCCCGTACTGAGCGTCAGCACTGCTCTTTGCGAGCTTGTTAAAGACTCGCTGACCTTTTCCATGCAGCCTGTCTTGCTGCTCGTTTTTGCAATCACAACTACTGATCATGCTCATCTCCTTGATCTTGACTAGCATCTTGGTTATTTGTTGATGCATCTTGTGTTGCATCTTGTGTTGCATCTTGTGCCTGATCTGGCTCAGGTGGGACTGTTGCAACCGGACATCCAGCAATTAAAATCAGAATAGCGAATACTAATAGTAGTTTTTTAATCATAGTTCTCCTAATTAATTTTGTCTTCTAGCTCGAAGTGCCTTACCATAGCACGTTCGATATCTCTGTCCATAGCTGGAATGACAAGTATGTCCAGCAAGGGATTGTTTTGTTTTACGGCTGCACTAATCTGTTCAGTCATCTGTACGATGAGAACTTCAAGTTGCATCTTTTCAATAGTTTCCTTCGATGGTTTGTCTTGACCGAAATTCATCAACCCACTCCTTGATTTCAGAGATATTTGATATGTTCTCTAGATATCCAATCTCTATGTTGTTGTTGTCTACTACCATCTGAACATAGCCATTTCTCCATTCAAGTGGAGGACCATGTTCAACCTTATCAATCACTTTCTCTTCAACGAGTAAGAGTCCGTCGTATTCCGTGATGGACTCAAGCGTGCATATTCTCAAGTTGTTGCTCGACAAATTGTTTGGTTTTGAGGAAGTCATCCTCGTTACTGGCTTTAAAAGATACAGATTCATGTTCGGTATTAATACCGACTATAAACATGAGATTTTTTGCATCTATGTGAATATAGATGATAGTATTGATCCGAACGTAAGAACTACCAATCTTCAAGAATTCTTTACAAGAAGACTTTACGGGCGCATACTCGGAATACTGCCACATGGGGTTATCAAATTTAACTTCAGTCATATATCTCCTTTTGGTATGATTTACTGAACTATTATCACTCAAAATATGGATAAATTTAGAGTAATTGTTTCGGTGTAATTTTAAAGAATAGACTCATTGAGACGTTGAGTATGAAAAGTAAACCTACAAGATCTCTCTTAATAAAGCAAGTCTTTATGTCGGGTAAAGCATCATCACAATGAGCAATCTTTGCAACATCTTCTGGTTGATATATCTCAAAGAAATGACGCCTTATATAAGAGAGTGCATCATCATACTTACCGAAGACGGCCTGTAGTTCCAAGCAACCTCCAGTATTCGTATTCATAAGCACATAAACTTCCCTGCCGGAAATCCATTCCAGCATGGAGTCGTCTTCATCCTCTTGCGTGACTTCTGAAGGTTCGTTCGTCAAACGAGGGAAAGGTATTCTTTGGTTTGCCTTTCTGTAAACCCAACAGAGTGGTTTATTTGGTGTTGGTTGATCCAATGCCGCCTCGTGACTCAGTGTCTGGCGGAGTGTATCTCATGAGAAGTTTGGGCGTTTCTACTTCATGTACTAATAGCTGGCAAAAACGTTCAGACTTATCCAGGATTTTCTTTTTCCGCCTGGTTATGAACATTATAGCCCGTTCATACCAGGGTAGATCTACCTTGATGGCCGCTTTGATAAAATCCTTCTTACCACAGTAATCTTGGTCGATAACACCAATAGTGTTTTGTAGGGTAATCCCCTTTTTAATTCCTGCCGAACTTCTAGGTACAAGATACGTGACATACCTTTTGTTGGCGTCATCAGGAATAAGTTTAAAAATAATTCCAGTATCAACTACAGCTTTACCTGTGTAGTCAACCATAACATCATAAGGTGCACGAACATCAATCCCTGCACTCATATTGGTTCCTCGTGATACTTCTTGCTCAAACATGGAATAAACAGAAGCATGCATTTGGTTCTTACTCATCTTAGTTCTCCGTTACTTCAAATTGATAAAAATGTCTCAGGTCTGTCTCACGCCACAGTGATTCGCACTGCGGACATGCATGGAACCTATCACTATCAAGTTCCTTCGTATTGCACAAGCGTTTGTTAACATAGTGTTGTTGGGGACAAACCATTACGCTGTACATTTTGACTGCTTTTGGGTTTTCTTCAATAAGGTTCACAAGGTTTTGTGTCTCGTTACTTGTGAGTGCATTTTCATAGTAGACTGTCATTGACTTACTCCGTCTAGGAAGCTATTAATAAATCCATAGGGGTTATTCCCGATGGCCAACACACAATAACAATTTAATTGGATTTTTCAATGCTAAAAATCGCAGATGTAAAAAAAGATGTATCTTTGTTCAAGTCAATTGACATGAAGGTGCCTAATCATCACACACGATGTCCGAATCCAGATCATGGCGGATCGGATTCTGTATCGACCAGTCTTAATAGTGATGGAACTATTCTGTGGCATTGTCATGCTTGTAATGCTGGTGGAACTGTTATTGATGCATACCAATATGTAACTGGCTCTGATTTTGGTGGTGCTATTGCAGCCATAGAATTAGAGCTTGGGAATAAGATTGATATCGAAAATGACTCTCCAGTTAAAAAAGAAGCAGACTTTTCGCAATTTCAAAAGAAAGATGTGGTCGAGCCAACGCATGAGCATGTTGCTCCACCAATCAAATATGTTGACCAATATGGTCGTCAACAAACCGCCATCATTAAGAAGAATAAAAAGACGGACCAATTTGATAAGTATGAGATATCGGATGCTACTTACATCACGGTTGCTCCCTTTAAATTGAATGGTCGTCTTCGTGCTGAGTGCGTGATTCGTTGGGACGTAAAAGATGAAGACGGAAAGCCAAAAAAAGAACTGTCTCGAATTCATTACGATGGCAGAGAGTGGAGGCCAGGTAAATCCGAGAGCACAATCATTCCGATATACAAAATGGACGCGATTAATAGTGAGTCCATTGTTGTGGTGGTTGAGGGTGAGAAGTGTATGGTTGAGCTTCAACGAGTCATTGATGAAGCTCACTACCAGTATTCGGAAACATTCCCAGCTATTGTTGTTACTTCGTTGATTGGTGGCTCAAACGTATTTGAAAAGTCTCATATTGAGGTATTAAGTAAAGCTAAATACCTGTGGATGATTCCAGACAATGATGATCCGGGTAAGTCTCTTGCAGAAGACTTCAAGAAGAAGTTCCCCGAGATGAAGATTATTGACATCACCAACCAGCAGGAAAAGCCTGTTGGCTACGATGTTGCGGACTGGATAAAGGAAAACAATGACGTTAGACTTTTATTCAGATACCCAGAGATTAAGTTTGGTCCAGAGAATGATGCTGTTCAACAAGCAATCATGGCAGCATCTTTTGTGGGTACAGAAAATCTGGAGGATTACTTTCGTGAATTGGTAAAGGTGAAAGTATCCGCAGTACAGCGCAAGATGATTTTTGACACCCTATCAGAAAGGTTGGATCTAAATCTTGGCCTTCTAAGTGACGTGTACAAAGAAATCGCAAAAGAAAATCTGAAGATAGATTATGGAAACAAGGTTGCCATAACTACTCTTAAAGAAGCTTATAACAATAAATTGTATTACATCTCTAGGAATTACTGGAGATATACCGGCACGCATTGGGTTGTTACACCAGAAGCTATTGTTCATCATGCACTACTTGAGAAGGTAAAAAAATATATCCCGGAGGGTGAATATGGATATGCAAAAGCTCTTGAGGATTCAAAGAAAATACTAAAAGCAATGTGTGCGAATGATGACAACATCCTTCATCTAACAAGGACACCACCTCCAATCATCAACTTCAGAAATGGTGAGCTTCACATTTCTATGGACGGTTCAATTGAGCTTAAGGAGCATAACCCCAAAAGCGGTCTTACGTTTTGTCTTGATGTTGATTATGACGAAAATGCAACTTGTCCTGAATATGACAAGATGGTTTCGGACATATTCCTAAATAACACCGATTTAATAAGACATTGGCATGAGGTGGCTGGTTACATCATCCAGCCGGTTCGAGACTTTAAAGCTTTCTTTATGGCGTATGGACCAAAAGGAAATAACGGAAAGACAACGCTCTTTAAGATACTCACTTCAATTATTGGAGATGAGGCAGTAGCTAGTGTGGATATGTCACAGATGGACGGATCTGAGAGAAACAACCAGAAGCTTGTTGGTAAAATTCTCATGCTTGATGATGACCTAAAAAAAGATACACATCTTAATGATGGTTTCATCAAGATGATATCTGAGCAGAAGCTAATCTCTGCGAGATATCTATACGGAGAAGCAATTCAGTTTAAGCAATTTGCCGCACCGGTGATGCTGTGTAACCACCTTCCAAGCACAAACGACTTGTCTGAGGCCATGTTCTCTCGTGCCGTGATTATTCCTTTTAATGCCTATTTCAATCCTAATGACCCCTCAACTGACAGGGGCCTGGCAGGTAGAATTACTCTCAATGAACTACCAGGCGTCATTAATCACTTCATCCGTGGGTATCAGCGTCTTCGTCGCCGCAACACCTGGGAAGAGCCAAAAGTCTGTAAAGGACTTAGGCAAATGTGGATGAATAGTACCAACACCTTCTACTATTTTGTTAACACCCAACTCACCGATCAGCCAGGTAACGAAATTACCTGTCACCAAATGCGTGAGAAGTATGTCAACTGGTGTAACTCAGAAGGTATACCCCAAAAATACATCATGCAAAACCGATCTATTCGTAAATCTCTCGAAGAACTCGGCATGACTATATCTGGTGCTAATAATAATGTCGGTGGCTGGAAGGTGGAGGATATTACTTTTCAGTAATCATCTTCCTCTTCCTCCTCTTCATAATAATCGAGAGGATTGCGCCCACACAACGTAGGCCCATACTTACTAAGTGCCTCTATTGTTGCTGCATCAACTTCAATTTCTTTAAAGTTTCTTTCCTTAATTGTTCCGTAAATTTCCGAGAACTTGCCTAGCACTTCTCCGAAATAAACTCTCTTTTCAAACAGATTTTCAACGTCTTTACTGGATGCCAAAAACAGACCGTCAATAGATCCCATTCTGCCGCAATCCCAATAGAACTTCCAAAGTTTAATTTCCGTTTTCAAATCACTCATCATTATCCTCCTCAGGATGAAGATTTCTTAGTGCTTCTGTAAGACTACCCTTAAGCCCCTTAACTTTTAAAATTTCATTACAGGGCGGTGAAGTATCTTCTTTAACATGAATACCTTGAGATTCTAAAAACTCACGGTCTATTAAATCAGTTATACTTAGCTTTAAGGATTTAATTAGTTGTTTCTTTTCTTTTGTCATGATTTATCCATAACAAGGAAATACATAATAGTCAGCCTGTCGTACAACATTCCCTCCCTTTTCAATAAACTTCTTCAACGCTTCGTCTGTTTCATCTTTTGTCTTCTCCCCAATCTGTTTTATCTCAGACATAAGCTCTGATAATGTGCTACCGTCACTATCGTAATAACTATCCGCACAAAAGAAGAATTCATCAGCGTACTCACAGTGATAAATCGAATGAAAGTAATCCTCCCAAAACCCTTCAAACTCAACATCCTCCATGTCCCCCTGACTCACTACCGCCCCATACCCACCAATAATACTTGCGTTCATTCCCATAACTTACTCCTTACCAGTCAATGTTAATCATGTATTGGCCTTCTTCAAGAAGCCCCTTCTGATATAAATCAGTAGCAATGATCTCTATGCTGGGGTAGAATTCTCTAAACCACCACAGCTCGCGCACTAGATTACGTATGCTATCGCTATCTTTTTCCTTCTCACCTTCGACAGGTTCATTAGGATCTCTCTTCAGCCACTCCTGGAACTGAATATACTCCTCATCATCATCCTCAAAAGTGAAATTATCCACATCCAACCAATAAGTCCCCCTCTCCCTACACCCATCTTGCTGCTGAAATCTATACGGCCTATCATAAGTCTCGCTTACGAATTTACTCCAGTCACTCTCGTCAATCATCTTGACGTTATATATTTTCAATGGCATTGCGTACTCCTGTTGTTTTGGGCGATAGCCGCCCATGTCATCATTCATCTCACTTCGAGACGAAATTTCTAAAATAAACCTTGAATCACCCAAACACTCTGCTATACTAAATCCAACCCCCCTACTCGCAACATACACGCGATTCTCAGTAGGGCACCGGTGAAGAAGTTTCTTCTTCGTGATTTCTTCAATGAAATCAATGACTTAGAGATTTCACAAGAAGTTTGAAGAAGTAACCCCAAAACTACTTCTTCACGAATTCCCCAACGAAAACAAGGGCTTAAGTACCATCGAAGAAGTTAAGAAGTTAATTCGGCCTCAAAAGTCCTATATAGAACTCTTTTCTATTTCCGTTTTGATTCCTATATATACTTTTTACTCTATTTTTACTTCTTAACTTCTTCAAAGAAAGATAAGTATAAGAAATATAAAGGAAAATAGCGAAGAAGTAGTGAAGAAGTAGATTTTTACAACCTCACCTTGCTATCGACCAAAACCCCAAGCCCCTCAAGCACTTAGCCCTACTTCTTACTCAAGAACCAGCCGAAGAACTTACTTCTTCAGACACCACTCACCCCCCTCAAATCTCCTTCTTCGCCCCCAGACTGTGGCATAAATGCCTCACTTTTTACTTCTTCTTCACCCAAATCCCTCACACCACTCACCCCACTTCTTCTTCTTCAAACCCTCAAGCCCCTCACACCCCTCCAAACTTCTCCACTCCTCACCCCATACACAGCTCCATGCTTCTCCGTACCTCCGTGCTCACACGAAGCACAGATGACTGCATACACCTCACCTTGCTATCGAAATAGCCCTGCGATTCAATGCGACGGAAGAAGTCAGCTAAAGGCACTAGGCGGGGACAACGGGAGGAGGGTGGGGGGTACGGGGGGTAGGGAGGATATCCTACTAAGTTGGTAGGGATTGTGTGGTTTGTTCTTTTTGATAAGCGTCGAGTGCGACTTTGATGGCAGCTATGAGTACTTTGTCTGACTCTTTGTTGTGTAGGCGGCGGTTGATAGGTGTGGTTTCGACCATTACTGCATTGGACAGGTTGTGAACTGAGCTAGTAATATAGTTCAGGCATATCTTTGGGTATGTTGGTATGACTCGGTCACGAGTGTAAGATGTAATGCAGTGCTTCAGGCTAGAGATAGCATAACCAACAGCACTGCCAGGGCCCTTCTTTTTTAGAATGCTCTTTTTGATGGCATCAACGACTTCTCTGGCATGATAAATATCTTTGACGTTTTCAAGCATGTCAGCTTCAGACCTTAAACCTAGCTGACGTAATCCCATCGGGATCACTTGAGTCATTGTGTTCATGATGACATCATCAACCCATTTTGATCTGTCAGTCCCCCTGGTACCTACCTGCTCAAGGGCAATTGGCAATAATGCCTCTGCTCGATCCTCTTTGGATGACCACCTTGCATCATTGATACCGATTGCCCATTCTCGATCTTCGGGTGCAACACAAGATGGTTGGTCACTAATGACACCATCCACTACAAGAGCTATGGCACCTTCGATACATGTAGGTGAGTGTTTGTATGCTCCCGTGCCGGTGACAAGCCCTCTGTCGAAGATTGCTTTGAGATGGGCACGCTGTTGTTCTGTGAGTTTCATATTCGTAGCCTTCTGTTGTGAGATTGTAAATCATAATCCCAAGATTGGGATCTTCTTTAAACTTGCCAACATCAATATCTTTGATAATTTCCATGAGTGTATCGTATTCACGGAGTAGATCCCAACCATAAAATCGACACAAATGACGGGCCAGATCTAGTGGTGTCTTATACCACCAGCAACCCTCTGACGTTTTTAATAAGTACACGTCTACCCCTCATCATTTGGATTGTCGTTTCGGAAGAAATTGATATCAATATGACTTAAGAAACGGACTCTGTTGGAGTTATCCATCTTCATCATACAGTTAATGTAATTTACCCACCCTTGAATAGTGGTTTTATCTTTAGGGACATGATATCCCACACGATCAGCAGGGGTTGTTGTAAAAGGTGGGTGGTATCCCACACGATCAGCAGGGGTTGTAACGAATTGTGGTTGATATTCCCCCATATATTGAAATCGATTTTTGTAATTAATGAATTGAGGCGATGTGTCACCAAAGATAGAACTGCCATAGTTCTTTTTGACATAACTAACGCCTACATCTTGATATGCGTGATAGTTCAATTCCTCTTTGGGTTTTGTACTTGTAGACTTAAATACATCTGGGAAATAGACTACGTGGATATCAAAGATTGAGTCACGCCTGTATTCTAGAGTTTCTGTTGTTGATTTAATCAGGTCATGTATTCGATTGTAATGAATGAGCAAATCCCATTCATAATTAACACAAAGCTTAAGTGCCAATTGCCATGGATGGAGGTCCTCAAGGATAAGGTTGTCATGAGTTATAGCTCTGTACATATCAGTCCTTATTCCGTCTGGTGAGCCACCATCTTGCAATGGCTCGGAATCCATCTTGCAAAACAAGCCACACTACAGCTACAAAAACCAAAAACACCCACCAGTACACTGGCAGAAATGGTCTGTACCAGGTTGGTTCAAGGTTGTTATTGAGTAGTAGTACACCAAAAATGATAATTAATACTGTAGACAGCGACATACTCTCGTATTCTTTTATGCCGTTATCAATCATCCTGGCCAAGTACCTCAACACAACACCACTATTTTTTGCAAGATCCTCGAAAAGACCTGGTTCTGGGGTGTTATCCTCTTTCATAATCATCCTCCTCATTAAACACTTCTTCAGCTGTTTCGACCACTGTGTCAACAATATCAAGAGGAGCCTCAACAAGATCTTCCCACCTATCTGGATTGGTAGCCATTGCAACTGGCTTGGTGACGGCGTATGTTACGGTCTTGGTTGCTGCTTTTAGTAGTTTTCCAAACATATATTCTCCTTTAGTTTTTATTATTAAACACTAAACCATTAAATGATGCAAGTTCACTTATTTCTTTAAGAAATCAAGTAGGTCTTGCGGGTAACTTCGAAATGGTAAATTGTCGCAGTCTTCCAAAGGTTTACCGCGATGTATGAGATGGGTCATAGTTGCACTACCATCAACGTAATAGAAGTCCCTGATAATGCCATCCTTCATTGCCCCTAGTAATTCTGATGCCATTGATTTCGTTTTGGGTCTGTAATCCTTGTCTAAGTCCCTCAACACCTCACAAACACTAGAAAATAATAAAAGATCATTTCGCCATCGAAAGTATTTCCGGTCATTACCCTTTAAAGGTAAAGAAAAGCGAACAAGATAGGGATTGAAGGATGAATACGTATAAATAGGAGTGTGGTCCTTAGTTAAGTACACGAAGTCATACAAGAAGTTTTGCTCAACATCGTCCGCACTTTGAGCTTCGTGCTGTACTGAAAAGAAATAGTCCAGGGAGGCGATGCGGTTCTCATAGTCGGATAACCCAAAGTCCAGTGTGTGGATTTTACATGCCCCGGCGTATTTGTATTTTGAATTAAAATACATACCCAACCCTTCTGTCGCCCAACTTCTACCTATAGAGTAAAAATTCTTTCCGCGATTATCGCGCCTTGCCTCAAAATCTTCTTGGATCTCTGCAATAGCCATAATATCTCCTTTGTTGTTTTTGTTGATAGTGCTCCTAGCGAGGTTCGAACTCGCATCCATTGATTTAGAATCAACTGCTCGGCCAATTGAGCTATAGGAGCATAATGGAGTATGACCTCCATGGCATGGTCATGTCAATTCGTATCGTTGAAAATACGCTTTGCTCGACGCAGCCATTGTTTGTATTTGATCTTAAAACTCGTTGACTCGATGCCACCGAACATTTCAGCATTACTATGTAATTCTGCAAGTCCAACTACAGTAAGCATCTTAGCCATATGGATATCTTCACAAAACTTTGGAATATCTTCCGCTGACATTGTGTGAATCTCCATATCCCTGGAAATAAGAGTTCCAACCTCTTCATCATTGAACAATGACAACCATACAAACGATGAGATTTGGGCGTGATTTGGGAAATGGTGCCTTCCATCTTCATCTACGGTGCGGCAATTAGGCTTGCCACAGTCGTGAAATATGGTGTATTTATCCAATACGTAGAGATCAAAATTAATATCTGCCGGGAACCAGTCTGGAATCTTCCATTCGTATTTTGATCGGTCACCTATTAGATCTCTTACATGATTACGTACAGACCATCCGTGATCTAACACGGATTGGCCTTGAGTTTGTTCGCACTGTCTCATCTCGCGAATGAGATTCTTGAGCTTGCGCTCACGTTCAAACGCCCCATCATGTTCTGGACCTTTCATCGCAAGCGGAAGATTAGAAGTCTTCTTCCTTGCCTTTTCACATGGGTGAAGTGCGATAGCTGTGAGTTCGTATCCAAGATCAGGTTCTCTGAACTCGGTGTAGTCTAGACCACTGTTCTTACAGAAGTCATAGAGTGCACGCTCATCTGGTACCGTCAAGATAATAATCGAATTGGATTCTTCCTTCCATACCTTAGCAATATCTGGATTCTCATTACAAAAATCTGCTACGGCATGCGCAACTTGACATGCTTGAGTAGCATGAGTCAAATCACTTCGCGTTACGACGCGCAACTTCTTACTTAGTTCGTTTTTGTGTACCTACAACATAATTTAATCTCCGTTTTGGTGTTAGTTAATCTACTCTACCATGTAAAACTACAAGGATCAATCTTTATCAAGAAGATCAGCCAAAAACACACCATCATGAGGGTACTCCTGGACTCTTTCTTCAAAGTCCCAATCACTGCATCCCATATTAACCCTAAAGTCGGTATGGATTCTCCTCGCCTTGCAATACTCCTCAACCAGGTCTTTGACACGCAAACGAAATTCATCATCTGTCCCGCTGGCATCAATTGCACAATAAAGTACTTTTTTCATGCCGCCTCCTAATATAATTCAAAGCCAATATCAACTCTGTCATGAAATATCTTGATGTTTAGGCCCCTCTCAAAAACATAAGCTGTCGAGCCAACTCTAAGCATTTTCATCGATTCAAAGAGTTTGTCTCGGTAAGTCTCACTCTCACTGTGCGCATAATCTTTTTTGTGAAAGTAGGGTTTGTATTCGTAATGGCTATCGCCATCGTAATATCTTTCATAAACCCCAACACCATAAACATATGCACCTTCATCACTTACATCAGAGTGCTCATAAATAAGGTTGAATGGGGTTAAGTAGAAGAAGAATTCTGATTGATCAATAAGATCTACCTTGTCATTAAGATTCTTTACTTCAGGTGATATTTCCTTAAGCAAGAAGTCTTTTAAGAGATCTGTTTTCTTGTCAAAAAGTTCAATCTCTTGCCTTCTTAAAACCTCTAACTCTTTTTGTAAGTCTGTCAGTTTTTGTTTGTCCATTGTTGATCCTGGTTTTTGTTTGTTCATTGTTGATCCTGGTCAATGTTCGTATTTGATTTCCCACATTTCACATTTCATGTATTTATGCATGTATGGCTCAATTCTCAATTTAAACGAGTTATTTTTCCATTGCCCGCTTGTTTGATTGAACCCATCTGCAAGGCTGACACATGCAGAGTAATAGTGGTCTTCCATACCAAGCTTTTCTATTTCTTTTTCAAAATTAGAAAAGTGTCTACGAAGATAGTGGTTATTATTGACAAAATATGCCACCCCATCATATAGACAACCTATACAACCCAACAACAGCATGTCTCCATTGCTATGAACAATCTTTGTTGTGTTTGGGGTAATGAGGTAGTCAACAAGGTGGTACTTATTCAATGATTTCAGCTCTAAGATTAAATCGGAACTGATAGCTATCGCATGCTCAAATTCCGAATCTCTATACTCCATTGACTATCCTCCGTGAATGTTGTGATTAAAATCTGCTATTAATTTTTGAGTCCTCCACATGTCATGCTTAAGACCTTTAAGATGATGCTCATAAGCCTCGATTATCTTCATACAAAAATCAAAGCTCTCATCAGGACCAAAGTTAGTCAGATACGCATACAATTGACCAATAGCATCACCAGTAAAGAAATATGCATCCGATTTGTAACTTGCGTGTAATGAGTTAGCATAGGCATTGCTAATGTATAAAACAAACCTATGCAGTGTATCGTTCATAACTTTCTCCTTGTTATTGTTAATGTTAATGCATTGTATTATTACACAAAAGACTTACTGATTTAGTCCAAAACAACTTCTTGACGATATACATATTGGTATTGATGACTCACCAAGTCTAATGTTTGAAGTGAGAATGACCGGGTGGCACTCTTTTTTATATAAATACCCTCCTCTAGACCCAAAACATCATCCTCATCAAAACCCAATGTGTAGAATTCGCCCACATTAATCTGTGAAATAAGAATCTTCTTTTTCATTTTCCGGTATACACTAATCTCATACCTTTGATTATCACCAAACTTAAACTCTTTACAGACATGACCGTTACAGTTTTTGCTTGAACAAAATACCCTAACCCCAATCTGGTCTGAATTTGAATTATTCGAGTAGATGGGCTGGATCTTATGGACAACAAACCTGTCTCCATACATATCAAACTCATCAAGAACTCTGATTTCATGAGCACCAATTTTGATGAGTTCCTCCTGTATGACAGGTTTAAAACATAATTTTTGAATATTGCAAATCATTTCAACACCCACAATCAAGGTAAACGGGGAAGACCAATTCTGCATATGACATTGAGCGAACCAGCGAGTTGCTAATGGTCTTATTATCATCCACTAATACTGACAGGTTTTCATTTACTTTAAGGATCAGACTACCCATTAATAGATCGCCGGATCCATTCATAACACGAGTCATGCAGAACCTTCCATTTTCCAAATCATCAAATTTAACCACTCTAGGCGTCTTCGCATACACATTAACAGTAGCGTCTGGTGAGCTACCGCTAAAATCAATGCAGAGTCTAATGCGATTGTCTATATTGTCTGAGTAGCAAATGAATTTTTGCATGTCGTTAACTCGCTCGTGCAATACCATTCTTGTGCCAGCAAATTCAATCGTATGACCATACTCCAAATCACGAACTTTTATTGGTTTAGTTGTTACATCTTCATAATTTTTAAAGTACATATCCCGTATGTTACCTACTTTTCCTGTCATTTTTTGTCCTCTGTTTTTATTCTTGCTTCCAAAAAAGCTATGTACGAAAGATAATATTCAATATAGTCTTCTTTTAGGGTATGACGCCATTTAGACAGTAACACTTGGTGGGCATTCACCAGAGCATCTCGACTATTGATGAGCCTTTCCTTTTCTGAAAGTGACAAGTTCTGATACTCTTTGTATTGCACCGATATACCACCCCGCCCCAAAACCGATGCAATCGTTTTATAAAACGGAATCTCATAGTTATGTCTTATATTATCAAGCTCTTTGTCAAAATCTTCACTATTCATTTACTCTCCTGTATCTACTTTATTTTTGATTTCATTAATAATGGCCTCAATCCCACCCCTATAATCATCCGTAAAGTATTCTGAGTACTCATTCAGATAGTTCTCATAATATGAGATAGCAACGTCACGCTGATTGGTAAGTTTTTCCTTTTCATCAAGTGATAAGTTTTTGTACATCTCATGAGGCATGGGTACAATACCTATCAACCTTACATCACCATTTGTCATCAGATTGTCAATCATGCATGTATACACATAATGAGCATGATTTGCGTCAGCATACGCATGAACTAACCTGTCTCTGATTTCTTCTGGTACCGGCTGGTTAAATTTCTTACTCATTGTTTTCCTTTTCTGTTAATAACGATGTGTGCAATGATTCGATAATCACCCTTACAGCATATTCGTTAAGTTCTTTCGTATCTGGAATGCTTTGCTTGTAGTTATCTTTTAATGCACATTCACACATCATCATCAGAGGGTAGTTCGCCTGGTTGAAGTGCTTGTTGTGCATCTCCCTCTTCTCTATCTCCCTCTTCGTTGGCTTCTTTATCATGATTGTGCCCGATTGGATTCTTGGCTAGTTCTTCTAAAACATTTCCCCATCTTTTAAACAATAAGTCATTTATTCTATCTTCTTTACTATTGTTTGTTGGCATGTTCAACTCCTCTTGGTGGTAATGATAATCATCCACCTCTATTGTGGCTTCTTGTCCTTTTATGGGTTTAACGTGTCTGTTTTTGAAATAGTTCTCATACCATTCATCGCTTCTTCTACCCCTAAACCCCCTTAATTGCAACCTGCCTTTTGACATTTTAGATCCCTAATTTTAGTTGACATCTTTGCTTTTGATGAATGGTCTTGGTCCAGTTTCTTCACCTATCAAAACTACAGGCCCAGAAGCCTCAAGCTGTCCCATGAATTGTTTTTCCGTATTTCGTATATTCTCTGGCTTCATGGCGCAATCAAAGCAAATCATCGCTGAGTTTATGCCATACGGACGAAGTTCTGCGTTCTTTTTACAGTACGCGCAATCTTGATGATTTTTCATTTGCATTATTCCTACTTTATGCTGAGTACCACCACATTATTGGGTAGCCATTTAAAGAAATCTTGAACCTGGACACACCAAACAACCACAGTATCGGAATCAAGGTAATAGCGATCATTTCCCGAGATCGTAACTATCGTGCCTTCGTTGCCATGAAAAACTACTTTATAAAGACCACCAAACTTTATTTGAGAGTCAACAGGAACTTGACCAACCTGGATCTCAATCTCCATATCATCGGTTGGGCTTACATTTTCCATAATAGTATGGATATTATCAACGATAAATTTGAGTGTTGGTTTACCCATGATCCTTCTCTAGTTCTGATTCTGTATGTTCTATAATTCTTTGATCCTCTTCTATTTTTCTATCCAGTGCTTTTCTCTCCCTCTCGTCTAGCACTTCATTAATGATTGATTTGATAAATCTTCGCTCAGCCTCAAGTGTGATTGAATTCCTCTCACCCGGCCTCCTATGCGCATCAATATATGCTATTGCCAAATCAACATACCCCTTACATTGGTGTAACGACTCCCTTGCCCAAATCTCCCCACAACCTGTATTATCTTGGACATTTCGCATATCGGTTTTTCTTTTGTCTATTTTTGCTTTTACCATTTTTGGCTCTTACATTTTATTCTTTAGTACTTATAGCAAGCGCCGCAACCAGTGCGTGGGCTTCAGTGGTATAAATAGTCAATATTTGCCTTCCTTCACGATCCTCTAGGAAAATCCAACCGCCCTTAGTTGGTTGAAGAAACGCATGCGCGCCCCCTCTTTTCCGCGCCATCGCCAGCACGCATCCGAGCGTAGCATTGTCTCCG
>JBPCUN010000088.1:0-17825 GCA_051011115.1 Weeksellaceae bacterium
GACTACTATTGTGTAACTATATCAACTGTTGATTTAAAAAATTATGCCAAAACCCTTCCGATTGTTCATCCAGACAAGAAGAGCGCATTACTAGAACTCTCCAATAGTGAAATTAGAAATCGACAGGATGATGTTGTGCCCGCTCATCCAGACTTACTAGTCAGGATGAGAAGTAATCTAGGGGCGTCTAAGGCCGACAAAAGGGTGGCTAGTGTATATTCCATACTTAGTAAAAGTATAAAGAAAAAGTGCATCATCAGGGATACTATCTTAGATTTAATTGGTACTGATGTTTGGGAAAAAATGGTATCAAAACTAGAAGGTGTTGAGGATAAATTCCACTCATTCATGACGCTTCTTTATGCAGATAATATTCTTTGGGATGAAGTTATAAAAGTAGAGAATCTTGGTGATGGTCATGAGGCTTACGATATTACCGTCCCCGATTCTCTTGTATTTATGGTTTCAAATGGCCTCATTATCTACGACACATTCGGTATTCACGTACCGGCCACAGAAGAAGCCAATCGAGAAGCAGAGAAAATGCTTACTTCTAACAACCTTTATAGGCCTGGAAATATGCGAGATAAGATGTCTCCAGAGCTTTCAAAAGAATATATGATGGGTATCTACAAGCTAACACGAAACGGTAGAACTACTAGCAAAAATTATCAATTTGTAGATTACGCTTTGAGAGATGCCCAACAAAAGAAAATTAAATGGGATGACATTATTTCTATAAGACGGATTGGCAGAACAACGGCTGGTAAGATTCGCGCAATGCAAAAAGTGCCCGATGATATGAAAAATTATCAAATTACACTAGATGCCAAAGCTCAGGAAAAATTCTTAATCGACATTGAAAAGAAGCATGGCAAAAAAGTCTATATGGATGTTATTGAGGACTGGAAACATGCGGGCCGTATCCATGTCTATCAAGATGGGTCATCGCTTCTCCTGTCGGATATGCAGTCTCTTTCAAAAGAAAGAAATCAACTTTATCGAAAAGCCGATATGGACGCTGCCAGAATTAGGGCCAATAAAAGCATGTCAGAGGAAGAGAAAGAAGCAAAGATAATTGATATCTATAGCAAGGTTGACTCAAAAATAATCGGAATGGCCGTTAAGCTCCCCAATAATGCAGCCGGTAAGAGCAATAACATTTCTGACATGGTTAATGGTGGTCTATCTAAGCCAGGCCCCAATCAGTTAAAGCAGATGGTTGGACATCTCGGCTTGATGATGGATCACCAAAATAAGGTCATGCCAGAGCCAATCCGGGGTAACTACTCAGAAGGTCTTTCAAGTTCAGAATTCTTTCAGCATATGTACGCCCAGAGAAAAGGAATGATTGACAAGTCCCAGGAGGTTTCTGGCCCTGGTATGCTTTCAAAAGAATTAACGAACTCCGCTACAACACAAAAAGTAACGATGGTGGATTGCGGCACTAAAAACGGAAGACTTGATAATGTGGATAGACACCTACTAGACCGCATAACAGCTGAGGCTGTTGCAGGTGTTCCATCTGGAACCATTGTGGATCAGGATGTTCTTGGAAAACTACAAAAGTCTGGAAAACCAAAAATCAAGATGAGAAGTATTCTTACGTGTGAGGCACCACAAGGCATTTGTGCCAAGTGTTTTGGTTTGGATGAGCATGGTTCACTGCCTTATATTGGCAAAAATATAGGTGTTTCTGAAATTCAGGCAATTACAGAAAGGTCGGTCCAGCTTCCCATGAAAAGCTTCCATTGCATCAAAAGTGGTAGTACTGTATGGGTAAAATCGCCATATGGAAAAATACTGAACCCGACACATGAAGAGTTATTTTTCATGATGAGTGCTGTTCCGGTGGCTGGAGATGATTGGGAAGAAAAGTTCGTAGCTGATGACTGGAAAATATGGGATATTGATGGCTGGACTACACTAAAAAAGATTGGACGACATAAAAGAAACAGTCCTATGGTAGCTGTGAAGTCTAAATCTGGCCATGTTCTAGTATGTCAGGCAAATCACCCAATAATGGTCAGAAATAAAATAATACAATGCAAAGACTGCGGATCATCTGATTTGGCGGTCGCTAGCCAAAGAGATGATTCTTTTTATGTGAGGTGTAATAATTGTGATAACACCATGCGTATATACGAAGATTCATGGACTGATTTTATGCCCGTCATGGTTGAGGCAGGAGAAGTTACTAGCGATAATTTTGTTAATGTTGGGTCGATTCCCCCAAGGGAAAACGCCGGATATAAGGGATTGTTAAGTCCATACCTTCTTGGAATGTTTGTTGCTGAGGGGTCTTTTACAATCAGAAAGGATGACGGACCGCAAATGAACAAAAAAATACAAAAGGGCAATGTAAAAAGGGGTGGCAGAAGTCTTACGAACCTAACCTTCTCTCAGAATGATGGAGAAATTAAGGATAAAATACTAAAAGACTGCCTGGCTCTTGGATTACCAGCGTCATCTAAAAAGAGGGTTATCAGAGTAAATTCTAAAGAACTGGCTACCGAATTAATTAATCAAACTGGACATGGATGTTGCAATAAAAGACTTCCAATGGATTTTATCTCATTAGCAACAGATAAGGAACTGGGGTGTGCTCTTTCTGGAATTATAGATGGAGATGGATGTATCGTAACACCAAAGGATCAGAATAGTAGTTTTATACAGGTAGATACCACGTCAACAGCTCTTCTATCCCAAATAAAAACCATATGTGACATATTAGAAATAAGGTGCAATCCTTTACTATCAAAAGTAAGGAAAATGACTAATTATCAGGGGTATACAATACGGATTTACCCGTCCAGAAGACAGTGTCAAGAACTCCTTTTCGAGTCAATAAAGGTAAAACCTGAACAATTTTACGAAAAAGAAATTTTTGACGATCATTCAATAAGTCAGGTGGCCCAAGTAAAAGAGACTTACCAAGAGGAAGATGAATGGGTTTACGATGTAACGACAGAATCTGGTACGTTCTACTCGGCTGGAGTATGGAATCATAACACGGGAGGTGTTGCCAGTGCAGATAAAGGAACAGCCAACGCATTTGATAGAGCACTTCAAATCCTACGCATGCCTGACAATATCAAAAACAAAGCCACCCTTGCTGAAAGAAGTGGCCAGGTTATGAATATTAAGAAGTCTGGATATGGTGGCTTTATTGTAAATATCAACGGTATGGATCATAAAGTTCCAAAAGGTTTGGGATTAAAAGTAAAAGAAGGTCAAATGGTTCAAAAGGGTGATGCCTTATCTGATGGTCTTGTAAAACCACAAGAACTTTTGAAGTTGCGGGGTATTGACGCCGTTCAGGATCAAATGAGGAGCGACCTAAATGACGCATTCTCGTCTGCTGGCGTTAAGTTGCATACCAGAACCTATGAAGTGCCAGTCAAAATGCTTACCGAAAATGTGCGTATTACAGATCCTGGCGATTCACCTGACTTCATTGCTGGAGATAGAACAACTAAACCAAAAGTAGAAGCCTGGAATAGGGCTAATATTGGAAAGAGGCCCATTAAATATACTCATGAGCTTGCTGGATCTCTTTATGCGCCACTTCAAAGTGACGATTGGGCACGGAGAATGGCTCTTAATAGAATCTCTGGTACACTACAAGAGGGTGCAGCACTTGGATATACATCTGATAGGAAGGGTGTTTCTCCTTTTGCTGATATTGTTCTGGGTCCAGGAACTAGACTGCCTAATAAATAAGGAAAATAATGCTAATAAAATACGCTACACAATCGGGTTTTGATAAAAATGCTTTCTGGGCTGGTATCGGAAAAGGGTTAATGTCGGCAGCACAAAAGGCTGGTGGCAGTAAATATCTGAGCCCAAACATGCACAAGGTTAAGAAAGCTCTTGATTCACCAGATCATCTAAGGCGTATTGGTGGTCAGGTTCAGAAGATGAACGCCACCCCCGCAGCTAATGCTCAGTCAAGTGTATTTAAGGCCCCTAAACCCAAATACGGTGTACAGGATAGCTATGGAAATATTACATGGGGAGATGGTAGCGCCAAACATAAGGCTCAAGCATATAAAGATGGAACCAAATTTAACAAATTTATGGGTGGCATGTACAGGCACAAAAACAAAATAATTGGTGGAACTGTAGCGGCTGCTGCTATTGGTGGTGGAGTTATGGCTAGAAACAAAATGAAACAAGAACAACAAAGGCAACAACAACAACAAGCTAGACAAAATCTACACAATCGCAATCTCCCACAGAATAATGCTGCCAGGTATGGAGTCAATAATGGGATGTAAAAATATCATAAAGGAATTTTTGATAGAAAACCCCAAGCCAAGCGATGAGCAAATTCACTATTTGGCTAAGGCTCTAAAAAAAGATTATAAGCATGTAGAAGAAGAAATTTATGAAATGCTGTCTTCAAGACTAAAGAAAGAAGCAAGTCAAGGAGGTTTGATAAATGCCGCGAGCAAGCTTTTACGATCATGAAGAAATAGAGAAAACCGCCCAATTGGAGTTCATAGAGGACCTTATCCTAGTTTTGGGACAGCCAGAACCTATGGATAAATTTGCATCTTTATTCTGTGATGAAGATGAGTGCCTGGATTTTGTTGCATATATCGAAGATGAGGCTGATGCCGAGTTTCCGTTAGACGACATAGATAGCGTTATTGATGGGACAGTTCATGATTTTGTTTTGAAGGTTGCGGCAATCACATCGGCTAAAGATCGAGCTAAGGCAAAAATGTACTACCAAAATAACAAGGCCGCCGTCAAAAGAAAAGCAAAAAGAAGACGGAGACGCCAGCAGATGGGCGTTCAAAGAAAAAGAAAAAGAATGGGAAGTGCTGCTACAGGGTATTCATTTATTATGGATGCTAGTGGTGGTCCAAAAATACAAACAGCAAGCCATACAAGCTCAACAAGTCTTTCTGGTGGCTCTATGCCAAGCTTTAATCCAAATAAAAGAATAGGAAGTACATCTGTACAAACCTCTCTAAAGCCGTATTGATATGATCAAAAATACAATGTCAAACTTCATGGTTAATTCTATTTACCTAAATAGGGTTGATCGCATCACATACGATGGCAGACGTTGGTTGCCTGGAATCATAGACAGTTCCGTAAAGCCAAACTCTCGCGTAGTAATGCTAATGTCAAGACAGGTGGGCAAGTCTACAAACGTTGCAGGTCTTGGTCTTGCCAAGAATGCCAAGTTCGAAAATTATAGAATCTTGTATGTTGCGCCAGAAAAAGACCAGGCAAGTAAATACTCAAGAGATAAGGTTGAGCCAATTATCAAGAACTCACCCATTATTAGTCAGCAACAGCAAGGCCTTAAAAACGTTTTTGAGAAAGAGTTTGTTAAGGGTGGCCGATACTACATTAAGTACGCAAAGCATAATCCAGATTCATGTCGAGGTTTGACTGTTGATGAGATTAACTATGATGAGATTCAGGATCAGGATTTGGATGAGATAGAGCCGGTCATTAACGAGTCTCTATTCACCTCAAAACACAAAATAAGAATTTATGGTGGCACTCCGAAGTCGTATAGCAATCCAGCACACCACAAGTTCATGGAGAGTAATCAAAATGAGTGGCTTATTAAGTGTAGTGGTTGTAGAAAATACAACAACTTAGGGATAAGAAATATTGGACTCAAAGGGCCCATCTGTTATAGCTGTGGGAAATTGCTCGATGTTGATGATGGTGTATGGGTTTCACACAATCCAAAGTCAGACATGTTGGGATTCCATATCGGCCAGATCCACCTCAAGCTATCGCACCAGACCGAAGATGATTGGAAGGAAATATTACTTAAGGTAGAAAAATATCCAGAACACAAATTACTCAATGAGGTTTTTGGTGTTTCGGCTGATACGGATGAGCAGCCTATATCAGAAAAGGATCTATATCAGTCATGCGATCCAGACATGCCTCTTCGTAACGAGCCAGTTGTAGATATGATCACCAAACCAACTTTTGCTGGAATTGATTGGGGGCATGGGAAGTACGCAACAGCCATTGCAATTGGTCAGTATACAGGCATGGGTAAGTTCAGAATTATTTACGGAAAGAAATACATTGGAAGAGAAGCCGATCAAGATATGTGCATACCTGATCTTGTTAGGGTTCTCACCAAATATAGGGTTTCAAAAATTCACTGTGATCATGGTGGCGGGTTTGCTCTTAATAGTATTTTGTCGGATGCTATCAAGCGGGTAACTAACAAGGATGGCCTGGTAACGGCTAATTACTGGTCAGGATCAGCCAAAGCAAAGAATCTTAATTGGACAACCGACCCAAGTAATAAAATACCATTTATCACAATAAATAAGTCTAAGTATATCTCTAATTTTATCAATGAAATTAAGTCGGGAAGATTTACATTTTTCAGGTGGAGTGATTTAGATCCGGCATTTACTTCAGATTTTTACAATGTTAGAAAAGAGGTTTCTGATAGTTCTGATAACGATATTATTCGTTATACACGAATGGGGCCAGATGATTTCTTTCAGGCGGTTGCGTACTGTAAGATTGTTGCAGATCTGGCATTGGGGAAAGAATTGGGCAAAGATCTTCTTAGTCAGTATATGGAATAGCATCAGCATATGGATCTAAGGTTGAGTAGTCTGTAAAGTCTGTCTCTTCCCACTCAAAACCACTTGACACATTACCATCTAAATCTATTTGAGTGATTTCTGGATCATCATTCTCGGAAAGAGGACCAACAGCCTCGTTATAATCCTCATCTAGCAAATCATCCCATGTTGTGTGATAGTTATCATTCATTGTCTTTCTTTATCTGATCAAGTTCTTCGTTTATTTTTGCTTGTCTTTCGGCAAAGAAAGGGGCTTCGTCCTCATTTGGATTTTCTTTAGGATCGTAATCCGACAAATCATGCACAGATACAGATACCGTTTCGGGGTATTCAATCTCAAAATTGAATTCCTCTGGAAGCTCATTGGACGCCTTATTGGTATCAATCATTGTTCTATGTGTATCCATGGCAAGACGTGCAAATTTAATTAATTTGTCATCTCCCTGCCATCCATAATTCTTCATCTCTTGAGCCCTAAAGAACGCATCCATCATAAGCTGATTTAACATTTCTTCCGGCTTAATTGACTTAATTGCACCTTGTTTATAGGCTGTGTATGCAGACTTAAAATGCCCACCTACAGGAACAGATTCGGGTATGTACATGTTATTTCTTTCAAAGTACCTTATAACCTCATACTGATTTAGGTTGTCTACATCAAAGAAATATTGCCGATATGTTGTAATGTGTTGTGATTTTGCAGCCAATCTAAATTTAATATTGATAGCATCACAAATCATTGCAGTATCGCAGCTATCCATCAACATTTGCTCAACGATGCGTTTTGCGGGAGGTATGTTGTATATCTTTAGTGCATATTGATAGTTATCCCCACCAAAATCTGTCCCCACTTGAATTCTCTTACTCTTGATATATCTATCGAGAATATAAAATGATTCATCATATTCAGGATGGTCCTCACCAGTCATATAGATATGAAGCCAGTGTGGGACTTTTGGGATTTTATCTTCAAGCATATTACATACCTATTGACATGACTCGTATGTTTTCTTGAACCTTTCCAATTCCTTTTAGCGCACGTTCAAGATTTTTTTCATCGAGTTTGGTGGTTCCCTGCCTTGAGGAAAGAAGCATTCTGGCAATCTTATCTTCGCACTCGTCGAACACTTCGCTATTATCGACAATATCCTCCAGAGAATCTTCATTGATGAATTGCATAGCAAGGATAGGTGCCATTGTTGGCGCACTCAGCATATTTGCCGTATTTTCATCTTTGGCAGCACCATCAACACTTGACATAACATCGTCGGCAGCCTGCTTAATCATCTGCAATATATTGTGGCTTATTTTTACCCTTTCTTTTGCTGTCTTTTTCAATTCAATTTTTGCAGCTTGAAGATTATAGAGCTTAATTGAATTGCCGTTGCTCATAGATGCAACCTTTTCAATAACCCTATCATCACAACTAAGCCATGCGAGCTTTGTTCTTACGTCAACATCAGAAAGCATTTTCTCTTTAACTTCATCACCAAATCTAGTGTGACCATTCATTTCATACCAATTTGCATGCTTACTGATAGTGACAGTTGGCGTACTTGCAATTTTCATGTGATTGGCGTGTTGGACGACCTCGTATTTATCCTCTGCATTAACACTAATTGGTGCATCAATAAAGATGTAATGAGCCGGGATGTAGAACTTATCTTGCGGCAATACATCCTCCATTTCATGATAGTGATCTGGTGGTACTACTTGAGGCTTTACAAGCATAGGGACAAAGATGAGAGCACATACCGTTCCGATGTCCAGTCTTTCTGCAATAATTATTGGCTGATCTCCTGGTACCTCAATAATTTGTTTTACTCTAATATGTGGGGTAAATCTGTGAGCAAAAGATTCATCAAGAAAGCATCCAATAGACCCCTGATCAATTACGCCAACAGGTAGCGAATCGGTTGGGAATGTTACTGGTTCTCTCGATACTTCTTTATTACTCCTGGATTCATTCAACCCATTCACATAGCTATTGATTCCTGACGTAAGGCCGCATACCTGTTCGTCGGCCATCAATGCCTTGCCAACAGTATAGAATCCGCCTGACAAACTCACACCCTTTTGAATGGCGGATGTAGTTCCATCAAAATTAGCTTGTTGAACAGAGACAATCATTTGTTGTTTTGTTCCGTCTTTGAGTATTACATCGTAAACGCCGGGTTGATCAATCACAACGCCAGTCTTTTCTTTGATGTGAATATCGGCCCCCTTAATAACGGGGAAATCTCTAACCATGCACCAACCACATCGACGCACATGTGACATAACAACACTAAAATTTGGCCCAAGGGCATCTTTTAGATCTGTGGCACTAATTTTTCTTTTGTCGCCGTTCTCAAAGACCACGAACAGCTCTCCATCTTTCGAGAAAACATGAGCCAGATTTGCCCTACCGCTTTCTGGGATTTGCCTTTCTTGTGCGATTTCTTCCAGTGTTCCTCTAAGACCAACAGCTTCGAGGGCGGAATTGACACCGGTATATGTACTTAGAAGATTGTACATACGACTGACATCATTTTGATTTTTAATTACCGCACCCAAAAGACCTAAACCGGCTGTTGACATTCTACTTCCAGTAAAGCCGGATGGATATCCAGAATATTCAAGTGGAGTAACATCGCCAGTAAGATCTCCCATATATGAATTGTATGGAGGTAGCTTTCCTTTATCTTTTAGTGGATTATATCCAGGGGCATTATCAATAGCCTTTCTCAGGGAGGATTCGGTCAGTGCGCAATACTTCTCACCATCAAAAAGAACATCAAGATTATCGAGTTCGTACTGTCCAGTTTTAATATTCTTTCTGATAGAAAACGGAATAGCTACTGCTTTGCTTATAATGACCAAACCGTGTGCAGATCCAGTTGTATCGACATCTATTCTATTGAACTGAATATTGACACTTTGTGGATCAATATAAGGATGTTGGCTTACGATATTTTTCAATATCTCACCTGACCACAGCCTGGAATCATTAGAGATGCTAACTCCTGCGGTTTTTTCTAATTTAGGTTTAGTAAAATACATTGATCTCATGTCTTATTCCTTCAGTAAGTCAAGCTCGGTTTTAAGTGCTAATACAGTTGCTGTGGCTGGCACAAGTGGTTGTGCTCCATAAAAAGTCAAAGTTTTGGCATTGATTATTTCAGTCATAAACCTGTCTATCAAATCTAGAAGCTCGGTTGCGTCATTTCCGATGGATACTTTTCCGGTGGGTCCATTGGTTTTAACTTCAACACTATCGCTTTGTATTTTAACATCACTCTCGCTAGTGATATTTATATCTCCGGCATTAGAGATATTTATAGAGCCATCTGGCGAAATGCTTATACTTGATTTAACTTCACCATTTTGCCTGTTTTCTATAGATATTCCAGAGTTATTAATTTTAACGCTTGATGTAAAACCCTTTCCTTTACTTAAGTCAGCATCAAACTGAAATTCGTTATTTATGGCATCATTATCAACTTCGCCCCTAAATCTATATTCTATTTCACAATCCTCATCATTATGATCCAGTATTACAGTAGAAGGTATTGTAATCTTTTCTTCCCTCTCGGATATTCTTGTTATCTTAGATAAATAAGGATCAAAATGTTCAACGCATAATTCTCCGCCATCGACAATAACGCCACCACCAGTTGAGGCAATAACACGAGATTGCGTGCCCATATCATCTGTTGCGACCAGCGCCTGACTATTAACAAGGTCATAAAAATCATTTTTCAGATTTTTAATTGTTGAGTTACCAGATTCATTTAGTACGGGAAGTCTAACCTTACCAATTACAAAATGTTTGGCACCATCACTTAGGCATACAACTTCATCATTCACATTGTATGTAATGTCTGGCCCACTAAAAACCACATTTATACCCTGAAAAATTTCCCCACCACGTTTACTTTTTACGTCTAGAAGCCCGGACGGGTATACGTTATCAACGATTCCGTCTATAATTTTAATTGTTGGTCTTGAGATATCGTATTTCATTTAATCACCATATGATATATTATTGCAGGTAAGTGGAGTTAATCTTATGATAGAAAAATTGGCGGATGATATTGCTAATAAATTCCTACAGAACAATACTATAGATTTAAATGGTGAAGTTTTCAAGGTCGCAAAGTTACACAAACTATCTTCTTTTCAGGTTGATCGCTTGGCAAATAGTGCAAATAAAAAAGTGATCATATCCATACAGTCAAAAATACCCGAAGGAATGGATCCACACTTTTGCTTTCCAACCGTTGACGCTGCATCTATCGTTTCAAAATTAAAGAATGAGCCAGATTATGTGGCATCAGCCAAACTTCCAGAACAAAAAACAGTAATTGTTGAAAAAAATGTTTCTGATCCAGAAGATACAATCATGTCTGTCATTAATAATCCGTCCGTCACCAAAGATAAAGGTGTTGGATTGATGGCACTAGACTTCTTAAAGATGCGTGCAGAGGCTGCAATTAGCAAGTTAATGCGCGTAAAAATGATGATCGAATCAAAAAAAGAAGAGATTCAAAAGCAGGCTGGTCAATTGTTAATATCTGGGCATCCTATTGAACCACTCCAGGCTGTTGATAATTTTGGTTTGATATCTAAGGTTGCAAGCTTAATAGAGCAAAACGGACAAAAAATAAATCATACAGAAGAAGAATTTGAGGTTGATGAAACACACCCCATCGTCCAGAATATAATGGAAATGAGAAAACTTGCGTTTGATTATGCAGAGATTGCAAGCGAAGTAGAAGAAATTAAATCCCAAATTAAAAACGTGAAGTCTAGTGAGGTGTTTAAATGGGAATCCTAAGTTCAGTTGGAAAAACAGTAGCAAAGAAGGCCTTAGTGAATCCAGTTACTAAAGATCTCGCTAAATATGAATTGTCCAAAAACGTGCCAGTTGTTGGTGCGTTTATTCCTAGTAGAACAGGTCAGATAGTGAATTTTAATAATAAGATGAAGGCTAGAACTGCGCAATTTGGTAATGCTGGAGAGCTTAACAAAAAAACTCCTAGCCCAGAAAAAATTGCCCAATTAGGTGGCCTTGTTGAGGATATGGAAAAATTATCATCTACGAATTGGGGAGACGTAGCTAAATACACAGCTATATCAGCTGCTGTACCCATGGCTATTACTGGTGGTATTTATGGTGCAAATAAAATTTACCAAAAAACTAAAAGTGAATCAGTCTGGAAAGAATTAAAAAAGAAGCACCCAGAATTAACTACCTCAACGGATCGTGAAAACTTTGAAGTTCTTCAGCAATTTAACCCTAGCATGGCAACTAATATAACCACCGCAAGGGGGTTCTTGCAGAGAACCCAAAATACGTATGTTATGCCTCATGAATTTGTGGGCGAATTAGCAAATAATCAATCAAGAATGAATCAGAATAGTATTACTCCTGAACTTGCCAGAAGTACACAAGGTGCTTTTGATACTGGTGTTCGGATGTCTGCTGATAGAGAAAGAATGTCTCTGGACTATAATAAGTTTGATCATCAGAAACAAAAAGACCAAGCAGCTGATCAATTCAATAATGATAGATTGTCGCTTGAACAAAGAAAACTAGATGAGTCATTTATATCAAGAAGAGAAGAATTGGCCAGCAGGAGAAAATCAGAAAAAGCTAGAGCCAAAATACTTAAACAGCAACACTCTGAAAAAATGAAACTTGATAGAGAAAAATTTGACTGGCAAAAAAGAAATCAACCTAAGCAAAATCAGAGGTTTGTTGGTGGTGGAAGTTTTCCATAATAAAAGGTGAAAAATGTTTGTTAAGTACAGCCCGCTAGAAAATACAGAATCCAATTTTATGTCCGTACAAATCGATACCGATGGTATGGATAAAATTGCGAGCCTTAAAACTCACGTTCCAGAAAGACTTGCTAGAATAGCTGATGAAATTGAAGCTAGACCCAATGAAAAATTGGCATACCTTTATATAAGGGCTCTTGGTGCTGGTGAGGTGTACGGCCCAAATAACAATGGTGACTTCTTTAAACGTGCAGAGTTAATTGACAATCATAGAACCTTTGAGACAGACGCACATTTCTTTCGGCATCACCAAAATAAAGATCCACAAAACTCAATTGGTGATGTTGTTGCGGCTGAATACAATTACGAGCTTGATACAGTTGACCTGATTACTAGATCTCCAATTGAAAAGATTGCATCAGATCTAGAGAAGATGAAGCAAGGCGGGACATTAGCTACCAGCATGGGAGCTAAAGTTCCCTTTGACGTTTGCTCTGTATGCAATAAACAGGCAACCAAAAGAATTTTTTATTGTAATCATCTTAAATACGAGATGCTTAAAATATACCCAGACGGGAGGCAGGTTTACGCAATAAACCCAAAGCCTAGATTTATTGATATCTCAGCCGTTGTTATTCCGGCAGAAAAATCTTCTCAAGCATTAAGAAAGATTGCACACGATATTTTAATGTCAAAAGAATCTGATATTAGAAAAAGAGATGTAGGAAATCTTGGCGACGGCGTTATGGAGAGGGGTGTAATTAATCCTCAAGTAATCGAAGCAGCTAATGTAATGGACACAAGGCTGGCATTATCATCTCTTACCGATGCATATGGACCGCTTAGACCGGATGAATTTCAGGCTGTTTTGAGGAAAGATGCATCACTAATTAGACAAAATCAAATACCTTATGCCCCATTTGAAAAAACTGCATCAATAAATTTACCAGATCCAGATGATGATTTTGTAAATGTATTAAAAAATATTGATACACTACCAATAGAGTGTGCTATATTTGTTAACAGTGATGACTTTATGTCACCAAACGAGAAAAGAGCGTATTTAATTTATAGAGAATCAATTCCGTTTTCACGGATGTTTTTGAGATAACAAACAACTTATACAATAGGTATAAAACAGGAGAAAGAAAATGAGTAATTTTGAATTTGGAAAAGAAGCAGCCCTTAATGAAATGATCGAGTATGCTGATGCTGGATACGGACTTGAGGATCTCGTAGATCTTGCTACCGAGACTATTAATGATGATCAAGTCATGAATAAGATCGCTAGCGAGGAAGATTTTGATTTCCAACTCGGTGTTGAGGCATTTTGTCACGAATTTATGGCAAAGACTGCATCGTTGATGGGTGAGTACGACACGAGCGAGCTTGACGAGCTTGACAAGATCGCTTTTGTTATCGAAAAAATCGCCGAAGACAAAAAGAAAGGCATTTTTGGTAGGGGAGTAGATGCTGTTGGAGAGGGACTTGCAAGAGTTGGAAGGGGTGTTGCGTATGGCGCAGCATCACCTGGTGATGGACGAATTGCAAAAATGAGAAATGCAGCAGCAAATTTTGCCAATAAAAACCAAAAATCTGTTGGTGCCGCAACCCTTGCTGCTGGTGCCGGAACTCTTGCTGCCGGTGGTCTTGGTGCACGAAAGCTTTATAAAAAGCGTCAAGCAGCTAAAGCTCAGGGACAAAACAAGCAAGCTAGCGAAATCGATCACGCAGTAGCAATCCTCCAAGAAGCAGGATTGTTGGACTAATTCATGAGTGATTCACTCGAAAGTTTGTTAGCTGACCTTCTCATGGAAGAAGAGAAGGAGACTTTTGAGGATAGATTTTTGAAATTTATCATAATGGAAAGATACATCCGCAAGCTCAGGGAAGATTACGGATGGGATAACAAAAGAATTTATAACGTGTGTTTGGAGCTAGATAATGAAAAACAGAACAACGCTTGAAAAAGTAGCAGAAGCAACACTGAGGCTCAAGCACGAATACGACGAGCTAGAAAAGGTAGCCCATGTCCAGCAAGAGAAGCTGGAAAAAAGAGCTATGGCAGAAGATATACTTTTAAGAGCCAGAAGTTCCTCAAACGCACCGACTGGTCTTAGGCCATCGTCCCTGGAAGATTTTCTTACTAAGAGGGCAAGCTTGGAAGATTCGACACTTGAACACCTCGAAAAAATTGCACTCATGTTAGACTATGTAGCGACCAGTAATGATTTTACGGTTGACAATGAAGCGAGCGATAATGAACCCAAAAGAGACTTTAATAGTTTCTTAAAAGAAATAGACTTAACGGAGAGATAAAATGAAGAGTAAAGAAAATATTTTGGTTGTATGGCCTAATGATCAGGAGAACCGTCAACGGTCAGCATATGCTGCCGCTAACTCGGACTTCGTTCCAGGTACTGCATGTGTACGCGTTAATAACCTACTTGTGGCATGTGACACTGATACCGCCCTCCACAAAACGCTTCCTGTGGAATTTGTGTGGATTGATGGATCGACTCGCCACGATGTCAATTTGATTGACAAAGATGGCAATACAGTTCAGCAGTACACGACAATCCAGGGACCTATGATTGCTGAAGTTGCAGTTGGAAGGTTTACAGCACCACCAGAGGCTGGTGATGTGATTACTAAGTCGGCTACCGCAGGATCTCTTGATCCTCTTAACGCAACTGAACTTGACGCCCTGCTTACTGCTAATCTCGATGACATTACCCTTGTAATTGGTCGTGTTATTGGAGTGGCCGAAAAGAGTGGTTCTGGATTTGTATTGTGCAAATTCGACTAATAAATAAATGAATGATTGAATGAATTAAATGGATTAAATGGAGACTAAAAATGTATAAGTACGCAAATTTTAACGATGCAATCCAGCTCAATAATATTTTTATTGAAGCTGTGAATGACCCCGACATGCTCAAGGAAGCCGAAAATCGCGGAGCTGAATTCCTTAAGCTTCAAGTTTACGAAGACTCGTTCCATGAGCGAATTCTTCCTGCACAATCGATCAGCCCTATGCAGTGTGATCGTGACGTGAACTCGCCCAATTACCAAGTTGTAATTGATAAGGAGTTCACCGACGTGCGCGCTGTTACTTCGTCACTTCGTGGCGGTGGTGGTAACTACGAGTACGTGGAAACCGACCGATATGCGGTCGTGTTCTACACGCTTGAGTCGCCAGAGTACGCACTCACCGAGCAAGAGCTTAGAGGAAAGCGTCAGCCAGTTCAAGACCTTATTCGACATCACGTCGCATACCATATTCGTAAGAAAATGGATGAAACCTGGATGGGAATGAGCAAGGCTGCTATTGCGGCTTCTGGTCTTGAGAAGAGTCTTGTTGCTGCTGGAGAGAAAATTATCACTCCACAAAACCTTGCCGACCTTCGACGACTGATCGATAACCAGAGCACCATGGGACGTTATTTGCGTGGATCTACCATTTTGCTCACTCAATCACAATATAACTACATCAATACTTGGCCTCAAGCCAACACCGCTTCTGGTGTAGGTACTGCAACCGGTATGCAGGGCGGTCTTGGTACTGACTTCTGGCGCGACGGATATAAGTACGACACTCTCTTTGGGTTGCGCGTTATCCGAACTGTTAAGTCGGACCTTGTGGGCGAGAACGAGATTTATCTCTACACTGAACCCGAGTATCTTGGACATCACTTCACGTTTAATGATGACAAGTTCTCGATCATGAAGCATCACTACACAATGAAGTGGAAAGGATACCGAACATACGGTGCAGCTATTGGTAATGAAAATGCCGTTGCACGACTTGTTCTTGACGACCTTGGCTAATATCAGTTCTAGTTAGCTTTCAATATAGCCCCACGGAAACGTGGGGCTTTTTTGTTGATCAGTTGTGGTTTATAATACTTATATGAAAACAGGAGATGAAATGTCAAATTTCCCTTTATTTAAAATATTAGATGCAAGATTAAGGTTTGTTAATAACACAGACAAATCCGTGAAAGTGCTTAGAACGCTAGTGAAGCCAGGATCATATGAGGATCTTTCAATTACGAGACTGTCAGAGGCAGATATCCAAAAGGCGGTATTGGACGGCCTTGATATTGTTGACGCTCTTGTTGTTTCAAAACATCTATTTGATCTCAAAAAGCGAGAAGAAAAACAAGAAAAACAAGAAAAAACTACAACACCGACGCTAGCTCCTGAGACAACTCCAGAGCCTGAACCAACTCCAGAGCCTGAACCAACTCCAGAGCCTGAGCCAGAGCCAGAGCCTGAAGTGGTTGAAGAGTCTGGTGATGATATTCTAGATTTTCTAGATGAACCATCTGACGACGATGTTGATTTAAATTCACTTAAGAAGCAAGAGCTTGTAGAGCTTGCAGAATCAATGGGTCTGGATTCATCTGGACTTAAACAGGATTTAATTGATAGGATAGAAAATGAGCGAAAAACTTCCGTTTGAAATTGATGTTCCTCAAAGTCTAATTGATGCCGTTAGGACATACTCTGGAGATTTACCAGAATATAACAGACTTATCGAGGGCACCGAAACATCAGATGAGAAAATAAAATTAGCCATTCAGCTCTGGGTTCAGCATTTTAATATGACGCCACCTATAATCAACAGGCAATTCTTAGCAACCGATTTCAGAGACTATATGATTTTGATTGAGGGCACTATCATTACAATGCTGAAAATGTCCGGGATTATTCAGGCTAGAAACTTCCTTAACTTTAATGATGGCGGAGTATCCTTCACCGTTAATGACAAGGGACAAGAATATATGAGCTGGATTAATCTTTTACTTAGCAATCACATTCAAGATGTTGCTAATATGAAGACAGCACTAAACGCTGAAGAAGCATACGATTTTATACCAAGCCCAGAGGGTTGGTGGTATCATAGATTTGATAGTTAATGGAGATATATTATGAGCTTAATTAAGATTGCACTTAAACTTGAGGATGGATTGGGACACTCTGTTTCTGATGATGGCATCCCTTCTAGCGGTCGAACAATGGTGCGCGGTGAGCTTACTGTTAAAGATTTCGGTGGCGCTTATGTGGATGAATTTGGAAACCTTAGCAAGGGTAGATCCATGAAGCCAGGAGCACTCAGTGTCAAAGATGCTGGCGGTGCCGATGTGGACCAATATGGACGAATCTCTAAAGGGAGAAAAATGAAGCTATGATTTTTCAGCGCCTACATCTGAGTTTATACCCAGAGACAGGCTGGAGAATTCAATGGCATATTGAGGGTCTTACAAATGATGACACCATTATCGTCCAGAGGGGTTCCAGTCAATTGGGACCCTGGGAAGATATTGCATCATTAGAATCTCATATTGTTTTTTACACAGATACCGTCCCTAATTTTCGTGGGTTTTTCTCAAATCTTTACTACCGCTTAATTGTCAAAGATATCGATGATAATGAGAAGGGTATTTCTGCGCCATTTAATGG
>JBPCUN010000089.1:0-2510 GCA_051011115.1 Weeksellaceae bacterium
GCTTAAACAGGCTGGCGTAAAAAGAATTTATGCTGTTACTGGGGATAGCCTGAATCCTGTAAATGATGCCATTCGTAGAGACGGTGAAATTGAATGGATTCATGTGCGTCATGAGGAAGTTGGAGCCTACGCTGCTTCTATGGAAGCAGAATTAAACGGTATAGGATGTTGTATGGGAAGTTCTGGGCCTGGTCATGTACACCTAATCAACGGATTATATGATGCTAATCGATCTGGAAATCCTGTGATTGCAATAGCCAGCACAATACACACCAATAAATTAGGTACAGATAATTTTCAAGAAACACAACCTACCTTATTGTTTCAGGATTGTAGTAAATATGTTCATATGGCCAATACTCCTGCGCAATTCACCCAGGTGATGCAACATGCCATTCAAGTTGCAAAAAGTGAACGTGGTGTCGCAGTAGTTGGGCTTCCGGGAGATGTGGCTTCCGCAGAAGCTGTAGAAGTTCCTACATCATCAATTAGCTATAAAACCAAAGCAATATACAGACCTCATGAAGATTCGTTGAGAGAATTGGCTGATATTATCAACAACAATGATAAAATCTCCTTGTATTGTGGATTAGGAGCTAAAGATGCTGTAAAAGAAGTAGAAGAACTCGCTAGAAAATTAAATGCACCTATCTCCTACTCTTTTAGAGGTAAAATTTTCTTTGATAAAGAAGATAGTCCTTACACCGTCGGGATGAATGGTTTATTAGGGAATCCAGCTGGATATCATGCCAATCATGATGCCGATGTAATGGTGATGCTTGGTACAGACTTCCCGTATACTGATTTTATGCCAACAGATAATAAAATTGTTCAGATAGATGACAATCCGCATAAAATTGGTCGTAGAGCTAAAGTTGATTATGCGTATGAAGGAGATATAAAAGATACGATCGAAGCTTTGTTACCATTTATCAAAGAAAAAGAGGATGATAGCTTTTTGAAGAAATATAAAAATGCTTATGAAAAGGATTTAAAATCCTACGCTGTTTCTACGGAAGAGAAATCAGAAAAAGATCATGTGAGTCCAGAAGCTGCTGCACATGTAATCAACGAACTAGCTGCTGAGGATGCAATTTTTACGGTGGATACTGGAATGTCTGCTGTATGGGCAGCTCGCTTGATTAAGGCTAAAAAGAATAGATATCTTACAGGTTCCTTCAATCATGGGTCTATGGCGAATGCGATGCCAATGGCTATAGGTGCAGTACATGCAGAAAAGGATAGACAGGTAGTAGCTATGTGTGGCGATGGAGGTCTTTCGATGCTTATGGGCGATTTAGCTACGATTATGCAATATCAATTACCAATTAAAATCATTGTATTCAACAATCGTTCTTTGGGGATGGTGAAGCTAGAAATGGAAGTGGCAGGTTATGTAGACTGGAACACGAATATGGTAAATCCACCATTTCATAAAATCGCAGAATTGATGGATATAAAGGGAATTGCTATTCGACATAACGATGAATTAATTGATGGCTTAAAAGAAGCTTTTGCTCACGATGGTCCTGTTTTAGTCAACATTTTTACAGATCCAGAGGTATTAGCTATGCCTCCAAAAGTAACGTTTGATCAGATGAAAGGTTTTGCAGAGTCGTTTACTAAAAAAGTTTTCACAGGTAGAATTGAAGACGCTGGTGATATGGTAAAAGCAGGAATTGATGCCATTACTTAATTTGAAATGTTAATATAAAAGTTCTCATAAACTTTGAATAACTAATGAATTGAAATTTTATAATAATACTTGAAATTATGGAAAATATAGAAGTAATCAAAGGCAATACTTGGCAAGCGAAGAAATTAGGAAATGATTATGTAGTGAATATTGATTTTGGAGAAAAACTTATTGCCTCTTTAGAAGATTTTGTAAAAAATCAGAGCATAGGTTCTGCAGAGATCACAGGAATCGGTGCCGCCAATGAGGTGACTTTAGGATTTTATGATTTTGAAGCAAAAGACTATAACATCAAAACTTTTGTAGAACAAATGGAAATCGCTAATGCTATGGGTAATGTAGCATATAAGGATGAAGAGCTTTATATTCATTTACACGTAACTTTAGGCAGAGAAGATTTTAGTTCTTATGCTGGTCACTTAGTTGAAGCAACGATTCATGGTGTGGCCGAATTTTATGTGCGTGTTAATCCATTTAAAGTTATTAAAACCAAGAATGAAGTAAATAACATGTGGGCTTACGATTTTGATAGAACAGAAGTTTAAAAATTCAGAAATTATAACAAATTAAAAGAGCTTTTCGGTAATTGAAAAGCTCTTTTTTGAGTTATGAAAAAAGTGAAATTAATCCAATTTATTCTTGTAAGATGCTGCAAACTTACCCGCACCAGTACAAGTAAGAGCTAATGCGCCTAATAAATATAAAGCTTGAAGCTCAATACTCCATCCCCCACTACCTCCTACGGTGAATATATCACCTAAATGTCTTGTAAAAATTGCTACTGCCATAGTTATGGCTATTATTGGAGCAAAAA
>JBPCUN010000090.1:0-13049 GCA_051011115.1 Weeksellaceae bacterium
GCATATTAGAGATGATCATTATGTATTTGATAAAAAGAATTATGCTATTGTAGGACAAAAGAGTAAGAAAACTTATCAGTTAGGAGATAAAATTAGAGTGAAATTAACGAATGCTGATTTGTTGAAAAAACAACTGGATTTTGAACTTTTAGGATAATTAAGTTTAGTTTTAATATATAACTATTGTATTGAGAGCAGAGCAGTAAGGTTTAAGTCTTATTACTTTGCTCTTTTTTATTTATTATTAAAGCCACCTTTATTCTTCCAATTAAAATAGCTCAACTTGATTTGCCTCATAAAGTTTTATTTATATTTATTCTAAATTTGTTTAAAGTTATGGCAATGCGTGATATTCAAAATATAGAGGATGTAAAATTAATGGTAGATTCCTTTTATGGTTCTGTACAGAAAGATGATTTTATTGGACCTATCTTTAATGAAAGATTAGAAGGTCGTTGGCCAGAACATTTAGAAAAAATGTATCGTTTCTGGGAGACAATTCTATTAGACAATCATTCTTATTATGGCAGTCCTTTTGCACCTCACGCTAAAATGCCTGTAGAAAAAGAACATTTTGATCGTTGGTTAGTACTTTTTCATGACAACGTAGATCGGTTGTTTAAAGGACCTATTGCAGATGAGGCGAAGTGGAGAGCACAGAAAATGGCAGAAATGTTTCATTATAAAATTGAGTATATCAAAGAAAATAATTTATAATTAATTAAACTTTAAACATATGAAAACTTCATCTCTTACAGACAATTTAGAATATAAAGAGGATAAACCATCCGTTCAATTGTTATTAGATACAGCTTTTACCAAAGAAATTAGAATTTCTTTTAAAAAAGGACAATTGATGAAAGAACACAAAGCGCCAGAAGCTATTGTGGTAGAAATTTTTGAAGGTGCGATAGAATTTGGTGTAAACCAAGAGAAACATAACCTAATGAAAGGTGATATACTGACTTTGGATGCTAAGGTTCCGCATGATTTATTAGCGATAGAAGATAGTATTGTACGCTTGACTTTGTCTAAAGGGGACCAAGTAACTAGGGTAGAAGAGGTAGCAAGACATTAATTATTGGTAACTTTATCGTAAATATGATTCAAAATGGCCAATAAACCTATTAGAAGAGTAGAGGAGATGCAGGGCGTAAGCAGAGATCATCACCATGCCCTATTATTGGCCTTCAAAATCAATAAAGGAATTTCATTAAATATTGAAGCTGAAAGGATTAGGAAATATATTCTTTGGTTTCGCGAAGAACATTTAGTTCCACATTTTAGAGTAGAAGAAAAGTGGATGTTTCCTGTTTTAGGGGAGGAAAATGAAAAAGTGCAACAGGCTCTTTCAGAACATAGGCGACTTTTAGATTTAAGCACATTGGCAGAGGATTATCATATGATGCATGATTTTGCAGAAGAATTAAAAGCGCATATTCGGTTTGAGGAAAGAGATTTGTTTCAAGACATTCAGGCAGTTGCTACACCAGAACAATTAAAAAATATTCAAAAGCATCATACAGACTATAATTTTGTAGAAAATACCACCGATGTTTTCTGGAAATAAATTAGGTAATAATTGGATAACCTCTAGCTTCGTCTATCTATTTTTAGTGGCTGTATTAGGTGTTGTGATGCGTAGCAATATTTTCGTAGCGCTTCCTATCTCATATCCGAATATTTTGCATGCGCATTCCCATACCGCTCTATTGGGCTGGGCATTTGTGATGAGTATAGGTGGAATTTTATCTTATTTTAAACTGAATATTCAGCAATTTAAGAAAGAAATTATAGCACTTTCTATTTCGATTGTGGGTATGTTTATCGCTTTTCTTTACCAAAGTTATGGGGTAATTAGTATTGCTTTTTCTACAATTTTTGTGTTAAGTTCCTATATTATTTTATTCAAAATATACAGAAAAATTCATGCAGATACGCTTACTTCTAAGCTGTTTCAATGGGCTATCATTTGGTTTTTTATATCTACTTTAGGGATTTGGTGTATAGGTCCTACCTCCGCTATACTAGGAAAAACCCATGATTTATATAATTTATCTATTCAATTTTTCTTACATTTTCAAATTAATGGTTGGTTAATCTTTATAGCATTGGCTTTACTTTTTAAGAAGATGCCGCAAATCAAACCAAAACTATTCATTTTTGGTTTAAACTTTTCTCTTATACTTACCTTCGCATTAAATATCTATTGGGTTGATAGCAACCTAATCTTCTATATTTTAAACACCATAGGCTTACTCATACAATTCATTGTATATATTAGCATTGCCTATTATTTATTTCAAGCGAAAAAGTTCCAAATGCAAAATTATTGTGTTAGAAGTTCATACTACTTTATCATTTTAATGTTTTTATTAAAGCCTAGCATTCAATTAATCACGCTATTCCCAACATGGGCTGTCAATTTAGAGTATAATAGATTTTTGATTATTGCTTTTCTTCATTTAATCTTGATTGGGCTGGTTTCATTTACTTTCATTTATAATTCAATCCAAGAAAAATACTTATACAATAATAGTGTGACTAAAATAGGTATGGCGCTATGGATGATAGGATTTGTCATCACAGAGATAATCATCGCTCTACAAGGTTTTGGAATCAGTGATTATAGCTTTTATGGTATATTATTAGGATTTTCTGTGATAATGCTTGTGGGAATTGGGCTATTGTTATATCAGCGATTATCTTCGGTTTCGTCTTTTAAGCTTTCTAAAATATAGGATAATTGCTAGTACTTATGATTTTATTTTCCATTGGTGCATGTCATGTTGGATGAAATTCACAAGGATAGACCATTTTATACTACAGATAAACCACAAGGCAAAGTTATAGAGATTAAAATTGGCCTGAAAACATCACTACACCGCAGTTACAAACAAAAATAAATTGGTTGTATTTTATTTAACTGAAACTTTTAATATTTTCTCTTAGAATATATTAATTATGCATAATTTAAATGAAATTATAAATTAAAATGTAACATATTTTAAAAATTGTTGACTTATATTTAGAATAAATAAAAAATTATGAAAAAATACATCCCTTTATTTTTAGGAATTTTTGCAGTATTTACTGTAGCATATAGTTTCAGCAGTTCAGCAGATACGGCTAAACTGTTATTCTTTGATGTCAATGTATGGATCTATAGAGCCTTTTGGGGTTTTTTAGGAGCCTATATGCTATTTAAATTCTTTACGACGCCGAAAGAAACTACCGAGAATCTTTAAACAATTAAATAATAAACCTCAACTTCAACTCACATCTCAAAAACACAATCTATGAAAAACTTCAAAATTTTAATAGCATTGCCTATCTTGCTATTTTCAATTACAACTATGATAGGACAAACGATACAAGGCGACTGGAACGGAACACTCAATATTCAAGGACAAGAACTACCGCTGGTATTACACTTTTCGGGAGAAGGGGATGCCCTTGCAGGAACTATGGACAGCCCAGCACAAGGTGCGACTGGATTACCTTTGGATAAGGTGAGTTTTAACAATAATGTTTTAACTTTTTCAATGGCTCAAGCAGGATTTAACTTTACGGGAGAATTAAAGGGTGAAGCCATAGAAGGAATCTTTAAACAAGGTCCCATGGAACTTCCGTTAACCTTAACTAAAGGAGAATTAGAAAAACCTGGAGATACATCCCTACCAAGTACTGACAAAGAATTGGAAGCGTTGGCGGCCAAAGAGGTTGGTGATTATAAATATGAAGTAGAAGACTATTTTGCGAAGCCTAGTTCTTCTCAATTTAAATTATCACCTAAGGGAACATACATGAGTTACCGAGAAAAGGATGAAAATTTAAAAAATCATGTGTACGTTAAAAATATTGCTACCGGTAAAGTAACACAAGTAATTCAAGAAGGGGAAGAGTTGGTGAGAGGATATGGCTGGGCCAATGATAGCAGGCTCATTTATGTGATGGACAAAGGAGGAAACGAGGATTATCATTTATTTGCGGTTGATGTAACAGGAGAAAACCAAAAAGAATTGACGCCTTATGAAGGTGTGAAAGTTGAGATTTTAGCCAATTTAAAAGAGGATAAAGACCATATGATTATTTCTATGAATAAGAATAATCCACAAGTTTTTGATCCTTATAAAATTAATATTAATACAGGCGAGATCGTTCAACTATATGAGAATACAGATTTAGAGAATCCTATCATGGGTTATGAGTTTGACAAAGACGGAAACCTAAGAGGATTTGGAAGGATTAAAGATGGAATTAACTCAGAACTATATTATAAAATAGGAGAGGAGTACAAGTTGATTAAAACTACTAAGTGGGACGATACTTTTAGTGTAATTAGCTTTGATTATGCATCGGACAATCCAGATGAAGCGTATGTAATTTCTAACTTAGATTCTGACAAGACAGAAATTATTAAATATGATTTAAAAGAAGGGAAGATATTAGAAAAATTGTTTTCACAACCAGACTACGATGTAGCAGGAGCATCACTATCCAGAAACAGAAACTGGGAATTAGATTACTTTTCTTACGAAGGAGAAAAGTATAACATTGTTCCCGTAAGCGATTATTACAAAAAGCTACACGATAGAATTACCTCTAAGTTCCCAAAATACGATTACTATATTTCGGCTAAAACAGATGACGAAAGTCAATACCTTATTTATCTAACTAGTGATAAATTATATGGTAAATATTACTCTTACGATGTAAAAAAGGATACGTTTAAATTACTTTTTGACCTTATGCCTCAATTAAACGAAGCAGATATGGCAGAAATGCGTCCCATTAGTTTTACAAGCAGAGATGGTGTAGCGCTGCATGGTTATATAACTTTGCCAGTAAACTATAAGAAAGGAGATAAAGTTCCTGTTATTGTAAACCCACACGGAGGACCTCAAGGCGTTAGAGACTCATGGGGCTTTAACCCAGAAGCTCAATTATTTGCCAGTAGAGGATATGCCACTTTGCATGTCAACTTTAGAATTAGTGGAGGATATGGAAAAGAGTTTTTTAGAAGTGGTTTTAAACAAATTGGTAGAAAAGCCATGGACGACGTAGAAGATGGTTTACAATATGTGATAGACCAAGGATGGGTAGATGGCAAAAAAGCCGCTATTTATGGTGGAAGCCATGGTGGATACGCTGTGCTTAGAGGCCTTACCAAAACTCCAGACTTATATGCATGTGGTGTAGACTATGTTGGAGTTTCTAATTTATTTACTTTTATGGAAACTATCCCCGCTTATTGGGCGCCATATTTACCTATTTTGAAAGCAGTTTGGTACGATGCTGCTATTCCAGAAGAGAAAAAAATTATGGAAGAAGTATCACCAGCCTTTCATATAGACAAAATCAAAAAACCTTTGTTTGTAGTACAAGGCGCTAATGACCCAAGAGTAAACATAGACGAAAGTGACCAAATTGTAAAAGGTCTTAGAGCCAAAGGAATAGAAGTACCTTATATGGTAAAATATGACGAGGGACATGGTTTTGGTAAAGAAGAAAACAGAATGGATTTATACAAAGCCATGATGGGTTTCTTTGCAACAAACCTTAAATAATTAAGTGTGGTAAAACTTAATTGATATAATCGTATTTATTTATTAAACAAAAAGATAAGTGGGTAACCGCTTATCTTTTTTTTGTTTTAATCTATGATTATAAAACAGTTTTATTTATTTAAAGCAATAATATCTTTCACACCAATTGTTTTAACTTTATCTTTCGCCGTTTTACCAGCAACTATTAATGCTTTAGCCACTTTTTCAACGTGCAGAGGTTGTTGGTTTTTAAACAAGCCTAGTTTATTAATGAATTTGAGTATTACTACACCAATTTTTTCGCCCATTCTTTTAGAATTAGGACGAATAAGCATGCTTGGTCTAGCAATCACCAGATGATTAAAATCTAGTTTTTTAATGGCATCTTCTAGTTTACCCTTTAATTTGCTGTAGAAAACAAAGGCATCTGCATCCGCACCCTGTGAAGATAAAAGCACAAAAGTAGAAACACTATTATTTTTAGCAATTTTGGCAAACGCATGCACATAATCAAAATCGATATGCCACTGCTCTTTTTTGCCACCCGCATCTTTTAAAGTCGTTCCTAAGCAAGAAAAAGCCATATCCCCATAGATGAGGTGTGCATAATCTTCTAAATGCTCAAAATCAACTTTAACTTCCTTCAACTTAGCATGCGGTTCTCTTTTAGGATTTCTCACCAAGGAAACCACCTCTGTAATATCCTTATCAGCCAACAGATAATTTACCAAATAAGTACCTGTGGCGCCCGTTCCACCAATCACAATTGCTCTCATATCACTTGAATTTTAATTAATTACGGAGCAAAAACTTAACCAATTTCAATAGAAATTATAAGGAGCCAAGAACCTGCTTTCTGTTTCAATCTTTTACAAAAATCCTTACAAACAATCTAGTAAAAGGAACTTCCTTTGATTGTTCTTTTCCGTCGTTCTTTGTTAAAAGATTTATTGTAAAAGGATTTCCACGCCAATCAGGGCTAAAAAAAGTCGCTTGTAGTAAAATGAAAGGAATAGGATTGAAGATTTAAATATTATTTCATCTAACATTAAAAGCAAAATGAACAACAAGGCATAACTACCAGCTTCCACTAGCTCCGCCCCCGCCAAAGCCACCGCCTCCGAAGCCTCCAAAACCGCCTCCGCCAAAGCTTCCGCCTCCACCGAAACCACCAGAGCGTCCTGACCAAGTGCTTCTACCAAAATCCGTGAAGATTACATCGCCTAGCGGACTTCTTCTACCTCTATTTCCACCCGAACCTCCACCGCGATTGTTGCGACTTATAAGCCAGAAGATCAAGAACATTACGCCTACCATGATTAGGAAAGGCCATACTTCTCCTTGTTCATTCGATTCATATCCATTGCCCTCTTCTACGAAAGTTCCATCTAATACACGGAAGATGGCATCTATGCCACTGTCTAAACCTTTATAATACTCCCCTTGCTTAAAGTGAGGAATGATAAAATTATCTATAATTTGTCGGCTTCGAGCATCGGTCATGTATTCCTCTAGCCCATAACCATTTTGGATGGCTATTTTACGATCCTCATTACTCATTAAAATTACAAGCCCATTATCTTTATCATCTTGCCCTATACCCCAAGCTTGCGCCCATTGAGCCCCTAAAAAATTTGGATCTTCTCCTTTCAGGTTTTGTACAATGATAATAGCGATTTGCGTAGACGTTGTTCCTTCATAATCGATAAGCTTTCTATTTAAAGCTTGTTTTTCACTAGCATTTAATACAGAGCCGTCTGAATAATCAAAAATTAGACTTAAATCAGATTTGGGTTTTTCGGGAATATCATATTGTGCCTTTACATTGCCACTCAATAGAAGCAATATAAAAGTGAATAATAAAGATGATTTTAAAACAATATGTATTTTCTTATTAATCATATGATATTTGGTCAGAAAGCTCATTTTTATCATATTCATCCAATGGAAAATGCGCTTTCATTACGATTCCTACATTTTCTACGCCAGCTTTTATACCTTCTACAAATTCACCTTTATTAAAAAGTTCTTGCATGATATCTCTTGTAGATTCCCAAAAGTTATCAGGAACTACTTTGTCAATTCCTTCATCTCCATAAATAGAAAATGTTTTAGAACCTGTAGAAATATGGAGCAATACACCATTATGATACTTAGTGTTAAACATGCGTAAATCTGCGAAAACCTTTTTGGCAGCCTCTAATCCCCCATTATGGGGATTTTGACTTATATGCACCCGAATTTCTCCAGAAGTCATATTTTCTGCTGCCTGAATAGCCTTTATAATGCTGTGCTCTTCTTCTTCAGTGAAATATAATGGGTTTTCTTTTGCCATTATTTCTTAAATTCATCCCGAACACTTGGAGCTACATCTGCACCTGCAACTGATTCAAAAGGTGCTTTGACATCAAATCCTGTAAAGTTGGCTACAATGTTATTTGGTACTCTACGTATCTCATTATTATATTGTTGTACAGCCTCGTTATAACGATTTCTTGAAACATTGATTCTATTTTCTGTTCCTTCTATTTGGGCAGATAAATCACGGAATTGCGCTGTAGCGGTAAGTTGAGGATAATTTTCTTGCAAGAAATTCATTCTACCTAAAAAAGCTTGATTCAATTCTTGTTGCGCTTCTTGAAACTTAGCAATATTCTCTGGCGTCAAATCATCTCCATCTAATTGTATAGATGCCGCTTGACGTCTAGCCTCAATCACATCGGTAAGTGTTCCTCTTTCAAAATCTGCTGCAGCATCTACAGTCGCTACAAGGTTCCCTATGAGGTCATTTCTACGTTGGTAATCTGTTTGTACATTACCCCACGCATTTTTCACATTTTCATCTTGTTTTATAAAACCGTTATAGATTCCAGTACCCCAGATTGCTCCTATTACAACAATTGCAATTACTGCAATTAATCCTATGCCTAAGCATCCACCTTTTTTCATAATCAATTTTTTTAATTTTAAAATCTTAAATTCAAATATTGTGCAAATTTTAAAGATAAGTTAATATAAACACTTTAGTTTATTATACAAAGAATGCCTCAATAGCATCATAATGCGTTACACAGAAATATCCTATAATACCTAAAACTAGGGTATATGGTAAAGCCATTTTCACCATTCTACCATATGATAGATTGATGAGTGGAGCCAATGAAGACGTCAATAGAAACAAGAATGCAGCTTGCCCATTTGGAGTAGCTACACTTGGTAAGTTAGTTCCTGTATTAATCGCTACCGCCAATACATCCATATGTTCTTTGGTGATATGACCTTGTTGATAAGCCTCAAAAACCTCATTAATGTAGACGGTTGCCACGAATACATTATCACTAATCATAGAGAGTAATCCATTAGCTGCATAGAACATACCTGGTTGTTGTTCAAAAGGTAATTGTAAAACTGCATCAATAATCGGCTTAAATAAATGCTGATCATGAATCATAGCTACTACCACAAAAAATACTACTAAAAGTGCTGTAAAAGGCAATGCTTCTTCAAAGGATTTACCTAAACTATGCTCATCGGTAATACCCATGAAGGCAGTTTGGAAAATAATGATTGCTAAACCAATGAATCCTACTGGTGCTATATGCAATGCTAATCCAGCTACAAGTAATACTGCTGCTATTCCTTGCACGATGAGCGCCATCTTCTCTTTATGTGTTCTCTTTACGTCTTGTTCTGCCGTATAGTTTTCGATAATGCTGCGCACTACTGGTGGCAATTTCTCCCCATATCCAAAAACTTTGGTACGCTCTAAAATTAAAGTAGTAGCCAATCCGCAGATAAATACAGGTATCGTTACAGGAGCCATATGTGTAAAGAAGCTAATAAAATCTTCTCCCATTTTTTCACCAATCAATAAGTTTTGAGGTTCACCCACAAGTGTCATAACACCTCCTAAAGCAGTACCTACAACACCATGCATGATTAAACTTCTTAAAAATGAACGAAATTTCTCTAGGGTTTCACCACTTAATTCATTTTTATCTAATTTTCCACTTCCATCATAATCTGCCTCGGGATCTGAGTGAATTCTGTGATAAACGCCATAAAACCCAACCGCTACGCTTATCAGCACTGCTGTAACTGTTAGAGCATCTAGGAAAGCGGATAATATAGCGGCAATCAGTACAAATAAAAAGGATAAAACCATTTTAGACTTTACCTTCACAAATACTTTACTAAAGATATACATGAGGAGCGGTTTCATAAAGTAAATCCCTGCCACCATAAACATCAATAGCAAGATTACTTCTAAATTGGCATCCACTTCATGATAGGCATTTTCGGGTGTTGTGAGTCCAAGAATTACGATTTGAATAGCTAATAATCCTCCAGATTGTAAAGGATAACACTTTAAAGCCATAGCCAAAGTGAATATAAATTCAGCGATGAATAACCATGCAAGGATGGTTTTAGCATCATGATCTTCCATCATCATCGGAAGACCAAAAAATAAAAGGACATTCAGAACTAAAAAGCCAAGCATGGTAGCTTTGAACCAAGTTGGACTGTTACCTAAGAAATATTTAAACATATCAAAACATTTTAGGCATGCAAGATACGCAATTGTGAAATTTTCTTAATATTAAATTTTTGAGAGATTTGGAATTATATTTTTTCACCCATAAATCACCCCCGCACTAGAATCTCGACTTGCACCCGTAACTGTTTTTAAAATATTGGTTTGGTTTTGAAGTTTTAAATAGCCTAGTAACGCAAAGACCAAGGCTTCCTTATAATTTAATAATTGATCATCTGCAATGATGATTTCTGCATGGGTTTGATTTTGAATAATTTGCATAAGAAATGTATTCAAAGCACCACCGCCAGAAAATAAAACTTGCTGAAAATTATTTTGGTTGAGTACCTGCACGATTTGATAAGCCGTATGTGCTGAGAAGGTCGCTAAAATATCTTCAGGAGATTGATGATGATTTTTGAGCATCGGGAAGATTATATTTTCTACCCACTCACGGCCGAGCGATTTAGGGCCTAACTGCTTATAAAAGGCTAAATCATTTAATTCTGAAAGTAAATCAGGTTTAATATTTCCTTTAGAAGCAATTTTTCCTTCTGCATCATACGGTAACCCTAGATTCGCTGCATAGTAATTCAGCACATAATTTACAGGCGCAATGTCAAATGCAATGCGATCACCCTCTAAATTATCAAATGAAATATTAGCAAAACCTCCTAAATTAATACAGGCGTCATATTCAGAAAATAGAAGCTTGTCACCGATAGGAACAAGTGGCGCTCCTTGACCACCTAAAGCGACATCTTGTGAACGAAAATCACATACAACGGGTAGATTTGTAATGGCTTGAATATATGCTCCATGACCAATTTGTAGTGTAAAACCTTTTTTGGGTTGATGAAAAATAGTGTGTCCATGGCTTGCAATGGCATCAATATTTTCTAATTGATGTTTCCGAATAAATAAATTGACTTGTTCCCCCAAGTATCGCCCATAATTGGCATCTAATTGCATTAAATCTTGCCCATCTAATAAATGAGCGTTATTTAATTTTTTACGCCAATGTTGGGTGTAGGGAATGCAATCGGTGGCAATCCATTCCCAATCGATATTATTTTGTGTTGGTTTAAATTTCACACATGCCAAATCCAATCCGTCTAATGAAGTACCAGACATGATTCCGATCAAAGTTTGGGAGATAGAGTGGGGCATCATATATTTTTAATGAAATAGTGGAAATTTTAACTGTGGTCAATTGATTAATGCAGAGGTTCTAATTTTAATTCTACTTCTCTACCGAAGAATTTTTTGGCCAATTTCTGAAAGTTTTTGGTGATATCAGAAACATAAAATGAATAAGTAGCATTTCCTTCTGCGTTTATTTCATTTTTTAATAAAATGTTTTTTAAAGCATGTGCCACAGTCAATGGAGAATTAATCACTTCAACTTTTCCTTCGTAAAAAGCTTCAATTTCCTTTTCAATTAATGGATAATGCGTACAGCCTAAAATAATGCTATCAATATCTTTCAACTTTCTATTAGATAAATAATTATCAATAACAGCTTTTGAAACTTCTGTATTGGTTAAACCTTCTTCTATCACAGAAACAAATAAAGGCGTTGCCAATTCTTGCACCTTAATATGCCGATTAAATTTTCTAATGCTTTTTTTATAAATTCCGCTATCCACTGTGGCTTTAGTGGCAATGACTCCCATTTTCTGATGAAAACCATAGGCGGCCTTTTCTGCCACAGGCGTTATTACGTCTAGAACGGGAATTTGATGAGGTTCTGCCACTTTTTTTATTTCTTCTAGGGCATTGGAAGAAGCTGTATTACAGGCAATCACAATAGCCTTGCAACCTTGGTCTATCAAAAATTGCGTAATGTTTTCAGAAAACTTTTTTATTAACTCTGGTGATTTATTTCCGTAAGGTAAGTGTTTGGAATCGCCATAATAGATGATGCTTTCATGCGGTAGTACTTTTTTAATTTCCCTTGCAATGGTAAGACCACCCACACCAGAATCAAAAACACCAAGAGGTCTAGAATCACTCATAAAGCAAATTTAAACAATAAAGAGTTGTGATGCGATACCATCAGCAAAAAACCTGAAATCTGGATTCAGGAATATCTTATTTTCTTTTTCTATTAGCTTACCTTCTGATAGCAAAGGATTCACTTCTCTACGCCAATCTAATAGGATTTCTCCTGGAATTAATTTTTCTAAATACTCCAGATCAATTCCATATACAGTTCGTAAACCAATCATGGTCAACTCATTTAGGATATCTGCAGGGCTTAATATTTCTGTTTCTTGTGGCAGATTCCCCGTAAATATTTCTTTGATATAGTTGGTGTTATTGGCGATGTTCCAACTTCTAGATTTTAAATCAAAAGAATGTGCAGAAGGTCCTACGCCCACATATGGTTTTCCTAACCAATAAGCAGAATTGTGCTTAGAATGAAATCCTGACTTTCCAAAATTTGAAATTTCATAATGTTCAAAGCCATGTTGAGTTAAAGTTTCTACCAACATTTTAAACTGATTTTGTTGTTTTTCATCATCTACCGCTTGCACTTTCCCGACTTTAATTTGATGTTTTAAAACAGTTTTAGGTTCAATGGTAAGCGCATAAGATGAAATATGCGGAACTTGCAGGTCAACGGCCTTATCTAAATTTGCCTTCCACATAGCATCGGAGGTTGTAGGTGAACCATAAATCAAATCGATGGTAATGTTTTCAAAGCCTGCATCTTGGCTTCTTTTGATGCTGGCATCTGCCTCTTGAGCATTATGCGCTCGGTTCATTAATCTTAAATCTTCATCAAAAAAAGATTGTACGCCAATAGAAAATCGATTGATAGGAGTTTTGGCTAATTCATTGATTTTATTTTGGGTTAAATCATCTGGATTGGCTTCTAAAGTAATTTCTACATCATCACTTATTTCATACAAACGTTCTATTTGTTTAATAATTTGATTCAGCTCTTGATCAGTTAAAAC
>JBPCUN010000091.1:0-31396 GCA_051011115.1 Weeksellaceae bacterium
CACATGGAAAATTATCAGTTATAATTCCTTATTCCTCAGAGAAAAATTTTGTAAATATTGCAGCTCAAAATGGATTATACCCCAATGCAATTTGTCATGTGAAAGGAACTGAAAGTTCTCTTATTAAACGAAGTCTTTTGAGCTTTACAGATATTAAATCATCTGTGGAAATTGAAGATTTAATTATAGAAAAATCCAGACATCAATACACTGAAGAATACATTAATTACACAAAACATTTTTATTTTAAAATGTAACAATCTTTTATTGATTGGTTCTATGATAAGTTTCTGCATTCAATTAGTGTGTGTCAACTATTCATGCCGTATTTTTGCAGATTGATATATCATACATGAGGAATAAAATTTCAAATACTATCAATCTAATAGAAATCTTTGAAACCTATTTTGCAGACAATGCCTTATGGGAAAATAAACCAGATAATATTTCTCTTTTAATTGATATTGTTTCTTTCTTCCGTCCAAAGAAAGATCGAAAAAATCAAGTGGTAAGTTTAAAACCTTTGATTGAAATTTTAGAACTTAACTCAACCTATCAACATGAATTTGCTAGATACATTAAAGAGTTATTTGCAGATAAGAATTTTGTAAAAATCATTACAGATGTTGGGATTTATAGCACCGATAGTTTTGTAGGTGAATTTAGAAGTAAACTATACAATCAACTATTACCAGAGCCTGCAAGCCATAATAGTGTGAGATATATATTGAGCCAAGTTTTCTTTCACACATCTGATCATGAGTGGGTAAAGAAAATTCCCTATGGGGAGGTGAGAAAATTATTTACGCTTATAAATCCCCCCCTAATTAATGCAAGCGTTCAGAAACAAAGCCAAGTAGCACAATTGATTCATGGTTTAGACATTCTAGCTTTAAGAATCTGCGGTAAGGCATTAGAAAAAGAAATCATACGGATTGTACCAGAATTTGATGACATTGACAGCCCTTTTCTAGCTCTACACAATGAATTAGAGGACGTGAGGCATTATATTTTTAAAGAAAAGAAGTTATTAAATCCAGAAGAATTAGACTATAAGCAAACCCAAGTTATACTTACCCAATGTAAAGAATATATAGACAGAGCCTATAAAAATGCTTCTAAATATGGAATCTCTCTAGGAGTGAATAAAGATTTATCTAGGATAAAACAGCAATTGACACGTATTGGAGAAACGTTACCTATCTTAACCTCAGGGAATGAAGAAAAGTATGAGAAAAACACCTTAGAATTATTTCTCAAGCTAATTTTTTATAATTCACAAAGAAAAAATTTACGAGACTTTTTAAGTGATTCTGGCCATCTATTTGCTTACGAAATTACTTCTCACACAGCCAAAACAGGATTCAAATATATTTCTAGTGATCGTAAAGAGTATTTAAAAATGTTGCGAGATGCCTTAGGGGGTGGTTTTATAGTAGGAATAATGTGTATTACCAAAGTCTTATTATCACATATAAATACCAGTGATTTTGGCCATGCCTTCCTCTATAGCGCCAATTATGCCCTAGGTTTTGTGATTCTATATTTATTGGGATTTACACTGGCTACCAAACAACCTGCGATGACAGCCTCTACTTTAGTAAGCTATTTAGAATATGGGCTAAAGAATGACTTAAAAGATAAATTTAGATACGAGAAGTTTGCGAAGTTTTTTGCTCAATTGATAAGAACCCAGTTTATAGCCTTCTTAGGGAACGTTATCATGGCATTTCCTATAGCATTAGTTGGAGCCTTTTTAATAGAATATCTATTTGATTATAACGTGGCAAAAAATGACACCGCTCACCTCTTTCATGATTTAAACCCTGTAGCTTCTCTGGCCATATTTCATGCTGGTATAGCTGGTGTTTATCTATATCTCTCTGGGCTTATAGCAGGTAATATTTCTAATAGAAATCGATTTTATGGAATGCAAAAAAGGATTACTGATCTACCAATCCTTAAAAGAAATCTTAGCAAAGAAAAAATAGAAAAGATTGCAGCGTGGTATATGCACTATTGGCCTGGAATTATGTCTAACGCTTGGTTTGGTATATTTATGGGTACTACCGCTTCTATAGGAATTTTTATGGGATTGGCCCTAAATGTAAGACACATCACTTTTGGAGCAGGGAATTTTGGACTTGCTATTTTTGGTAATGACATGAGCGCTTCTACCAATCAAATTGTTATGTCATTACTCGGTATTTTTATTATTGGCCTTATGAACTTCATGGTAAGCTTTGGTCTTTCATTAGCTACAGCATTTAAGGCTAAAAATATTCCTTTTAGAGAAGTAAACCCATTGATTTATTCTGTTTTCAAATATTTAACTCTGCATCCTTCAGAATTCATATACCCTCCAAAAGGTAAAAAGAATGAAGAAGATTTAGGTAAAAAAATCAATGAAGAAATTACAAAAAAGAGCCAATCTAATTAATTAAGGATTGACTCTTTAAGTATAAAATTAGTTTGCTTAAAAATTATAGGGCACAAACGTCTGGATAACGCTCATTGAAGCAAACAGATTTGTTATTCATTTGTTTAAAAATAAAGGACCTGTTCAATTCCTCAAGGTCTGTACAACCGGTAGCTGCAAATAGCTCTAAGAAATCCCTTACAGTCTCTCTATGGTAATTAGCAACACGTTTATATTTATCTTCAACCACTAACCCCCTTACAAGTGACGGATTATCTGTGGCAACACCTGTAGGACAGGTATTTTTATCACATTCTAAAGCTTGAATACAACCCAAAGCTAGCATCATCCCTCTAGCTGTATATACCAAATCTGCACCTAAACATAATGCTTTAAAGATTGAGAATCCATCAATTAATTTACCAGCTGTCATGATTTTAATATCATCTTTAAGCTTAAATCTTCTTAAAGTATCTACTACAAAAACTAAAGCATTTTCATATGGCATCCCTACATGATCAGAGAAAATAATTGGCGCAGCACCAGTTCCACCTTCTGCTCCATCTACAGTGATAAAGTCAGGAGAAATACCAGTTTTCACCATTTGTCTACAGATTTCTACGAATTCGTCTGTATCACCAATACAAATTTTAAACCCTACCGGCTTACCGCCAGAGAGGTCTCTCATTTGCTTAATGAATCTCAATAAGCCTGCAGCATCATTAAAAGCTCTATGCCCATTCGGTGAATCTACCTCTACATGAGGTAGAATCCCTCTAATAGCAGCAATCTCTTCGTTATTCTTCACAGCAGGTAATATACCTCCGTGCCCAGGTTTAGCCCCTTGAGAAATTTTAAGTTCTATTAATTTAACTTCTGGAATTGAAGCGGTCACTTTAAATTTTTCTGGTGAAAAACCACCATCCTCTGCTCTACATCCAAAATATCCTGTACCCACTTGGTAACATAAATCACCCCCTTGTCTATGATATGGTGAAACACTACCCTCTCCTGTATTATGAAAAAACCCACCCTCTTTAGCTCCTTTGTTCAATGCTATAATTGCATTTTTACTTAAAGAACCATAACTCATAGCAGAGATATTGAAAATACTAGCCTCATAAGGCTGTGTGCAATCCTTTCCTCCGATCTTCACCCTTGGTGGTGTTTCTAAAACTTTCGCTGGATACATAGAGTGTTTAGCCCATTCTATTTGTTCTCGCTGCAAATCATGCTCGGTACCAAATGGATGCTTGGTACGTTCCAACTTTGCTCTAGAATAGATATAAGATCGTTGATTTCTATTCAATGGTTTACCCTCTGTATCTTGTTCTACAAAGTATTGTCTAATTTCTGGTCCAATTCCTTCTAATATATATCGAAGGTGACCAATGATGGGGAAATTTCTTAATATGGTGTGTTTTGTCTGAACAAGATCATACACTCCTACCCCAATCAGCCCTAAGGTTACTGCGGTTAGTGAATGAATCGGAAACCAAATGAGCAAATACAATAAAATCAAAGCTGCAAAAGCAAATGCTATAAACCTCGTAACACTTTTCATTTTAAAAAATTTTCCGAAATATAGCAATGAATTTCCTTATAAAAAAAAAATTAAATTGTACATTGGTATTTTAAGTAAGCAATTATGATTCAATTTTTTTCGGAAACAGCATTTGAATTACAGGATCAAGTTTTTTTTAATGATTGGTTACACGCCTGTGTAGACACCTATGGCTATGAAATTGGAAACATTAATTACATATTCTGTGATGATGAGTATCTCTTAAAAATTAACCAAGAACACTTACAGCATGATTATTTTACCGACATTATCACATTTGATTATACAGAAGGCAAAGAGCTACATGGTGATATATTTATAAGCATTGATCGCATTGCAGATAACGCATATGATTATGAAACCTCATTTGATAATGAAATTGCAAGAGTCATGATTCATGGTCTATTGCATATGATGGGTTTCAAGGATAAAACTCCAGAGGAACAAGAACTGATGAGAAAAAAAGAAGATGAATCCCTCACTCTGCTATATAGTAACAATGAAGAAGAGTAAATATTGGCTGATAATTATAATACTTATTTGCACCGCTTTTAAGGGTTTTGCCCAAGAAAAAGATACAAAAATTGGCTTGGTTCTAAGTGGTGGTGGAGCCAAAGGCTATGCCCATATTGGCGTTTTACAAGCTATTGAAGAGGCGGGTGTTAAAATTGATTATATAGGTGGCACAAGTATGGGTGCTGTGGTAGGAGCTCTGTATGCTAGTGGTTATAATGCAGAACAATTAAAAGTCCTCATTAACAACATTGATTTAAATGATGCAATTTTCAACAATTCTAAAAGGGAGCAAACACCTTTTTTCTCTAAAATGAATGAAGAGAAATATCTAATTTCCCTGGAATTTGATGATTTAAAATTAAAACTACCAACTTCGATTTCTAGTGGCCAAGGAACTTATAATATCTTGTCAGAATACCTTTCTCATGTACATGAAGTAGAAAACTTTGACGAGCTTCCAACTCCATTTATCTGCATTGGAACCAATCTGGAAACTGGAGAACAGAAGATATTCAAATCAGGATACCTACCCAATGTAGTGATGGCAAGTGCAGCGTACCCTACCCTTTTTAAACCAATTCAAGTTGATGGTTCCTATTATGTAGATGGTGGAGTTAAGAATAATTACCCCGCAAAAGAAGTTAAAGATATGGGGGCAGATTATTTGATTGGTGTCGATTTAGGGGCAGGTCTTATGGAATATCCAGAAATCACCAATGCTACAGACGTGATAGAGCAGATTATCTCTTTTGGGATAGAACAGAAATCAGAGGAACAGAGAGGCTTGATTGATTTAGCTATCGTTCCAGATGTTAAAGAAATCTCAGTAACTAACTTTGAGATTAAAGATAGCATTATGAGAGAAGGGTATAAAGCAGCGTTAAAACTCAAACCTATTTTAGATAGCCTAAGGAAAATTCAAGGTTATGCTTATAAAAAGCCACCTTTAGAGAGAGATTCTATCTTTACCATCACAGATATTAATTTTAAAGGTCTTAATCAATACAGTAAAGGTTATATATTAGGTAAGTTAGGTATTGAACCCTATCAAGAGGTTTCTTATAAAGAAATTTTAGATGGTCTTTCTAGACTTTCAGCCACAGAGAATTTCTTACAAATAGAGCATAAATTAGTACAACAAGAAGGAAACCATAGGATATTAAATTTAGATTTAATAGAAAAAAAGAGAAAATACTATTTACGCTTTGGGTTACATTATGACAAGTTATTTAAAACCTCTATGCTCTTAAATTTCACTGCAAAGAATTTACTTAGCATTAATAGCACACTTTCATTAGATGCCATCATTGGGGACAACCCTCGATTTAATATAAATTATTTTGTGGATAATGGAATCCGCCCAAGTTTTGGTTTTAATAGTTCTTTTTATCAATTTGAAATAGCACGTTCTCAAGAAATCAATACAGGAGACAGTGAAGTTAGCTATAATTATGATGTTCAAAACTTCATTAGTAAACTCTATACTCAATCTACCATTGCAGAGAAATATGCAGCCGGAGTTGGGTTTGAGTATAATTATTCTAAGATTTTCACTAGAAATTTAAAACCAGATAATCCCTTTCAAACGATACAAAATAGTTATTTTCTCACCCCATATTTTTTCTTAAAAGCGGACACTAGAGACAATTCTTTTTTCCCAACTAAAGGATTCTTGGTAGATGGACAACTAAAATACTATTTACCTAAAAAGCACAATGATTATGATGCGAGCTATATGCTCAAATCACACGTTCAATACAACCAATCTATTAGTGATCATTTAGCCATACAAGCTTCTGGCACCCTTGGATTATCATTCGACAATCAACTTCCTAATGGATTCAACTTTGGAATTGGCGGATTATATGAACAAGAGATTATGAATAATTACAAGTTTCATGGATTACCCTTTTCGGCAGATTTAGGAAACAATCTTTTTGCAGTAGGGGGTGCTGTTCAATATAAATTTAATAAAAAACATCACATAAGATATAATTTTGATGCAGCTCAAATCAAAGAAAAATCATTGTTTAAGGACCTCACATTTACATATTCTGGACATGGACTCACCTACTGTTACATGAGTCCCCTTGGCCCAATACAAGGTAGCCTCACCTACTCTCCACAGCACGGAGACATAATCCCCTATCTATCTCTTGGGCATTGGTTCTAGCTTTATTGTAACTTAAGTATTTCTTTTAAAGTCTATTTCATAACTTTGCACCCTAATGTTTCACGTGGAACATTCAAACAAAATATATGTTTTTAAACGATTACGATGTTATAGTGGTGGGTGGAGGCCACGCAGGGTCTGAGGCAGCTGCCGCAGCAGCCAACCTAGGATCTAAAACTTTATTAATTACCATGAATCTCCAGAACATTGCACAAATGTCTTGTAATCCCGCCATGGGAGGCATAGCAAAAGGGCAAATTGTGCGAGAAATTGATGCCCTTGGTGGTTATTCTGGGATAGTTACAGACCACACCATGATTCAATTTAAAATGTTGAATCTATCTAAAGGACCAGCAATGTGGAGTCCTCGAGCACAATCAGACCGAATGCGCTTTGCAGAGAAATGGAGAGACATGTTAGAAGAAACAGAGCATGTTGACTTTTTCCAAGACATGGTAAACGGCCTTATCATAGAAAATAATAAAGTAGTTGGTGTTACCACAGGCTTGGGCATATCCGTAAGAGCTAAAAGTGTAATATTAACCAATGGTACATTTTTAAATGGCCTTATTCATGTCGGAGACAAGCAATTTGGCGGTGGTAGAATGGGTGAAAAAGCGGCTACGGGAATTACAGAACAATTAATAAATTTAGGCTTTGAAGCTGGTAGAATGAAGACCGGTACACCGCCTAGAGTGGATGGCCGATCCCTAGATTACTCAAAAATGACCGTACAACCAGGTGACCCCAATCCAGGAAGGTTTTCATTCTTAGACACCCCAAAATTAACGGAGCAACGTGATTGCTGGATGACCTACACAAGCCCAGAGGTTCACGACATTTTAAAAGAAGGTTTTGACAGGTCACCTATGTTCAATGGAACAATTCAAAGTACAGGCCCACGATATTGCCCCTCTATAGAAGACAAAATAAATAGATTTGCTGAAAGAGACAGGCATCAACTTTTCATAGAACCCGAAGGATGGAAAACTGTAGAAATTTACGTAAATGGTTTTTCTACATCCTTACCAGAAGACGTACAAGCGAAAGCCTTAAGAAGTATAGCAGGTTTTGAAAAAGTAAAAATCTTTAGACCAGGATATGCCATAGAGTATGATTATTTTCCACCTACTCAATTGAAACATACACTAGAGACTAAATTGATCGAGAATTTATATTTTGCTGGACAGATTAATGGAACTACAGGCTATGAAGAAGCGGCTTGTCAAGGATTAATGGCAGGCATTAACGCACATCTCAAGATAAATGAAAAAGATCCTTTTATCTTACAAAGAAACGAAGCTTATATAGGCGTTTTAATAGATGACCTTATCACTAAAGGAACAGACGAACCCTACAGAATGTTCACCTCTAGAGCAGAGTTTAGAATCCTTTTAAGACAAGACAATGCTGATGAAAGATTGACACCTATTGGATATGCTTTGGGACTAGCCAATGAAGAACGCATCAAAAGACTTGACCAAAAACATAAAAACACACAAGCTCTAAAGACTTTTATCAAAGAAACTTCTATTTCACCAGAAGAAGTGAACCCTATCATTGAAGATAAAAATGGCAAAGCTATCAAACAAAGTATGAAAATGGATGGCATAGTCCGTAGACCAGAAATTCGATTGGAAGAATTAAAAGAGATTTCATCTTTAAATACTTTTTTGGAAGAAAATAATATAAGCCAAGAATCATTTGAACAAGCCGAGATTCAACTGAAATATGATGGATATATTAAGAAAGAAGAAGAGAATGCTACGAAATTAAGCCGTCTAGAATACGTGAAAATCCCTGAGGATTTCGATTTTATGAGCATACATAATATATCAAAAGAAGGAAGGTTAAAACTAGAAAAAATAAGACCTGCCACCATTGCTCAAGCTTCAAGAATAAGTGGTGTATCACCATCGGATATCAGTATTTTATTGATTCAATTAGGCCGGTAATTTAATTAACTAGAATAAAGTTCCACGTGAAACAAAATGAAATTAGTGTTAAAGATTACTTGGTCTCACAAGAAAGATTCCAATTAAAATTAGATCCAAAATATAGAGAATTACTATATACCACCCCTACCCCATCAATAGATAAACTTCATTTGTATTATGAAAGTGAGGACTATATTTCTCATGATGATAATGCCAAGGGGATAATCAGTAAATTATATTATGCGGTAAAGCGATATAATTTAAGATTTAAAAAGAAATTAATATTAGACGACAAAAATAAAGACAACTTAAAAGTTTTGGATTATGGATGTGGGACAGGTGAGCTAGTCTCTTACCTCAATGAACATGGAATAGAGACCTATGGAATGGAACCCAATCAGAAGGCTAGAAAAATAGCACAAAAAAAAATCAAGAATAAAGTTTATCCTAATTCGGACTTTTTAAATATAGAAAAGTTTGACGTGATAACATTATTTCATGTACTAGAACACATTCATAACCTTGAAGAAGAAGTAGAAAAAATTACTAAAGCACTAAATCCAAATGGAACCTTATATATAGCTGTTCCTAATTATAAATCTTATGATGCTCATTTTTATAAAGAATACTGGGCAGCTTATGATGTACCTAGACATTTATGGCATTTCACAGAAAAATCAATTCATGATATATTTTCTCAATTTGGCATGATTATAGAATCTATACACCCGATGTGGTTTGATTCCTTTTATATTAGTTTAATATCAGAAAGGTATCAAGGTAAAAATTGGGGAATATTAAGGGCACCTTTTATAGGACTAATTTCTAATTTGACCGCTATGAAAAATGGGGAATATTCTTCAAAAGTTTACAAAATCACACGTAAAAATTAATTTAAAGCGATTTAAGGCTTTATTTTTGAATGAATAGTAATATCATATTAGAAATATTTTTTATTTGCTTAAAATTAAATTATAGAAGTCATTTTTAAAAGAAATATTATGAAAAATTTACCATTGCTCATGTTAATGTTGATATTAGCGTTAACAAGTTGTACAACAACAAAAGTAGAAAGACAAGCCGCTAATGATTTTAGAGGAGATTGGACGTTAAATCAAATTGTAAGTGATGAAGGACAATCTGTAGTAATTACCAAATTATTTGGAGATGCACCTTTAGAATGTTTTGAGGGAAGTACATGGCATTTAGTTGCGAATAATAATTCTGGTACTTATACGTTGAGTGGGGCTGGATGTGATACTGCTGAAAAACCAATTAAATGGTACGTAGAAGAAGATGGTAACCTTACATATTTTTGGTTCAAACAACTACAAGAATCAATGAAAGCAAAGGATGTACTTTCAGGATATAAAATGCAATTAGTGACAGTAGATGAAAGTCAAGCACATTTAATGCAAGAAGTACCCTTTGAAGGCGGAAAAATGAATATTCACTATTACTTTACTAAACAATAAAAAAATACATTAATATGAAATCAATACAATTTAAATTATTACCATTATTAATCATCGTTGGATTATTATTAGGTAGCTGTGAGGCAGTAAACAATACCAACAAATCACAGAGAGGTGCTGCCATTGGGGCTGCAGCTGGAGCTGGACTTGGAGCATTAATAGGTAAAAAGAACAGAGCCTTAGGAGCTATTGTAGGTGGTGCTGTTGGGGGAACTGCGGGCGCTATCATTGGTAAGAAAATGGATGAACAAGCAAAGAAAATTGAAACTGCTGTTCCAGGAGCAGAAGTAAAAAGAAGTGAGGAAGGTATTCAAGTGATCTTGGATGAAAACTCTAGTGTAAAATTTGAATACAATAAATCATCTTTAACTTCTACTGCTAAAAGCAATTTAGATAATGTGGTTAAAATATTTGAAGAATATCCAAACACTAATATTTTAATTGTAGGACATACAGACAACGTTGGTTCTCAAGGATATAACCAACCACTATCATTGCAAAGAGCTCAATCCGTAGCAGACTATTTAATTTCTAATGGTGTATCTTCTAGTAGAATTACTACAGAAGGTATGGGTAAATTAGAACCTAGATTATCTAACGAAACTGCTGAAGGTAGAGCGGGAAATAGAAGAGTTGAGTTCGCGATTACCGCAAACGAAGAAATGATTAAAGAAGCTCAAAAAGAAGCTCAAAAACAATAACACAATCATCTAGCATGATTAAAACATAAAAGGCGTCTAAATGGACGCCTTTTATGTTTTCTTATGATAATGTATAACCTGTAGTGTAGAAATTAATTATCCATTCACGGCCTCTACATGTTCCACAACATCTGGTAGCATATCTTTTAAAATGGTTTCAATACCATTCTTCAACGTCATGGTAGATGATGGACAACCACTACAAGCACCTTGTAATACCATTACAGCAGTTTTAGTATCTTCATTAAACTCTAAGAGGGCAATATTCCCTCCATCCTTGGATACAGCAGGTTTGATGTATTCATCGAGAATACGTTGTATTTCTTCTTCTGTAGAAGAATACACCTTCTTCTCTAGTTTTTGCTCTACTTCAGATTTCACCGCTATGTAATCATCTTCCACTAATGTTGCACCAGATTGTAAGTAGTCTAATAAAAATTGTCTTACTTCTAAAGCTAGAAACTGCCAATCTGATTCTTCATTTCTAGTTACTGAAATGTAATTCTCGGAGAAGAAAACCTCTTCTATAAAGTCAAACTTATCAAATAAAGCTTGAGCTAAAGGAACTCTATGTGCATCTTTCCTACGCTTCACCTCTACCATAGATCCTGTAATAAATTGATTTGCAACAAATTTCATCACCTTAGGATTAGGAGTCATCTCTGCGTAAAGAGTGTAAGGCTCCTTTTTATCTTTTTTTAATAAGATAGTTCCTTGTTCCAGATGCTCATGCACAATTTCCTTGATCGATTGTGCTACATCCTCCCACTCAATATCTTCAATTTTCTGTACTGCTACAAAATTGGCTGTAATAAAGACCTTACGTACAAATGGAAATTGAAATAAATGCTGAGCTAATTTAGAACTACTTAAATCACTGTCAATATCATATTCAAAACTTCCTGGAGTAAGGATTTCATCACATACAAATTTTAATATACTTTTCTGTTCTGTTTGTTCTATATAAACCCTCATATTTCTTTTTAAGAAATGCAAAGTTACGTTTAAATTGTACATTTGTTAAATATAACTAGAGATTTAACAATGGCATTAATCAAACCACTTTTAGGATATACCCCACAAATCGGAGAAGACAGCTTTATAGCAGAAACCGCAGTAATTATAGGGAATGTCACCATGGGCAAAGAATGTAGTATCTGGTATAATGCCGTCATACGTGGAGATGTGAACAAAATTGTTTTCGGTGATCGCGTGAATATACAAGACAACGCCATGGTACATTGCACTTATAAAAAATACCCTACTATCGTTGGCAATAATGTATCTGTAGGTCATAATGCGATAATACATGGTTGCACCATCCATGATAATGTCTTGATAGGTATGGGAGCTATCGTTATGGATGATTGTACCATAGAGTCATACGCACTTATCGCTGCAGGCGCTGTAGTTACCCAAGGAACCCATGTGAAGTCTGGTGAATTATGGGCAGGTGTACCCGCAAAGAAAATTAAGGACGTTTCTAAAAACTTAAGAGAAGGAGAAATCGAGCGAATTGCTACCAACTATGTAAAATATAGTGGTTGGTACAAAACAGATAATGATGAAAGTATTTAAATTTGGAGGGGCATCCGTAAAAGATGCCCAAGGTGTTGAAAATATAGCCAAAATATTATCTCTATATAGAGGTGAACATATCATCCTTGTAATTTCTGCAATGGGAAAAATGACCAATCATTTTGAAAAATTGCTTCAAGCTTATATACAAAATGAAGCGTATACGCCTATTCTAGAAGAAATTGAATCATACCACCTATCCATTGCAAATGAATTGATGCCTGACAATCAAGCAATAACTTCAGAAATTAATCAAATTTTCCTGAATCTCAATTTATTTTTTAATACCAATAAATCACCTAAATATGATTTCATCTATGATCAAGTGGTGAGTAAGGGTGAAATCTTATCCACTAAAATTGTTTCCGCCTATTTGAATGATGCTGGGATAGATAATGCTTGGTTAGATGCTAGGGATTATATTAAAACAGATAGTACCTATAGAGAAGGGCAAGTAAATTGGGAAGAAACAGCACATAAACTGCAAACTTTAAATAAAGATAAATTATATATCATTCAAGGCTTTATAGGCTCAAATGACAATTATTTCACTACCACTTTGGGACGAGAAGGGTCTGACTATACTGGGGCTATTCTTGCACATTGTTTAGATGCAGAAAGTTTAACGATTTGGAAAGATGTAGCTGGTGTACTGAATGCAGACCCAAGATATTTCACAGACACCACCAAATTGAATCATATCTCTTACGAAGAGGCAATAGAGTTAGCATTTTATGGTGCGTCCGTAATTCATCCAAAAACACTACAACCTTTAAAAAACAAAAATATTCCGCTATATGTGAAATCTTTTGAAAAGCCAAGGGATAGTGGTACTGTAATAAAAGTAGGAGAACTTTTAGAACCGAAAATTCCATGTTACATCGTAAAAAGAGAACAACACATATTACAAATCTCTACCCATAGCTTTGCATTTATAGACGAGAAAGTGATTAGAGATGTATTCCAGCACTTAGCAGAATTTCAATTAAAAGTAAATTTGATGCAAATATCTGCTATCAGTTTATCGTTATGTATTGAAGATAAATTTAATCGTTTAGATGAGGCTATTGATCATTTTAAAGAGGCTTTTAAGGTAGATTTAGTAAAAGATTGTACCTTATATACCGTAAGACATTATAAAGACACAGAGGGTATTAGAATCCCCAATGTAGAAAATGCACTGATTCAACAAATAAGAAAATCTACCCTACAAATAGTCGTGAAAGATGAGTCTAATTAGTACTAAAGAATTATTTGAAAATACAGGGCTTAAGAAATTAGGCTTTTTAGGTAGACCTATTAGCTATGGTTTGCATAATTTAATGGGTTTAGGCGATTTAAATGCTTTATACGCAAGAAATAAACAATATAACTCTCCTGAGTTTGAAAAGAAGATTTTAGAAGATCTAGGAATTCGATATGAGGTTTTTGAAGAAGACCTTAAACGTATTCCTAAAGAAGGACCATTTATCATCGTGGCCAATCACCCCCTAGGAGCACTTGATGGGATTATTATGATGAAATTAATCTCTGAGATTCGACCAGATTTCAAAATCATTGGGAATTTTTTACTACAAAAGATTGAACCACTTCAACCTAGAATATTTCCTGTAAACCCATTTGAAACTAGGAAAGATATTCGCAGTAGTATTTTAGGGATGAAAAAAGCCTTTCAACACGTGAAAGAAGGACATCCTCTAGGAATATTCCCAGCTGGTGAAGTTTCTCAAAGGAATGAAGAAAATATAGTAACAGATCGAGAATGGCAAATACCCGTGATGAAACTAATCAAGAAAGCTGAAGTTCCTGTAATTCCCTTTTACTTCTTAGCCAAAAACAGTGAATTTTTTTATAGAATAGGGAAGTTACATCCCGATTTACAAACTTCTATGCTTGTTAGAGAGGTTTTACGTACGAGATTGAAGCCTATTAAATTACGCATCGGTAAACCAATTTCTCCTGCTAGTTTTACGGAATATGAAACTGTACAAGACTTTTCAGATTTTGTAAGAAAGAAAACTTATGTATTAGAAAACACTTTTGACAAGTCTAAATCGCTTAAATCTAAAATTGTAAGTAACATCCCGAAAATCAGGGCAAAAGCAAAACCAATCATCCCACCAGTAGATACAAACTTATTGGAAAAAGAGATTGAAAACTTAAAGACTTTAGAAAATCATCATCTATTTACCACCAATAGTTATGAATGTTATTTTGCCCCTTACAAGCTAATTCCGCATACGATACGAGAGTTAGGTAGATTGAGAGAAATCTCTTTCAGAGCTGTGGGGGAAGGAACAAACAAGCCCATAGATACAGATAAATATGATAAACATTATCATCATTTATTCTTGTGGGATAACCAAGAAAAGAAAATTGCAGGAGCCTATAGAATGGGTCTTGGGAAAGAAATTTATAAAAATCAAGGTATTAAAGGGTTTTATATTAATGAGCTATTCAATTTTGAAAAAGAAATTCAGCCCTTCTTTAGCCGTTGTATAGAGATGGGTAGAGCTTTTGTAACCCCAGAATACCAGCAAAAACCTTATCCCTTATTCCTATTATGGAAGGGAATATTCCATGTGGCACTTAGAAACCCAGACCATAAATATGTAATTGGTGGAGTTAGCATTAGCAATCAATTCAGTGATTTTGGAAAATCGTTGATGATTGAATTTATGCGTTCTCATTATTATGATCCGTATGTAGCACAATACGTGAGACCTAGAAAAGAATATAAACCCAAATTAAATGATCAAGACAAAGACTTTATATTTGATGAAGCCAATGCAGATTTAAACAAGTTTGATAAACTCTTGTCCGAGTTGGAGCCCAATTCTCTTAGACTTCCTGTTTTAATCAAAAAATACATCAAGCAAAATGCAAAAGTTATTGGATTTAATGTAGATCCTAAATTTAATGATGCAATTGATGGTCTGATGTATATTCGGATTTCTGATATTCCAGAAAGCTCAATGAAACCTGTGATAGAAGAAATGGAAAAAGAACTTTTAAAAAAGAAAAATACAGAATCAATGGATTAAAAATCTTTTAACTCCTGATATAATCGGTAGACGGGTAATCCCATAACAGTGTAATAGGAACCTTCTAGTTTTTTAACCCCAATGTATCCTATCCATTCTTGAACACCATAAGCACCAGCCTTGTCTAGAGGTGCATATTTATCTACATAATAGGAAATCTCTTCTGGTGAAATTTTACCAAAAGTAACTTGGGTTGTATCAGAAAAGATTCTTTCTTTTGTTGGACTAAATATTCCTACAGAACTAATAACTGTATGTTTAGTATTCTGTAGATTTGAGATCATTTCTTTGGCCTCCTCTGCATTTTTCGGTTTTTCTAAAGCTTTTCCGTCTTTCCATACGATAGTGTCTGCAGTGATTAAAATATCATTTGGCTGCCAATCTTGGTAAGCTTGAGCTTTTTTATGACAGAGATATTCAGTGATATCTTTCCCTTGTAAGGTATCAGCATACGACTCATCAACATGCAGAGGCATTGTTGTAAATGATATATCCAATCCTGCTAATAGCTCCTGTCTTCTTGGAGATTGAGACGCAAGAATGATATGATAGTCTTTGAACTTTTTAGCTAACATTTATCATATTTTTGAATACATAAATTTTGTGGCATACTGTTTGGAAATATACCTTTGAATACAATTAATTTGTATTTGTCCTCATGTGTTAAAATTTCATTCGTGTCGATTTATCGGCACGAATGTTTTTTTTAAAAGGAATGCATATACGAATCTTGAAAATACAAGTCAACCTCTACTCTATGGATACTTTTGATTAAATATCACACTCACACGTTCTACGTTCCCGCCCATTGGAGGATTGAGTTTAGAAATCTTTACTTCTGCAAATTTCACCTTGATAATCTCTTCACCAACTCTATTTAGGATTCTAAGTGCAACTGTTTCTAGTAATTTAGACCGTTTTTTCATCTCCTCATGCACGATCTTGTTCAGATGTACATAATCTACGGTATCGGCAAGATCGTCGCTCTGAGCCGATTTTAGCATCTCTGCATGTGCTTCCACATTTACCAGATATTCTGATCCTATTCTACCTTCCTCATCCATACACCCATGATTGGTGTGGATATGAATATTTTCTATAATAATTTTCTGTAATGGCATATAATTCAATTGTTATTTCAAATGTAAGAACTTTGAAAATAAATTTTAAATAAATTATTTATTAAAATAATTGAGAGAATATAACTGATTTCAAACAAAAAAAACCCGATACAGATTATTGTATCGGGTTTTTGCGGTGTGGTGCCTCCAGGAATCGAACCAGGGACACAAGGATTTTCAGTCCTTTGCTCTACCAACTGAGCTAAGGCACCGCCTTAAAATTGGAATGCAAATATAAGACTTTTATATTTACCTCCAAATAAAATTTAGCTTTTGTTCTCTTTTTTTGATTTGTATGCTTGGTATCTAGCAAATATAATACTCAATAATAAGCCGCATAGCCCCGCACCTATTACTAGCCATTGATATAGATTCTCATCGGAGAATAATCCAACATCAAAATTCATGTTCATTACGCTATACACTATAGCAGCTATAAACACCAAACTTAATATGTAAAAGAAATTTTTCATCATACAAATATACTCAGAATTCTATAACTGCTCTATAAGATAACTTAAATTCGCTGTAAATAACCGGATAGAGATAGCTAATAAGATGATTCCAAATACCTTTTCAAAAACACTTAAGATGCCAGGTTTTAGATATGTTTCTAGTTTATTAGCAAATTTTAGTACTACATATACCAATATCATATTCAAGAGAATACCTGCAATTATATTTTCCACATAGTACTCTGCACGCAGTGAAAGTACAGTTGTTAAAGATCCTGCACCTGCTACCAAGGGGAATGCAATGGGCACAATGGAGACCGTAGAAGGTTCTTCTGTTTTGTGTATCTCTATACCCAAAATCATTTCTAAGGCTATAAAGAATAAGACAATAGCACCTGCCACAGCGAATGAATAAACGTCTATTCCAAGCAATCCAAGCATTCGTTCCCCTAAAAACAAGAACATAATCAGTAATATACCAGCGACAATAGTGGCTTTTTCTGATTGTATATGCCCTGCTTTCTTTCTCAGGTTCACAATTAATGGGATACTACCCATAATGTCTATAACAGCGAATAGTACTAAAAAACAGGATAAAATTTGCTCGAAATCTAAATGCATTCTTTCTAATTATAAGGCTACAAAATTAGTGATTTATACAAGAAAGAAAATATTTTTAAGCTTTATTTAATGAATCATTAACCAAAACTTGATACTGAGAATATATATCAACTAAGGATTCGCCAGAAACCGTTCCCGCATAACGCATTAACTGATTCTGCCTATGTAACTTTTCCCATGTAGATATAAAAGTGTCTGATACATGCAATGACAATATCTCACTCGCTTGGGATTGGGTATAAATTTTACGCTCTACATTGTCATCAAACACAGCAACTATTTGATTTAAAATCTCTGAAGAATATGATGTAAATGCATTGAAATCTTGATGATTTTTAGCAATTTCAAGTTTCTCTAATTTTGATTTTAAATCAGATTGAATTTGCTTTTTATAAAGTTTAAGCTCTTCAGTCTGTTTAGATTTAAGCATGTTTTTATTTTTAACAGTCTTAGATTTTTTCCAGACAAACCAAATAAAAATTGCTAATAACGGTAACAACAACCACCATAACCAGCCTTTATCGTTTCCAGATGAATCATCGAATTTGGGTAAATCCGGTATTTTGATGTACTTGCTTACCTGCCTATTGAGGTTGTCTACGTTACTTTGAACCAAATTAGAACTTACGGTATCATTTTCTGAATGCAATTCCAAGCTATCTTCAGAAGAGGCGATTTCTTGCCTTGTTTTACCATCCACCTCAATAGTGTAGGCCTCTGTGGAAATCGTCTTATACTCACCTTTATTCGGGTCAAAATAGGTAAAGGATTTTGAGGGTATGGTATAGTTTCCTCCATATTGCGGAACAATCACATATGTAAATGCAATTTTACCTTTTTCTCCCTGCAATGTCTTTTTAAAGGCTTGGCGTTGCTTTGGCGGATAAACCTCTAAATCTGGAGACAACGAAAGTGCTGGTAAATCTATAGCTGATAAATTACCTTCTCCTATAATTTCTATTTCATACGTAATAGATTCATTTACTTTAAATTTTGTGTCATCTAAAAGGGCGTTTAGTTTGAAATTCCCCACAGCTCCATCAAAGTCTTTAGGTGCTGGGTGAGGTAAATTTTTAACTAAAATATTTTCTGGCTCTGTCTTTAATAAAACTATTTTCTCTTCAAAAAAGTCAAGCGGGATCGCTAGTCTAATCTTAAATGCTGGAATAACCAATTCACCAGTTTGTGTAGGAATTAATTGAAATTGAGCAATCTCTTCTGAAACATAAACTTGACCGTTGATAACTTCTTGTTGGAAATTTCTTTCTTGATTGGCAGAGATTTTCTCAACTTGAAAACCTGAAATTCCTGGAACTTCTATATCAGACCTTCTCCTGAGTAAATCATAACTCTTTGCATATAACTTTACGTCTGCAATGATGGGTTGATTAGGATAAACTTCATCCTTAGATAGCTCCAACCTCATTTGTATAGCACCATTTAATCCAGCACTTGCATTTGATTTTTCTTTCTGTTTACTCACCGTAATGGTTACTGGATTAGAAGAATAAACTTTCCCATCAATTTTTACCTCTGCTACACCAAAGGTGTATTTACCAGGTTTTTGAGTACAAATGACCACACTCTCTATGTATTGACGAGATAATTCTCCATTGGTATAGGAAACTTGGCTACCGCTGTTTCTACCCAACACTTGAAATCCATTAAAGTTTGGAAGCTTTACCTCGCTTATTTCGACATTTTCGCTAGAGGTAATTACAAAACTTACTTGCACTCTCTCACCTACCTTAACTTGGGGTTTATCAACCACCGTTTTAAAGCTGACTTGAGCAGAGGCCATTACGCTCCACATCAATAGACAATATGTAAATAGGTTTGTAGGCATTACCAATCTTTCTGTTTTCTACCTAGTTGTGATTTATTATCACCCATGATTAAACGTCTTTGCGTATTTTGTTCTTGCTTTTGTAAGGCCTTAAGAATTTTATCATACCGTTGCCTTTGCAAATCTTCTCCTTGGTTAGGGCTTCCATCTCGGGTTCCTTGTTGATCTTGATTTCTTGATTGATCATCACTGCTTCCAGCTCCTTTTTCTCCTTGATTTCTACCATCTTGCTGATCAGATTTTTGCTGGTTTTGGTTTTCATCTGGATTCTGCTGACTACCGTCTTCGGAATTTTCACCATCCTCATCAGAATCTCCTTTGCCTTGAGCTTGTTCTTCTTCTATCTTTTGTTTTAATGCTAATAGTTTAGGATTTTCAGGGTAAGTCTCTAATCCCTCTTCTATCACTTTCAAAGCTTCTTGAGATTTAGAATTAACGTACATATTCGCAGAACCAACAAAATAATCATTGGCAGATTGCGCGTTTATTGTAAATAAACAGCCCAACAACATACATACAGATATTATTACTCTCATTTGATTTGAATCGTATCTAGGATAATTACTTCATTTAATTTATCCATATAATTTTTAAAGTGAAGTACTGTCGTGTCTTTATCTAAAGCTTTTTGCATCATTCCATATGCTTTCATAAATTCTCCCCGTTGTGCTAACGCATCAGCTTTCGCTTTCATGGTTTTAGCATATTCCGAAGGTTTAGGTAAATCAGGTGGATTTTGATTGTTTTGTTCGTTATTAAGCAATTTCTTTGCCAGAGCGTAATTGTATCTTGTTTGATTGTCTGAGGGATTATTTCTAAGTGAATTTTTAAAAGCTTGCATCGCTTCTTTATACTTCTTGCCTTGCATGTAGGCATTTCCTAAATTGTGGTAGATATTGGCTTTATCTAACCTTTCTTGAGCCACTTTTACTGCCTTTTGATAATGGGTGACAGCCTCTGGAAATTTACCTAGTTCATAATACGTGTTTCCTAAATTGTAATTTCCTTTTAATGATGAAGGTGTAATGGCTATCGCTTTCTCATACGATGCCCGTGCTTTATCATAATCCTTCTGTAAATAATAATTGTTACCTTCTTGCACAGCTTGTTTCTCCTCTAGAGATTGCCCTAGAGATAAACTACTGTATAAAAGACTTATCATAATAAAAAAAAAGTAAAATTGCCTCAAATATGTATAATTAATTAACAACTTATTCACAATGCAAATTTAACCTATAATCTCTTAAAATACTTTTTATCAGGTGTTAAAGTATATATAAAGAAAAATAAAATCCCTAAGCCCAAAAACCACTGATATTGCTGTTTTTTATTGAAAGTTGACATTTCTGACTCTGCTTTTTTCTGTAACATATTTACTTGAGAGCGTATTTGATCTAAAGTTTCATTCACAGTAGTCATCAATGTATAGCTACCATTGGTTTCAGCAGCAATGGCTCTTAGCTCTTCTCCATGAAAGCTTGTAAGCACTGTTTTACCGTTATCATCTTCTTTATACCCCAAATCCCAGCCATTAGCATCTGTCAAAGGGATGGGAGAAGGTACAGGTTTCCCAACCCCAATAGTGAAAATATCTACTTTTTTCTCTTTCGCATACTCAATCGCATCATCAATACCTTTCTCGTGATCCTCTCCATCAGAAATTAAAATAACGGCTTTACTCACATTGGGAGAATCACCTAATACGTTCACACTCTCTATGATAGCGCTACTCATATTCGTTCCTTGGTTCCATAACAAATTGGTGTCGAAAGTATCAATATACCCATCTAATGCGGCATAATCGCTTGTGAGAGGTGATACTGAATAAGCCTCACCAGCAAACACAACCAATCCAACTCTATCACCCCCCAAAGTCTCAATGTATTTTTTAATAAATTGTTTTGCCTTCGCCAATCTACTCGGTGCCACATCTTCAGCGTTCATACTTACTGATAAATCTAGTGCAAAGACAATATCAATCCCTTCTCGCCGCATGGTTTGCTCTTCTTCTCCCCACATAGGTCCCATCAAAGCAAACGTAACAAATGATAAAGAAATCAGCAATAAAACTGCCTTCAAATTGAGCCAAGCTGCAGGCTCTTCACCAAATATCGCTGTATCTAAAGCACTATCTGCAAATTCTTGTCTTACCTTTTTTCTCCAAACTTGTAAGTTTAGCAAGAGATAAGCTATGATGCCTATAAGAATGAAGACCAAAGCAAACCAAGGCTTGGCCCACGATATGTTGGATATGTCTATCATCTAGGTAAGTTGTTTAAATATCACGGTTCTCAATAAAACTTGAATTACTAAAAAAAGCAAACCGTATAATAGAAATGTTCTAAAATACTCTTCATAAGTATAATATTTAATTTCGTTGATTTCTGACTTTTCTAATTGGTTGATCTCATTATATATTTCCTGTAATTTTTGATTATCTGTGGCTCTAAAATATAGCCCATTTGCCGTCTGTGCAATATATTTCAATATATTTTCATCTAATTGAAACAACCGCTGGGGATAATGTTCATAACCTCTGGGTAAGGGAATAAACCCTGTCGTACCAATTCCAATTGGATAAACTTTAATCTTCTTGTCCGCAGCAATCTGTGCCGCATCTTCCGGACTTATATAAACCATGTTTTTACCATAATCTACGGGACTTTCACCTCCATCGGTAATTAATAAAACTACTTTACTTTTGGCTTTAGAATGGTCTAAATGATTAATCGCTGTAGCCAAACCAATTCCAATAGCAGTACCTGGCTCCAACTCATCTGTTTCTAGATTTCTTATGGCTTGTACCAATACCCCACGATCAGTAGTTAATGGAACTTTGGTTACCGCTTCCCCTGAATATACCACCAAACCAATTCGATCTGATTTTCTATTGACTACAAAATTTTCTGCTACCTGCTGTAAAGCTGCAAGTCTATTTGGTTTTAAATCTCTGGCAAGCATGCTTAAAGACACATCTACCACCATCATGATATCTACACCTTCGTCTGATCGTACTGCAGTGCTCACATTCACTTGGCGTGGCCTAGCCATAGCAATAATAAACAGGGATAAAACGAGCATGTTTAAAATCTGCAACAATGGTTTTACCCAACGATACCATCCTTCTTCTTGCCCAAAGGCTTTGATGGAAGGTGTTTTCATGGGCATAGCTGTTTGATTTTTAAATGCTAATCTCCAAAATATCATTACTGGAATCAACAATAACAGCAACAAAAACCATGGATTTTCAAATTCAAAATTTCCCATCAATCCTTATGTAGTTTTCGTAGTTTTTCACTTTCCTCTTCACTTACACCATGTACTAAGGTATTATCTTCTAACAAAGGTCTTGTTTTATAAATAATTTCTTCTACCCATTTTCTGTAGTGTACATGTTTTTCTTCTGAAGGAATTTTGCGTGCATACTTGGTATAATCCGCATCTTTTAAGAATGTAGTAAGTTCTGTAGCTTCTGTAGCTGTTAAATACTCCTTTTGTTTCATCAAAGGAGGCAAATCTGAACTTAATAATGCCAAAGCACTAAAATTAAATCTTCTTTCAAAATACCTTCTAAGAATAAAGCTTAAATCAGAATAATACTCATAATATTTATGACTATCCAAATACGCTTCCTTATCTAACTTCTTAAGATTTTCTAAAGCCTCCTCATACGGTGGTAATAATGGTGTGCTGATGTACTTTGACTTCCTTTTCTCTTTGAAATATAACCAAAGGATTAGTAAGATAATTAAAGCTAATACGACACCAGCTATGATATAATAAATATACTTTTGGTTTCTTTCCCACCAAGTAATGTCCTGCTCCATGATAGGTTTGATAGGAAACAACCCTTGTCTATTTTGATCTACCTCAATATCCTTGATTTGAATTGTATACGACTTGGATTGATAAATTTTTCCATCAATTTTTATAGGTAAAGCCTTCACTAAAAATTCTCCTGGTTCAAAACCAGTAAGCGTTATATTTTGAATAATATTGAGGTTATTACCTCTTTGTAAGCTATCTGTTTTTATATGAGAAATTTCCAAATATGGAGTTAAAGAATCTCCTAATTGTGGCATTTCTACCAACTGGCGGCTATCTACCGTAACTGTAATTTGTAAAGAAGCGGTATCCCCAATTAATATAACCTCTGGATTCAAAATCGTTTGAACTTGCGCCCATGAAATATTAACCAACAAGCATACACATAGCCATAAAACCTTTTGCATTTGAAAAGGTGCTTCAAAGGGTATCTGAATATTTGCTGCCTTATGCCGCATGGTGACTTCTAAAATAATTGAGTAATGCTTTTATATAATCTTGATCTGTTCTTATTTCTATGGTTCCTGCCCCTACCTTAGAGAAATTCTCTAAGAATTGTTGTTGAATATTTCTATAATATTCTTCATAATGTTTTCTAACTTTAGGAGATGAGGTGTTGATTAATCGCATCTCGCCCGTTTCATTATCCATCACGTTCACCAATCCAATATTGGGCAAGAACTGCTCCTTTTCATCATAAACTCGAATGCCAGTTACATCATGTTTATTGGCCGCTACTTGAATGGATTTTTGATAATTAGAAGCCGTAAAATCAGATATAATAAAAGATATCACGTTTCGCTTCTGTGTTCTAAGCATAAAATCTATCGCCACATTCAGATTGGTTTCGGTATGTTTTGGCTCATATTCTAGCAGCTCTTTAATAATCTTAAGTACGTGAAATCTCCCTTTCCCTGGTGGAAGATACAATTCTACCTCATCAGAAAATAAAATAAGCCCTACTTTGTCATTATTTGAAATAGAAGAAAAGGCAAGCGTAGCGCAAATTTCTGCAACCGTTTGTCTTTTGGTTTGCTTGCGGGTTCCAAAGTTTTGAGAGGCACTAATGTCTACCAACAGCATCAATGTTAACTCTCTTTCTTCTTCAAAAACCTTCACATAAGGCTCATGAAATTGTGCAGTTTTATTCCAATCAATGTTACGAACGTCATCCCCATACTGGTAAGGTCGCACCTCAGAAAACGTCATCCCTCTACCCTTAAATGAACTGTGATATTCACCCATAAAAAGACTATTGGTCTTTCTTTTGGTTTTAATTTCTATCTGCCGTACTTTTTTCAGGATTTCTTTCATGATTGGTGTGTGAAATGTTTAAAGAAGCAATTTCACCCGTATCAAAAATTAATTAATATTTTAGAACAAGTTGAATAATTTTTAGGGAACAGGAACTTTATTCACAATTCTTTCTATAATCATATCTGAATCTATGCCTTCTGCTTCTGCTTCATAAGTAATTCCGATTCTATGGCGCAAGACTTCTTTCACCACTTCTCTCACATCCTCTGGTGTTACAAAAGCTCTGTTACGCATAAAAGCATGTACTTTGGCAGCTTTGGCTAAGCCAATACTACCTCTAGGCGATGTACCAAAACGAATATAATCTTGCAAGTCTGATAATTGAAAGTCATTTGGATATCTAGTCGCTGCCACAATATCTAGGATATACTGCTCTATCTTCTCGTCCATGTAAATTTGTTTCACAATTTGACGAGCTTTTAAGATTTGCTCTTTCTGAATCATAGGTGTCACCTTCGGGAAAGTCTCATTGATGTTGTGACGCATGATTTCTTTTTCTGCTTCATAATTAGGATAGGTAATTATCGTTTTGAGCATAAAACGGTCTACCTGCGCCTCTGGCAATGGATAGGTTCCCTCTTGTTCTACTGGATTCTGCGTAGCCATAACCATAAATGGCTCCTCTAGTATAAATGTTTCATCTCCTATCGTCACCTGTCTCTCTTGCATCGCTTCTAGCAAAGCAGATTGCACCTTGGCTGGTGCACGATTAATCTCATCTGCTAGTACAAAATTGGCGAAAATAGGTCCTTTCTTGATAGCAAAATCATTGTCTTTTACATTGTAAATCATGGTACCTACTACATCGGCAGGCAATAAATCAGGCGTGAACTGAATACGAGAAAACTCTCCGTGCACCGCTTCTGAAAGGGTTTTAATGGCTAACGTTTTAGCTAAACCAGGTACACCTTCCAATAAGATATGACCATTACTCAATAGACCTATCAAAAGACTTTCTACCATCTTTTCTTGACCGTAAATTACTTTTTTGAGCTCGTCTGATAATTGATGAATGATGCGGCTTTCCTCTGCCACAGTTTCTGTAAGTTCCTGCAAATTATGCGCAGTAAATGCCATATATATTATATTAATTTAGAGTATCAAAGTTCGTGAATTCCTGTGGTTAATGACAAAATTTGTTCCACTATTGCTGTTAATAAGTGCTAAAGGGAAAATTAATGAAGTTTTAATGAGTATAGAGACGCCCTGAAATAAAAAATACGCTACATTGGGGTGATTTTACCAAAGGTGGAAATTGTATCGAAATGTTATACGTAAAATAACTTCAATTCTGAACATAAACGTTTCTTATCCTATTCAATCAAACTCTTCGATACAAATTTTTCTTGCGAAAAATTCACCTCTGAGTGACGGGAAAACTATCATGTGATCTAACATAATCTTATAATCAAGCGACAAAAAATAAGCTTTATTCAATAAAAATAACGTCTCACTGAGGTGATTTTTACCAAAGGTGGAAATTGTATCGAAATGTTCCTGCTAGTCAAACCAACCTTTCATAAACCGTTTTATACAATTCTTTTTTAATATCTTCTAAATTCTCGATAAATCTACTAGCCATTAAAAATAAAGTAAGCGAATCCTTTCCCCTTTCATAAGCTGGTTGTACATGATTTTGATCTATTACTTTAAAACCATTTCGTTCATAAAATTTAATTCTACGGGATGCCATTTCTCCATAATGAATTGGTTCTGTTTCTAATAAAACAAGCTGATTGTTTTTGATTAAAAAATCTAAGACCTTCTCCCCTATTTTCTTTCCCCTGTTTTCGGGAAATATTTCAAAATGTTCGATAAAAGTAGCATCATTTAGGTTCCAAGTGACGATATATCCGACGATGTCATCATTCAACCAAATGGTATTGATATTGGCCTTGTAATGACTCACTAAATCATAAAATTGCTCTTCGCTTCTTCTTTCTGCTGGTGGAAAAGCCACTGTATAGTGCTCGTATATAATATTTAAAATTGAATTTTCTTTATCCGTAATAGGTTGTAAAGTAATAGCCATAACAAGGTTTTCTATCTAAATACCTATGCAAATTTAAAGCCTGAATGTTTTTAAAATTTAATCTTAAAAAGAAAATGCCACGCCTGCTAAGAATTGCCTAGGTCGCAAATTAAAATTAGATGCTACCAATTGATAATCATTGATGATAAGATTGCGGTAATTTTGGGTGTTCAAAACATTGTTCAGCCTGAGTTTTAAGTCTACTTTATACTTCTCTATCGTGTAGTTATAAACAAAATCCAAAAAATAAAATATGTAATATATGAATAAAAAATTAAGCAGATAAGTATAAATAATTCTCCTTAACTTTAACCATTAAATTAAATCCTTTTGATATGAAATATTTAATTGTTTTATCTTTTGCTTTATTGGCTTTGACTTCTTGTAAAACAGGTTGGAGCGTAGAGGATCAACAACAATACATCAATGATTGTATGGCTATGGCTGCTGGCGTAGAAAATGCTGAGGCTATTTGCGATTGTGGCTTACAAAAGGCTATGGACAGCTATGAATCTAAAGAACAAGCAGAAAGAGCCATTCAAAAAATGACGGAAGAAGAATTGCAAAAACTTTTTGCAGAATGTATGTAATGTGAGTTACACTCGTTTACCATTAATATCATCATCTTTGAATTAAAATTAAAACGATGGCACAAGAACATATTTACCAAGTACGAGTAGAATGGAATAACGACAGAAAAGGAACATTATCTTCTGAGGTTTTAGATACAGATATTACAATCGCTACACCACCAGAGTTCAAAAAAGGAATGCCGGGAATTTGGTCTCCAGAACACTATTTATTATCGGCTGTAAATGGTTGTCTAATGACTACATTTTTAGCCATAGCAGAAAACTTTAAATTAGAATTTAAATCTTTTGATTCTGAATCTGAAGGGAAGTTAGGCATGGTAGATGGCGTTTATATGATGAGTGAAATCACACTAAAACCAACTGTTGTAATCTATAATGAAGAAGACCGTGAATTAGCAGAAAAAGTATTACAAAAAGCAGAAAAAGCATGTTTGATTTCTAATTCTGTAAAGTCTAAAGTATCTATGATTACAAATATTGTGGTGAATTAATTAGAATATTAAATTTAGATTTTAATCAATAAACAAACCCCTTTTCATTGCTGTAAAGGGGTTTGTTGGTATGTTTTTGAGATAAAAAAGATTTTAATCTCTAAATAAATTCTCTGAATCTAAAACTTGCTCTGCAATAGAAATACTAGAGAATCCTACTTCTAAAACTTGTCCCATATAATCCTCAAAATAATCAAGATTTAACTTATGAAACCCTTTTTCTAATGCAACTTTATTTTCTCTTCTTCTGGCACTATGTCCACCATCATTATCTACGATTACCGTATCATCTATTGATAAAACAGCGCCATCATCTGAATAGATATAAAAATTATAATAAGCCGTCTCTGGAGCATAAAAATAACCTGCGAATTGAAAAGCGTAATGATCTTCTTGCTCTGCTTCTTCTATGTGCATGGTAGAAACTACACCCTTTTTCTTAGGTTTTAGTTTTTTTATATCTGCTACCTTCTCTACGTTTCCTTCATAGTAAGTATAATTTAAACCGCTATTTTTAGGGGTAACTTTCTGTGCTTTTAAAATCTTGGTATCCTTTTTAATAGGAGATAAACCTGCTGGGTAGAAATATTCAAAATCGGTTTTCTTTGGTGTAGTAATGTGCGTAGAGAAAGCAAATTTGTTTTCCTTTAAAGTGATGACTCTTCCACCACGCTCTAGGCTACCATAAGCATCTGCACCTGTTACATTACCAAATGCTAAAGCCACATTTTTATAAACTCCAATGTAATTATCATCATGATCATGCCCTACAAATACACCCATCACATCTTTTTGAGTCGCTATAGCGGCAAATAAACCAGAATTAATATCCGAACTTGCAACGCCATCATTTTCTCTTTTTTCACCCACTTTTTTAGGGTCTTTATCTACATAATCATACTCTTTGAGGGGAATATGGAAAAACATGACAGAAGGTAAAACCTTGTTTTGATTTTCTAATTTAAATTGATTGCTGGTGTTTTGATACCATGCAATTTGGTCTTGTTTAATCCAATCATAAGTTCCCAAAACAGGATTCTTTACATAGTCATGGCTATCTATAAAATAAAGCACAGCAGCGGGCTTGTTTTCATGATGACTCAAAATTGGTTGAGCAAAATTCAATACGCCAGAAACTTCTCCTTTTTCACCGATGAAATATGGTTTTTTACGCAAGATTTGATAAATATGTTCTTTAGTTAAATCATGTTCTTCATCATGGTTTCCAAATGTTACTGTCCAAGGTGTTTCAAAAGGAGCTAAAACCTCTGCAAGTTGATTCCATCCCTCTAACGCTGGATTCGCCGTAATGATATCTCCTGTAACCACTATAAAATCTGGTTTTTCTTTTAAAACTACTTGTTGTATTGTTTTAAAAGTTTCAAAGGAGGTTTTAGAAGTTGGGTTATGATGGGTGTCTGTGAATTGTAATATTTTAAATTCTCCTTGTTCATTAAACCTCAACGTGCTAATTTGTGCTTGTATAAAGGTACTTAATAGGATAAATACTAAACTTAATTTTTTCATTGATTTTGAATTTTTAAAACTTGTAAAATTTTGTGGAATATTTCGTTATTGTCATAAATACCTTGAAATTTAGAGGATTGTGGACCATAAGCAAAAACAGGAACCATGATTCCTGTATGGTCGTGGGTAGAGAAATCACCTTCTAATTCATGGTTATGCATTTGTCCGTGGGGTATCGTGAGCCCGCCACATTCATGATCTGCGGTTACAATCACCAAGGTTTCTCCATTTTTATCTGCAAACTGAATCGCTTTTTGAATGGCATGGTCTAAATCGATTGTTTCTTCTACTACGCCTTTTATATCATTAAAGTGTCCAAAATTGTCTATCTGAGCACCTTCTATCATCATAAAAAAGGAATCATCTTTAAGATAATCCAATGCAAAACTTGTCGCATTGGGTAGTAAATCTCCTCTACCTTCTCGCATATAAGGAAGACTATTTTCTCCTGCTAGAAACGCTATTTTTTTTGATGATTTATCTAAGGATGTTATGGTATCCACGACATGAAATCCGTGTTCTTCTAACCTTTTATTAATGCCATTTTCTCTAAAATACTTTCTATCGCCACCCATAAAAAAATCTAAATCGCTTTGTAATAAGTGTTCTGCAATTTCATTTTTTAATCCTCTATCTGCTACATGCGCATAAAAATCTGCTGGGGTAGCTCCTGTAATTTCGTCTGTGGTTAAAATGGCGGTTTTAAAGCCTTTATTAGACAAAATTTCTACTAAATTGGGTTGAGCCATATAATTGGCATCCATGCCTACAGTTCTATTATTGGTTTTTTCGCCAATAGCTATGGCTGTACCACCTGCCGCAGAGTCTGTAGTATAATCATTGGCAGAATTGGTTTTACTAAAACCTATATGTCTAAATTGATTAAACATCATGTCTGGACAAAAGTTGGTAGCTGCCGAAATCTGTGCCAAGCCCATTCCATCTCCAATAATGAGAATCACATTTTTGATAGGTTGATTGGCGTTATCTGATTTATAACTAGGCTTGTAACTTGTATTTCCACAAGGAATACTAACGGTATTTCGCCTTAAATTCTTGAAATATGCCTCTGCTTTGGCTGGTTGATCTGTTCCGATAAAGTCTACGCCTAATTTATCCAATGCATACCAACCTGATTTACTATCTGGATTGTTCCAAAAACGAATCGGCAATCTTCTATTTTTTGCTTTTTCTATAATATTTTGTAAACCTTTTTCTTCCTTGGCAATAATTTTTCCTTTTCCATTCCAAATAGAATAATTTGCAAAATCTAAACTAAGCATCGCAATTTTAGATAAGTCCCGAGGAAGTTCTTCTGACTGCCAATCAAAGAAGATATAATTGGGGTATTTTTTATAATCATTAAAATCTGGTCTATGGCCAGATATCACGATTTTGATACCTTTTCTATTGTTAGGATAAAGATTTTTTTGATAAGGTTTTAAAGTTTTAATTAAAGCCTGTAAAGTGGTATTGGCCTCTGATTTAATATCGATCATCAATTGAAACGCTCTAGCTTCCATCACATGATATTCAAAGACCTGCATGATTGGATACAAATATAATTGCTCTAAAGTTTTACTGGGTTGAATGCTATGTTCTTCATGCGCAACAAATAATTTTCCATCCTTTAGAAACACATCTGCTTCTATAGATGTGGCTCCATGGGCGTATGCATCCCAAAAAGGTACGGTTTGATTGTAATCGTTATGAGAGTGTATGGTAGATTGGGAAAGGAGATATCCATTTAAAAATAAGGATAATAATAAAAATATATATTTCATATGATAAAAATAAAATGATTGTAAATAAAAATGAGCCTGCCTTTTGAAGGACAGGCTCCATAATAAAAAAAACACATGAGGATTCTCTTATTGTTTACCAGCCTTGATTTTGTGAAATTCCAGAAGATCTTACAACTTCTGAAGGAATAGGCCAAACATTCATATAAGATGGATCAAAATTTCTAGACTCCCAGATTACCTCAGAATCATCAACCAATGGTGACGCAGCATTACCATGTAACGGTTGTGCATATACTTTCTGAGCATCTCCCCAACGAACTAAATCAAAATGTCTATTAGCAAATTCACCTGCTAATTCTACTCTACGTTCGTGTTTTAAATCATTCATAGTTGCCCCCATAATAGGTTTTAATCCT
>JBPCUN010000092.1:0-10688 GCA_051011115.1 Weeksellaceae bacterium
GGTAAATTTGATAATTCACTTAGAATTTACGGTCAAGTTTCTAATGTATTTACGATTACAAATTATTCTGGACTAACCCCTCAAATTGGATTACAAAATTATTCGTCACAAAATAGGAATCTAGACATTGGAATAGATAGAGGACTTTATCCACCGTCTCGTACTTTTACGTTAGGTCTAAACTTTAATTTTTAAAATATTATCATGAAAAATATATCATATAAAATTATAATAGCAATAGTTGCATTTGGATTCTTTACATCTTGCTCTGACGATTTCTTAGAAGAAGAGACCTATGGAGAAGTTTCTCCAGATAATATGAACTCTCAAGAGAATATAGAAAGAGCTATTATCTCTGCGTATAGTGTATTAAATGGTCAAATTGATAATGCAAGTAATGCGTTTAATTCGCCTGCCTCTAATTGGACCTTTGGAGATGTTTTATCAGATGATGCTTATAAAGGTGGTGGTGGTACTGGTGATCAAAATCAAATTCACCAAATGGAGATTTATTTAACAGACCCAACTACCTATGATGTAGAAAGAAAATGGACTGCTCTGTATGAAGGGGTAAAAAGAACCAATTTGGCAATTAGACTTTTACAAAGTTCAGATGAATTTAATTCAGATCTAAAAAATACAAGGCTAGGAGAATTACAATTCTTAAGAGGTCATTACTATTTTGAATTGAAGAAAATTTATAATCATATTCCATATATTGATGAAACTGCAGTGACGCCAGCTGACTACAATCGTTCTAACACAGAATTTTCATCAGAAGAGTTATGGAGTAAAATTGAAAGTGATTTTATAAATGCTTTCAATAATTTACCTGCTTCTCAAGAGCAATCAGGAAGAGCCACTAAATGGGCTGCTAAAGCATATTTAGCGAAATGTTATATATTTCAACAAAAGTGGCAAAATGCATATAATGCCTGTAATGATGTTATAGCAAGTGGCAACTATACGTTATTAGATGATTATCAAGCTGTATTTTTACCAGAAAATGACAATAGCAGTGAAATAATTTTCGCTGTTCAACATTCAATAAATGATGGTCATCCAAACAATTACAATGGTAGTATTGGAGATAGGCTGACAGCGCCTGGAGGGCCTTATCCTCAATATGGATTTCATAGACCTTCCCAAGATTTAGTAAATTCTTTTAAAACAGATAGTAAAGGTCTCCCTACAGAAGAAACAACAGATTTAACTGATTCGGATTTTGTAGATCCAAGATTAGATATAACTGTCGGAAGACCAGGAATTCCTTATAAGGATATGGGAATCCTATATGATGCAAGTTGGGCTAGAGATCTATCAACGTATGGACCTTATGCACCTAAAAAACGAATTGTATCTAAAAAATCACCACATTATGTATCGACATGGCCTTATGTAAATTCACTTAATTATTATATAATTAGATATGCAGAGGTTTTATTATGGAAGGCAGAAGCAGCAGTGGAATTAGGTAATTTTGAAGAAGCAAGAGCTTTGGTGAATCAAATTAGAGCTAGAGCTAAGGGCTCTGAATATGTAAAAACTTTAGATGGGCAATCAACAGCCGCAAAATATAATATTAATTTATACAATGAACCTTGGACAAATTCAGACATGGCAAGGGAAGCTGTCAGAAAAGAATCAAGATTGGAACTAGCCATGGAGGGTAAAAGGTTTTTTAACTTAGTAAGATGGGGTATAGCTTCTGAAACCTTAAATCAATATGTTCAGGAAGAAAAGACTTTTAGAACTCATTTAAGCAATGCAATATTTATTCCTAACAAAAATGAATATATGCCCATTCCACAAAAATATATTGACAACAGTGCGGATAATTTGATTCAACAAAATTCAGGTTACTAATAATGAAAAAATTAAGTATAATATTATTTGTTTTATTTTTCAATAATTTATTGTTTTCACAATCAGCATTTGATAATGATTTCAAGCAAAAAATTGTGAACAAAAATTATAAATTTTTTGATGTTCTAGAAGCCTCAGAGATTTCAAGTGATTTCGATAAAAATGAGGCTTTAAGAAAAATTGTATCTCAAAAAGATTCTCGAATATCTAAAGCACTTAAGCTTAAAGATAATTTGGCTATTGCTAATGCATTTATGTTTTCTAATGATGAAAATGAAGTCATTAAAGAACAACTATCTATTTTAGTAAAAACGCCAAGAGGAAAGAAATTAATTAAAGAGTTAAGGGATTCCAAAGCATATATAAATTTTAATGATTTACCAGATGAAAAGTTTGTAAATAAGACTTGGGATATAATTTCCGAAGGGCTAAACGAAGTGATAAATGTATATGGTAAAGGCGTTGCTCCTTTATACCCAAAAATTGATTCTGTATCGTATGATCCAAACAGTGATTTCTTTAAGTACTCAGTTTTCTCTTGGGGTGATTTAATTCATAATAAACGTAAGTATAAAAGAGAACATTTTTATTCTAAACCATTAGATTTTGCAGTTTCTCTTCTTTATATGAACCATAAGGATGAGGCTATAAGATATGATTCATTAAGTGAATTTAATCAGAAAGCTATTGCATTAAGCAAGCGTATAGATTTTGATAAATATCCATATGCTAGTATTATAGTATTAGGAAGTGGTCCAGAGAATTACCGAGATAGATTGACATCAATAGGTAAATTGAATTTGCAGTTAGGTGTTATGGAATTCTATCGAGGAAATGCCCCTTTTATAATAGTAAGTGGAGGGCATGTACATCCATACAGGTCTTATTATGCTGAAGCTTTTGAAATGAAAAAAGAACTAATTGAAGTTTACAACATTGACGAAGAAAATATCATTGTAGACCCTTATGCAAGACATACTACAACGAATTTAAGAAATGCTGCAAGACTAATGATTCAATACAAAATACCGATTGAGAAACCTTCACTGGTTGTGACCAATATTGATCATAGTGAGTACACGTATGGTGCAAAATATGCTGAAAGATCACTGGAAGAGTTAGGCTATAAAGTGGGTGAATTCGGAGACAGACTATCTTCAACTACTATAGAATTTTTCCCATCTATTAAAAACTTACAACAGAATCCACTACAACCTTTAGACCCTTAATGAGAGTTTTTGTTTTTTTAGTCTTATTGTTAGCATCTTATAGTTTATTTAGCCAGCAAATTGGTGAAAAGGTAAATGTATTTCTAGGTACTTCGGGTGATCATGGACAATTATCTCCTGCAGCATCTTCCCCTTTCTCTATGTTGAGTATTGGTCCTCAAACCTATCCATCAATACACACAGGTTATGAATATAAAGCAAAAAAATTCTTAGGCTTCACGCATACTAGAATGGAAGGCGTAGGGTGCATGGGGAACGGAGGGAACATATTAATTACACCATCATTGATTTCTGATACAATTTTGATCAAGAAACAAGATATAAGTAGTCCCGGATTTTATAAAGTTGAGTTTGATAATGGATTAATGGCTCAAGCAACAACTTTAAATAATTTTGGAATTTATAATTTTAGGTATCCAGCAAAAGGAAAAATTAAAATTGACTTATCACATTCCTTTGTAAATGGTTTTGTGAATTCAGAATATAAAATTCACAATAATATTGTAACAGGGTTTGTTCAAAACAAAACAACATGTAGTGTAGGAGAGTATAAGATATACTTTGCTATTAAATTTCCTGAAACATTCGATATTTTAGAGTTAAAAAAGAATAATTTAGAAGTATATGTAAATCAAAAATCTTTTAATGTGGGTGTTGCATTGTCGTCGGTGGGTGCTGATTTAGCTTTATCCAAAATTAAAAATTTAGATTTTGATAACCTTAAAAAAAGTGCTCAACAGAGATGGGAAACTGTGCTGTCTAAGGTGGAAGTTGAAGGGGATGAGGAAGATGAAGCATTGTTTTATTCCTTACTATATAGGGGGCATCAGAGTCCATTTAATGTTACTGAATCCAATGGTACATACCGAGCAATAGATGGTTTAATTCATGAAACCTCAGATACAATTTATAATGGTTTTGCCATATGGGATAATTATAGAGAACAAATACCGATGCTTTCTATAGTTCAACCTAATATTTATGAGGATGTAGCCCTTTCTATTGCTAATCTGTATCCGTATGGAAAGGGACAATGGCCGACAAAGCATGAAACATCACCCACCGTTAGAAATGAACATGCATTGGTAGTTTTACTAGATGCCTTAAATAAGGGAGTTTATATACCTGTCGCTGATATCCAGAATGAAATTATAAGAGAGGTTGAATCTATTGAACCCGAAACTCCAGATAAATGGCTTGAATATAGTTATGATTTATGGGCAGCTGGAAAACTATTAGAAACATTTAATGCAAAATATGCTAATGATTTTTTAGCTAATGCTTCTAATTACAAAGAGATTTGGAATAAAGATTTTAAAGATATTAATGCTGAGGATGTTGATAAAATGCAAGCTAGAGGTCTATATCAAGGTACCATATGGCAATATAGATGGTTTGTTCCCTATGATGTTGAGGGATTAATAAATCTAATTGGAAATGAAGATTTATTTATTAAGCAACTTGATGAGTTTTTTGAGGGGGATTATTATAATCATGCTAACCAACCTGACTTACAAGTACCAGGGTTATATAATTCAACATCTCAACCTTGGAAATCACAAAGATTATTTAGAAAAATTTTAAAAGAAGATGTAATTCAATTTTATTTTAATGACAACAGTCGCGGAATAGATTCTCATATTGGGAGAATATATAATAATCGACCAGATGCCTACTTAAGAACCATGGATGATGACGCAGGAACAATGTCATCTTGGTGGGTGTTAAGAAGTTTAGGTTTATCTCCTGTAAATGTAGGAGAACCATATTTTTATATTACCTCGCCTATATTTGAGTCATATCAATTCAATCTACCTAACAACAAAAAATTCGCTGTTCAAGTTGAGAATCAGAAGCCTGATAATCACTATATTCAAAAAGTATTTTTAAATAATAAACGACTTCAGCGTAATTGGATAACTTATGATGAAATTATGAAAGGTGGAAATATGAGAATAATTTTGGGAGACGCTCCAAATAAATCTGCATTCTCAAAAGTATATAAAACTTCCCTTAATTCACCAGAGTAATAAAAGACTTTAAGTATTTACTCTTCAAACTATATGTTAGTATTATTTTCTATTAATTTAATATAGTTTATAAAGTTCAATAGACTATTAAATTTATAGACAAGAATTTACACAACATCAACTAGGGTAGTTTCTGTCTATATTTCCTAAGGTCATAAATTTCTTCAATAAATAGAAATACTATCTTATTTGTATATGAAAATCCATAACTAAATTCTATTTTATATTTATTATCACAGTAATATGCTTTCATTGTTAGCATATTAAGTTTTTGGTTCTCCTTTTGAAATATTTTCCGCTATTGATTTTGCAATACGTGGAGCAGCGGTGTCACAGAAATCCAGCCCAGAATAATCTGGATTTAATCCAGCGATAAAGGGAACCGTCATACAATATAAATTTGTTTGAGCTTCACCGTATGGGTTCATTAATTGAAAATAATCATTAACCTCTAAACCGGCTACATATAGATAAGCTTGATTATTGGAGTCTATATGTATATCATCTGCATTGAGTGCTGGATTTCTGGCATTTGCGACATCCTTAAATGGAAGATATGCTTTGGTTACAAGACCTTCTTGAACCAAACTTTGAAATGGAAATTTATCCAGGGTAATAGCTTTTTGCCCTGTGGCATCTACATACACATCAAAAGCTACTTTGGTCTCTTCGCCATTTTCTGCTTTAAAATAATAAGTTGCTCCGCCCTCTTTTCTTGGCTCTACATGACTATCCTTGTCTACTGCAATCACATCTAAAACGCCAGCTTTATGCAGCGCCATAATTTCTTGATAAGATGATTCTGGCAAAGCGGCAATAATAATTGAAATCAATGGCATCAATTCTTTTCTCATGCGTAACATATCCTCTGCACTAAAATGCTTGGCTGGGTAATTCATTGCATAGCTGAGCCCATTCAAAGCATTTTTCCAAGCAACAGGCTGGTGACGACGTTCCGTTTTTTCTGATTCTATATATTCTGCCCGAAAGAGATCAAAACTATTCACTCGTTTTCTAAACGCCATTTCATGCGCAATAAACTCTTGGATGGTGAAGTCTTTTATTTCATTATAAAAAACAGGATCATCTTTTTTCAAAACCTCTAAAAAGAATTTTTGATAGATGTAATCTAAGTCTACAAAATTTTCATGTTTTTCTTTATAAGCTCTAATCTCCGGTAATTCTAAAGTTTCTGAATTCTCTAATCCATTTCCTTCTGTATAAAATCTTAAAGCGGGTAGTAAGCCATCAAGCGTGAATATATTGATTTTAAAATTTCGATTTTCTGGATGAATCTCATAATGTAATTGATTATTTTCTGTCCAAATAAAATCGCCATTGTTGCGAGCCAATGTTTTAACAGCATCCACAGCAGTCAGCGATGCGCCTTTGATGGCTATTGTGCTATTCTCAATTCCATGTAGTTTGCTTGGGGGATATGGAGAATCAAACCAATTTTTAATCTTACCTTCATTCAATTTTGGCCATGTATGTCCTGTACATAATATAATTTGATGAAAGGGCAATAAATTCCCTTCTGCCGTAAGAATGTTGAATTCGTGCTCTTCCTTATCTGGGATAATATCCTTCACAAGAGTAGATGGATGTTTTACCATTTGAAAACCCTTCTTTTTTAAAGCATAGAAATAGAAATCAAATTCATGAGCTAGGTATTCACCCAATAATAACCTCGGGATTACTAAATCTTCATCGAATTCGTTATATAATGGGATAAATTGATCTTTGTAATGTTGGTCTAGCTTTTCATACCAATCTTTGAATGGCGTATTTAGCGACGGTATTTCATTAGCTGAAATGTTAGCTACATGTTCATTACAGGCTCCTAGAGTGCTATAGGGCATCCCTTTTCCAAATTCTTCTTGTTTTTCAAATACATGAATTTCTATCGGATTCAGCTGGATTAAATAGAAATGTTTTAATAAATATAGAGTAGCTGGGCCACCCCCGATAATGGCAATCTTATTGATAGAGTCTTGATTCATAATTTCTTTCTTAAACTTTAATTGGTGTTGAACCTCACTTATCAGTTATCATGTAAGGTTGAATTAAAGGTATATTAATTTGTTGAATATGGATTAAAAATAATTGGGCTGATTAAATTTTTAAAATAATTTTCTTAGAGCATTCAATTTTCAGGAAATTTTTTATATTGATAGTTTCATTTAAAATACCTAGCTACAAAATGAACGCATGAGAAAAATCCTGATATTATTTGCACATCCTAGTTACGAGGACTCTCGTGCCAACCAGACTTTAATAGAACAGGTTCAAAATATGCCTGGTGTTACGGTAAGAGATTTGTATGAATGTTATCCTGCTTTTCACGTGGATAAAGAAGCAGAACAAAAAATTCTAAAAGCTCATGATGTGATTATATTTCAATATCCTTTTTATTGGTTTAGCTGTCCGCCTTTAATGAAACAATGGATGGATGAGGTTTTAGAATTTGGTTGGGCTTATGGAACGGGTGGTCCAGCGCTGGATGATAAATTCTTTATGAATGTGATTACCACCGGTGCAGAATTATCTAGCTATTGTGCCATAGGAACTAATAGCTTTACAATCAATGAATTTTTAACCCCATTTGTGCAAACAGCTAGAATCTGTCATATGCATTATTTACCTCCATTCACAATTACAGGGGTTCAAAATATGAGTGATGAGGCTATAGCAGTGAAAGCAATTAAGTACGCTAAATTGCTAGAAACTTTGCAGGAGAAAGAGGATTTATTTGATTTTAATCAGGAAACTTTCCTGAATGATATCCCAGAATTAAAAAAACTATAATATATGACAGGGAGTATACTATTACAAGCTATTATATTTTTAGCGGGAGCCATTGTATGCGTTTCATTGGCAAAAAGGCTGGGTTTAAGTTCTGTTATAGGTTATTTATTAGCTGGAGTTTTAATTGGACCCTATGTTCTTGGTTTTATAGGTGAAGAGGGTAAAGATATTCTTGAATTTGCTGAATTTGGTGTAGTTGTAATGCTTTTTCTTATTGGATTAGATATTGAGCCTAGGAATTTTTGGGATATGCGAAAAACTATTCTTGGAATGGGTGGATTCCAAGTGGCTATCACCATAGGTTTATCTATTATCCTCTTTATGGCTTTGGGTTATGAATGGAAGATTGCACTTGTTTTTGGAATGGCTATCGCACTATCCTCTACGGCAATAGCCATGCAGTCCATCAAAGAAAAAGATTTAATGAATACCAACTTTGGAATCTCCTCTTTTTCTATTTTATTGTTTCAGGATTTAATTGTAATCTTTATGCTTGGGGCTCTTCCTTTATTATCCTCGGGAGCTGTCTCTGGCGAAGTAGTAGAAACTGGAGGGAACGTAAACGTGTTGGATTGGTTACCCTTGTGGGTACAAACTACCGCCATTATCTTATCAATTGGATTAATCATTCTATCAGGAAAATATCTTATAGTTCCGATGTTGCATAAGGTTGCTAAATCTGGTGTTAGAGAGCTTCTCATTGCTGCGTCATTTCTCATAGTATTTATCATTTCTTACGTGATGGAATTTGTTGGACTCAGCCCAGCATTAGGCGCATTTTTAGGAGGCGTAGTATTATCTAACAGTGAATTTAAACATGAACTAGAAAGTACCCTCGAGCCTTTCAAAAACTTGATGCTCGGGTTATTCTTCATGGCAGTAGGTGCCTCTATAAATTTTATATTATTAGCTAGTAATCCATTCACAATCGGAGGTATTTTGATTGCAGTGATTGTACTAAAAGGAGTGGTGTTATTTGCTGCGGGAAAAATTTTTAATTTAAAAATTGATCAGAATTTACTTCTCACTTTTAGTTTAGCTCAAGTAGGAGAGTTTGCCTTTGTACTTTTATCATTTGCATTTGGCTTAAATATTTTAAATCAAGAGCAGTTAGATATCATGCTATTGATTACAGCACTTTCTATGTCTATGACACCAATTTTAAGTTTGGTTAATGAGCGCTTGATTTTACCCAAGGTGGGAACCCGAGAGTCTGTAAAACATTCAATGGATCACATAGCTAAAAAACACCATATCATTTTGGTGGGTTTTGGGGAATTTGGGAGCACCGTAGGTCGATTTTTAAGATCACATGGGGTGGAGGCTACAATTCTAGATCATGATTCTAATCGAGTAGATTTCTTGCGAAAAATGGGGTTTGAAGTACATTATGGAGATGCCACAAGATTAGCTATTCTAGAAGCTGCAGGGATTGCAGAGGCTAAAATATTGATAAGTGCTATCGATAATCCAAATGTGACGTTGGAAGTTGCACAAATGGTGAAAACACATTACCCGCATGTGGAGTTAATGGTAAGAGCCAAAAATAGAAATGTTACCTATGATTTGCTCAATATGGGTATTAATCAAATTTATCGAGAATCATTAGATACCTCACTTACAATGGCCAAAGATGTGTTGAGCAAATTAGGCTTTAGAAAGTACACACTAAACAAGCAAGCCTTTAATTTCATAAAATATGATGAAGATATTTTAAAAAGGCTAGCTAAAGAACATAAATATGGTGATGAGGCTCAGATGATCAAGGAACGGCAAGAAATGGAAGAACAAGAAAGATTATTGAATGAAGATTTTAAACGTGGCATTGTTGAGTTTGATAACCATTGGGTAAAAAGTAATCAAGAAGATTCAGAATAATTCGGCGATCGAATATCCCACCACTTTAATATATAATTAAGCGTAGTGCTATTTTAAACTTTATTCAACTTATCTGCATCCATACATAATTCTACCAGCACACCACCAGAAGATTTAGGATGTAGAAAAGCAACGACCTTACCATCTGCACCGGGTTTAGGTTCATCATTGAGTAATACAAACCCTTCTTCCTGTAATCTTTTCATTTCAGCTTTAATGTCGTCCACAGCATAAGCAATATGATGAATGCCTTGGCCTTTCTTAGCTACAAATTTACTGATGGGGCTGTCTTCTCGGGAACCCTCTAACAACTCTATTTTAGTTTCCCCCACCTTAAAAAACGAAGTTGTAACCCCCTCGCTTTCTACCGCTTCTTGTTTATAAGGTTTTACGCCTAATAATTGGGTATATAATTTGTTGGCCTCTTCAAGATTGCTCACTGCAATACCTACATGCTCTATTTTTTTCATCATAATCTTTGGTTTAATGTATGTAAATCTAAGTTTTTAAGGATACAGTTATTAACCTATAATATATATTTATTTATCTTAATTTTAAATAGCATTAAAATTACTTACTTTTGCGATTCAATCTGAATATATGCTTAAAGTACAAAATTTATACGCCGGAATAGAAGGCAAGGAAATATTGAAAGGAATTAATCTAGAAATCAAGCCAGGAGAGGTACATGCGATCATGGGACCTAACGGATCTGGTAAATCTACATTATCTTCTGTTATTGCTGGTAATGAAGACTTTGAAGTTTCTAAAGGATCTATTGCAATGGAGGGAGAAGATATCTTGGAGCTTGGCGCAGACGAGCGAGCTCACAAAGGAATTTTCTTATCATTCCAATATCCAGTGGAGATTCCAGGAG
>JBPCUN010000093.1:0-35555 GCA_051011115.1 Weeksellaceae bacterium
ATTAAAGACAGATTAAAATGGGCTCAGGCAATTGAAAAATTCAATGTTTTATTAGATGAATATTTAGATTATCATTATACCAAAATCATATATACAAATGTATACAACCATTATAAGACAGCTTTAAAATGGTCGATAAAACAAAAGAATTTAAAGAAAATATTCATATCCACTTTGAACTATGGTCAATATTATATCAAATTGAAAACAATATAATACTCTAGTTATATGTCTTTTATAAAACCCTCTTTTAACACCCTACATTTTTTAACCTCGCGCTACCCCTTCGGCGAAGGAGAAACTTTTGTAGAAAATGAATTAGAAAGTCTTTGTAGAGAATTTAAAGAGGTAATTATCTATCCTATTAAATATGATCATTGTAAAGAAAATTTAACTTCAAGAGAAATTCCAAGCAATGCAAAAGTTATTACAATTAATCAATCCTACAATTTTAAAAAATTGGTAATAGCCAATTTATATACTTTTATAAATCTTATCCTATCAGATTTTAAATTAGACAAATTGAGTAGGGTTAATAAATTAAAACATATAAAATACCAATTAGGATATTTTATTTGCGCAGTAAACATCAAAAACCAATTAGAAAAACACCTACAATCAAATAAAAAAAATATTTATTACAGTTTTTGGATGCATGAAGGAGCCTTGGCTCTTAGTATACTAAAAAAAGAATCAAAAATTCATGATTTCACCTTCAAATGTCATGGTTTTGACGCATTTAACGAAGTACATAAACAAGGATTCATTCCATTTAGATTAATCACTTATAAATATGCTAAACATATTATAACCGTTTCCAATGCAATTAAAAATTATATTGAGGATAAATATTCATTATATAAATTTAAATTACACAGAATCTATTTAGGTTCAGATGACTACGGGTTCTCAAAAAATTACATTCAAGAAAATAACTATATTGTATTTTCTTGTTCTAATATAATTCCGCTCAAAAGAGTTGAGTACATTCCTAAAGTACTAAAGCATATTAAGGACATAAATATTCATTGGTATCATGCTGGGAATGGAATATTTAAATCAAACGTAATAACAGAATGCAATGAGTTACCCCCTAATATTCGATATACTCTAATGGGTAGAATATCACATGAAAACGTTTTAGAATTTTATAAAAATAATGATGTTAATTTATTTATACACCTTAGTTCATCGGAAGGTATAGGTGTGGTTAATATGGAGGCAATAAGTTTTGGGGTTCCTGTAATGGCATGTGATGTAGGGGGAGTCAATGAAATAGTCAATAAGAAAACTGGTATTCTATTGCCTAAAGATTTTAGCCCTCTTGAAGTAGCTGATAAAATTAAATCTCTTCTAAAAAACACAGAACCTAAATTTAATTCCTTAGAAATAAGAAAATTTTGGGAAGAAAATTTTGACCATAAGAAAAATGTCCAGGAATTAATAGAACTTTTAAAAACATGAATTCTTTTAAAGTTTCAGTCATAACGCCCGTTTACAATGCAGAAAAGTTTTTAGAAAATGCGGTTAATTCTGCTTTGTTCCATGACTGCGTAAATGAAGTTATATTAATAGAAGATAACTCTCCCGATGATGCTTTAGCAATTTGTATGGCATTAGAAGAAAAACATGATAGAGTAAAATTATATAGGCACCCGAATGGTGAAAACAAAGGGGCTGGTGCCAGTAGAAATTTGGGTATAGAGAAAGCAACATGTGATTATATAGCCTTTCTAGATGCGGACGACTGGTACGAGCCCAATAGATTTGAAGCAGAAAAGGAATTATTAAAAAATAAACCTAGTATTGATGGTGTGTATGGTGCGACTGGTTTTTATTATGAGAATAAAAAAGAAAAAGACCCCACCAGATTAACTTCGTTCTCTAAATATATAGAGCCACCTAAACTATTGGATGAACTCATTAAGCCAGGTGGTGGTAGATTCACAACAGACGCTATTACAGTTAAAAAATCTTTATTATTAAAATTAGGTGGATTTGATACTTCACTTCGCCTACATCAAGATTCTCATCTGTGGTTAAGGCTTGCATATCATGGCAATTTAGTGACTGGTATCATTGACAACCCCATTGCGTATAGAAGAGTACATGATGATAATAGGATTACAAAAGCTAATAGAAAAACCGCCATTCTGTATCATAGAAAAGTTTACGACGAGTTTAGAACTAAAAATGACATTGATAAGAAGACAATGAGGATGATTTTTAAAAATGTAATTATCAATCAAACAGAATCTAATAATAATATAATAAGAGGGCTTATAGGAATAAAAGAAGTAATTTCGAATCCTAGTCTCATTAGAAAAATTATATAAATGAAACTCTCTATCATTATTCCTGTCTACAATGCAGCAGCTTTTCTAGAAAATAACTTCTGTAAATTAGAACAAGTATATAGTCTATTAAATAATCATGAATTTGAGATTATTTATGTAAATGATGGTTCAACCGATAATAGTGGGGATATTTTAGAGGAGATTGCTAATAATAAATCAAACATCGTAATTCTACATCAAGAAAATCAAGGTTCTTCTGGTGCTAGAAACACTGGAATTGATATTGCAAAAGGTGAGTATATTCAATTCTTAGACTCAGATGATTATATTGATTGGGATCAAATAATCCCATTGTTAGATACTGCAAAACTCAAGCAATTAGATGCTATTTCCTATAGATTAGATTATGTGACTTTAGAAGGTGAAAAAATTAGTAATCGCCCAAAACAGAATGTAGTTCACGATCAGGTAATTTCTGGCGTGGACGCGATAATTAGCGGTTTCAACCCCTCTTCTATATGTGTATTTTTATTTAATCGAGCGTTTTTAAATAGACACCAATTAAGGATTACACCGAAGATTACGCACATGGATGTAGAATTCACTTCTAGACTCTTTATGGTGGCAGAGAGAATAATGTTTAAAGATATTATTGCATACCATTACATACAGAGTGAAGATTCAATAACACGCCCTAAATCGATTGAAAAAGTTCATCAATTATTAAAAGATGAGATTATAGTTGCAGATTTAGTTAGAAATAATAAAAAGCAGACAACTAATAATAATTTAGAAAAAGCAATAGAAAAAAATTACAATAGCATTGTTTGGGGCTTGATATGGCGATTCTATAATCAAAAGAATGAGGTTAGTTTTCAGTTTAAAAAAGATTGTATTACTGAACTTAAAAGAAAAGATTTATATCCTATTAAAGGAGAGCTTAAAACAAAATTTCAGAAAATCACTAGAATAATTTTCAATCAAGAATGGCTTTTGAATTTGCTTATTAAAAACTAATCCTATGAAACTTTCCATTATTATCCCTTGCTATAATGCAGAGAACTATATAGAGCGCTGTGTGAATAGCATTTTAAATCAAGAAAATCATACATTAGATTTAGAAGTATGGCTATGTAACGATGGTTCTAAGGATAATACATTAAATATATTACAGGATTTAAAGGATAAACACCACGATATTATTCATGTTATAGATCATCCCAATCAGGGGGTCTATAAAACTAGAAACAAAGCTTTAGAGCTCGTAACAGGAGATTATATTTGGTTATTAGATTCAGATGACACCATTGAGCAAAATACATTAATCAAGATAGAGAAAAAGCTTTCTGCCCATATAGACATTCTTAATCTAGGGTATATGGTTGAATCACCAAATCATACATTTTCTAAAATCTACCCCCCAAATATTAATTATCCAACAAGCGGATTAGAGTTTCTGAAGCACAATGATGGACGATTGTATTTATGGTGCAATGTTTACAATAAAAAATTTATTGACAAGTATGATTTACGCTTTCTGGGGAAATCCATGAGTTTAGAGGATTCATTTTTCAATATACAAGCTTTTGCAAAAGCAAAAACTGTAAATGCCTTGATTGAAATAGTCTATGTATATCATTATAACAAAAATTCAATTTCTAAAAAACCTAGCTTAGAAAATCGATTAAAACAAGGTGAAAGTTCTGTCAATGTACATTTAGCATTAAAGAAGTATCGTGATAGTTTTGAGAAGAACTCTGATAGCTATAAAGTAATTAATACAAAATTAAAACATAGTGTATTAGGTTTCTTCTTTAGTTTATTAAAAGAAAAATATCCTCTTGATTATATCAAGAAAATTATCAATCTATATAAGCAAGAGAAATTATACCCGATCCCTAAAGATTCTAATTTGAACTTTAAGGCAAAAGCTTTTAGAATCCTAGCAAATAGCAATCAATTTTTCTTACTTTTGTCAAAAATAAATCTAATGCGGAAATAATTCATGTTCCCATATCTAATCATTTTCTTAATTGCAGCCATACTTTTCTATTCATTGCCCCAAAAGCGGAGTGGATTAGTGACTGTCTATCTAATGGTTTTCATTGGCCTAGTGGGTTTCAGAGATATGATTGGGGGGTTTGATGTTTATATTTATTCAGAGGTTTATGAGGTGCTAATTGGTAAAGACCTTTTCACTTATCCCTACTTTGAAAAGGGTTATTTAGTCTATTACTATATTCTCCAATTAATAAGTGAAAGACGAGAATTTATGTTCTTCGTAACCGCAGTTATAATGACGCTGCTTCACTTTAAGAGTATAAAAAAGCATTCCCCCCATCTTGGGATGTCCTTGTTTATATATTTCTGTAAATTTTTCCTTTTCTCTTTCGTTTATTTACGCCAAGGGCTTGCTATGGGAATCATATGGCTCAGTATATCTTTTCTTATTAATAAGAAATATTGGTATGTAGCCCTATTTGCTACATTAGCATTTATGTTTCATAAATCGTCCATGATATTCATCCCCTTTTTATTTATTGCTCATAGGAAATTCAATAATTTACAGCTAGGATTCATAGCCTTTCTTATCATTTTTATATCATTAACGCCATTAGGAGATATGCTCCTAGGATTTATAGGAGATGTATCTGAATCACAAAAATTTTCTGCCTATGCTTCTAGATCTGGAGGAGTGAATATTTTTTATTTATTAGAGGGTGGTATAGGTATTTATTTAGCCATACTTTTCCAAAAATATTTTTATCACAACAGGAATACAACTGTTATTTTCAACGGTTTTTTTATGTATTCGTTAACCATTCTTGCAGGCCTTACCAACGCCACCTTTATTAGATTTTCATGGTACTATTTTATCTTTGTAGTTTTAGCTCTTCCTTACATTTATTATTTTTATAGATATCAAAACTATGCTTTTAAACCATTATTTAAAAATTTGTTATTCATCTATTATGCAATGGTATTCTTTAGACTTCTAATTTTATATGATGGAGGAGATTTTATGCCGTATAAAAGTATTTTCCAAGACTTTGACAGAGGTGGAATGTGGGAATTTATGGAGTATAGAAAAGATTATTTAAAATGAAGCCTTTAATAACTATATTGACCCCTACCTATAATAGAGCCGAGTTGTTAACTCGTGCTTTTGAGAGTCTGAATAACCAGAGTATTAAAAATTTTGAATGGTTGATAATAGATGATGGCAGTGTTGATAATACAGAAGAAATCATCACTGGTTTTGGTGAAACTAGTTTCCCCATTCGTTACTATAAAAAGGTAAATGGAGGAAAACATACTGCTTTAAATTATGGGGTTCATATAGCAAAAGGCGAATTCATCCTTATGCTAGACTCTGATGATTATCTAATAAATGAGGCGGTTGAAATTATTACCAAGAAAATTGATGAGAGCAGAAATATAAACAAACTGGCTGGGGTCGCTTTTAGAAGAATTAATGAAAATGGTGAAATTATCGGGAGTTCAAATTTCCAATCAATTATTACGAATTCCATTGATATTCGATATAAATATAAGGTTACAGGAGATTTGGTAGAAATCTTTAAAAAAGAGATAATGTTAGCCTATCCTTTTCCATTAATTAAAAATGAAAGATTTTGTCCAGAAGTTTTAATTTGGAATCGAATTAGCAAAAATCATAATTTAAAATACTTTAATCAAGGAATCTATGTCTCAGAATATTTACCTGGAGGTCTAACGGATAAGATAGTAAAAATTAGAATGCAGTCGCCTAAAGCAAGCATGCTCACCTATAGTGAGTTAGCCAAATATAGAATACCTCTCAAAGAAAGAATAAAAGCTAACATCAACTTTTGGCGATTTAGCTTTAATGATAAAGATTGGTCTTTTTCTAAAAAGTTAAAGATGAGTATTCCTTGGATGACTCCTATGGCTTATCCACTAGGTTTTTTTATGCATTTAAATGATAAAAGTAAGGTCTCATGAAAATACTACAAGTTATCAATAGTTTAAACACAGGTGGGGCAGAAAAATTAATCCTAGATACACTTCCAAAATATGAGGAGAAAGGGATTGATATAGATTTAGCAGTACTTGTAGATCATAATTACCCTTTTCTAAAAACCTTGAAAGAAAATTTTAAAGGCCAAATATTTATTCTGGGCAATGGCTCTGTATACAATCCAAAAGTTATAATTCCATTATCCAAATTAATGCGTAATTATGATATTGTACATGTTCATTTATTTCCTGCTCAGTACTTTGCTATGATAGCAAATAAGCTGAATAAAAATGAAACTAAGTTATTGTTTACAGAGCATTGTACTTCTAATAGAAGAATTGAGAATAAGCTATTTAAACCCCTAGAAAAACTGGTTTATACTCAATATGATAAAACAATATGCATTACTTCAGAAATTCAAGAAATCTTGAAAAATCATGTCAATGCAAAAGATAATCAGCTTCCCGTTATTCATAATGGGATTGACCTTCAAAAAATACACCATGCAACCCCAATTGCTAAGAATAAAATTCATCAAGAATTAAAGTCAGAAGATAAAATTATTATACAGGTGGCTGCATTTAGGTTACAGAAAGATCAGCCAACCATCATTAGGGCTATGCAACACCTGCCAACGCACTTTAAGTTAATTTTAGTTGGCGATGGTGAACAAAAACAAAATTGTGAGAAACTCGTAAAAGATTTAAAGTTGACCAACAGCGTATTTTTCCTAGGAAAAAGAAATGATGTTCCACAATTACTGAAAAGTGTAGACTATGTAGTTTTATCTTCTCATTTTGAAGGTTTATCTTTGTCAAGTATAGAAGGGATGGCTTCTGGTAGACCATTCATTGCGAGTGATGTGCCAGGATTAACGGAAATTGTAAAAGGGTACGGTGAGCTATTTCCAGATGGTGATGATAGAGCATTATCAGAAATCATTTTAAGATTAGATAGTAACCCAGTTCTATACCAAGAAACTGTAAATAATTGCTTGATGAGAGCAAATGAATTTGATATAGAAAAAATGATCAATCAACATATTGAATTATATGAAGGACTCTAGGACCAAAATAATTCGATCCTCTACCGTAGCCCTATCGCTGGATGTTCTATTAAAAGGACAACTTAAATATCTCAACCAATTTTATGAGGTAAAAGCATTGTCTGGCAATGATAATCATTTACGAAATGTCCAAAAGAGAGAAGGCGTTGAAGTGATTGATTTACCGATGCAGAGAAAGATTTCTATTGTAAAAGATATTCGTTCTCTCTTTCAAATGTATAGAACCCTCAAAAAAGAGAAACCAGATATTGTACATTCCATGACCCCAAAAGCTGGTTTAATCACCATGTTAGCCGCAAAACTAGCTGGGGTTCCTATCCGTATTCACACGTTTACAGGGTTGATATTTCCTTATTCTAAAGGAGCAATGAAAAAGTTGCTTATTGCAATGGATCGCCTCTTATGCTCTTCTGCAACTCATATATATCCCGAAGGAGAAGGGGTGAAAAAGGATTTGATCGAATATAAAATAACGAAAAAACCATTGAACGTATTAGCCAATGGTAATATTAATGGGGTAGACATTCATTTCTTCAAACCTAATACAGTCTCTCAAGATACGTTGCAAGAGGTAAAAGAAAAATATACAATAGAAGATAATGACTTCATTTATTGTTTTGTAGGAAGAATTGGACTCGAAAAAGGAATTGATGAGCTTATAGAAGCTTTTAACTATCTTCACAACGATAATAAACAAACCAAGCTTTTATTAGTTGGAGCTTTGGACGATAGCGAAGAAATCAATAAAATAATTAATCAAAAGATCCAGCTAAACCCAGCTATCATCCATGTAGGTTGGCAAGACAACATCAAACCTTTTTTATCAGTGAGTGACTGCTTTGTATTCCCAAGCCATAGAGAAGGCTTTCCAAATGTAGTATTACAAGCTTGTGCTATGGAGCTTCCTTGTATAGTGACTGATATTAGCGGTTCCAATGAAATCATACGAAATGGAGAAAACGGTCTAGTTATCCCCACAAAAAATCCAAGGGCTTTAGTAGAAAGTATGAATTCGCTCCTCTGTCAACCTGAGTTACGTAAGAAATTCTCTCAAGAGGCACGCAAATGTATTGAAGATAAATTTGAACAAACTATGGTGTGGGAAGCATTAAAAAAGGAGTATGATAAACTGATTGAAGAAAATAGTATAAGTAAATAAATTTAAATATTAAAAATGTAAATGATTATTACAATTTGTATTTTTAATCCATCTCTCAGAATCTAATAAAATGAAAATAACAATAGTAGGAACAGGATATGTAGGACTCGTAACAGGTGCTTGTTTAGCAGATGTGGGTGTACAAGTCACTTGTATCGATATAGATAAAAATAAAATTGAGGGCCTATTAAATGGGATTATCCCTATTTATGAACCTGGTTTAGAGACCATCGTTCAACGGAATGTAAAGGCAGGAAGGTTACATTTCTCTACCAAATTATCAGAAAACCTAGAGGACGTAAAAGCTGTGTTTATCGCGGTAGGAACTCCTCCAGGCGAAGATGGAAGTGCAGACTTACAATATGTAAAAAATGTCGCAAGAGAAATTGGCCAATCCATCAATGATTATTTAGTAGTTGTAACTAAGAGTACCGTACCCGTTGGGACTTCTATCATCGTTAGAGACGCTATTCAAGAAGAATTAGATAACAGAAATGTAACAATCGAATTTGATGTCGCCTCTAACCCAGAGTTTCTAAAAGAAGGGGCCGCCATAGAAGATTTCATGAAACCAGATCGTGTTGTCATTGGTACCGATAGCCAAAGAGCGAGAGAAGTTTTAGAGAGAATCTACAAACCTTTTCAACTTAATGGGTATAGAATCATTCACATGGATATAATTTCTGCAGAACTTACTAAATACGCCGCTAATTCTATGCTAGCCACCCGTATAAGTTTTATGAATGAGATTGCTAATCTATGCGAATTGGTTGGGGCAGACATTAATTACGTGAGAGCAGGATTAGGATCAGATCCTAGAATTGGTAAAAAGTTCCTATACTCTGGGGTTGGATATGGAGGATCATGTTTTCCTAAGGATGTGAAAGCACTAGTGAGAACAGGAAAGTCACTTGGTTATGAGCTTAAAATACTAGAAGCTGTAGAACACGTAAATAATCTACAAAAAGAAGTATTAGCTAAAAAAATTAAGAATTACTTTAAAGGTGACACTAATAAAACCATCGCTATTTGGGGCCTTTCATTCAAACCCAATACAGACGATATGCGTGAGGCTCCTAGTATAGAAATCATCAATCAATTAGTAGAGGCAGGATTTACTGTAAAAGCATTTGATCCTGTGGCTATGCAAGAAGCTAAGCACATCATAGGAGATAAAGTCACTTGGTGCGAAACTTCTTTTGAAACCGTAGATGGGGCAGATGCAATTGCGCTGGTTACAGAATGGAATGAATTTAAATTCCCAGAATGGGATAAAATTAAAGGCTTAATGAAATCTCATGTGGTTTTTGATGGTAGAAATATATATGAAAGAGAAAGATTAGAAGAAAAGGGCTTTACATATTTTGGAATAGGAAGATAAAATTAATATCTCAAAAAATTATAAAAACCTGTATAACATCAAATGATGCTGTACAGGTTTTTCATTTTACCATCCCTGCAGCTACGGTTTCATTTGTAGCAGTATCAATTAAAATAATAGAACCTGTATTTCTATTTTCTTTGTAAGTATCTATAAAAATAGGCTCTGTAGTTTTGATGCGAACTCTAGCTATATCGTTGCTATGTAAAACTTTAACATCTTCTATTTTATGCAGGGTATTTACATCAATTTTGTAGATCACTTCTTGAATCATCGCTTTTACCTCTCTAGTTGTATGCCGCAAATAGTATTTAGCTCGTGGCAAGGGAGGGTTTTCATGCAACCAACAGAGCATCACATCCAATTGTTGCGTACTATGAGGTTTATTATTTACTTTTACTAGCATATCACCTCTGCTTACATCAATATCATCCGCTAAAGTTACCGTAATAGACATAGGCGTATGTGCTTCTGAAATTTTACCATCATAAGTCACAATAGATTGAATGATAGTTTCTTGGCCAGAGGGTAAAATTGTAACCTCATCTCCTACCCTGATCGTTCCACTATTGATTCTACCTGCATAGCCACGGAAATCATGATGATTTGTGGTGTGGGGACGAATCACCGTTTGTACAGGAAAACGCATATCAATGTAATTTCTATCGCTAGAGATGTGAATGGTTTCTAATGTATTCAATAAAGTCCTACCTTGATACCAATTCATTGCCTCACTTTTGTCTACTACATTATCTCCATGTAAAGCAGAAATGGGGATATACCGAATATCTTTGACAGATAATTTAGCAGAAAAACTTTCATAATCAGATACTATAGCATCAAAAGCTTCTTCATTATAATCTACTAAATCCATTTTGTTGATGCATACGATGATATGTGGTATTTGTAACAATGAGGCGATAAAAGCGTGTCTTTTAGTTTGCTCTGTAAGCCCTTTTCTTACATCAATCAAGATTATGGCAAGATTTGCAGTTGAAGCACCTGTCACCATATTTCTAGTGTATTGAATATGCCCAGGCGTATCAGCTATAATAAATGTTCTTTTGGGCGTAGCAAAGTACCTATAGGCCACATCTATCGTAATTCCTTGTGCTCTTTCATCTTTGAGTCCATCGGTAAGGAGTGAAAGGTCTAAGTGGGCTAACCCACGCTTTTTAGACGACAATTCAATTGCATTTAGTTGATCCTGTAAAATAGCCTTGGCATCATATAAAAGCCTCCCAATAAGCGTGCTTTTACCATCATCCACACTTCCTGCTGTATACAACCTTAACAATTCTCTATTTTTAAACGTCATACATCCCTATAAATGCTAAAATATTAATCAAATCAAAAAAACTATAATGGATTAAAAGTAACCTTCTCTTTTTCTATCTTCCATTGCGGTTTCTCCACGTTTATCATCCGCCCTGTTACCTCGCTCTGTTGTGGTAATCATAGCCACTTCATCAATCACTTTCTCTAGCGTATCAGCCTCTGATTCAATGCCACCCGTAATGGTAATATCTCCTAAAGTTCTAAATCTAATTTTTTTATGAACAAGTGTTTCTCCTTTTTTTAATTTTAAAAATTCTGAGCTGGGTATCCAGGTGTCATTTCGCCAAACCACCTCTCGGGTATGTGCAAAATATAAAGAGGGTAATGCTATCTTTTCATGCAAGATATAATTCCAAATATCCATTTCAGTAAAGTTTGAAATTGGAAAAACGCGGAAATGTTCTCCCATGTTTTTCCTTCCATTAAAGAGATTCCAAAGTTCTGGTCTTTGATTTTTAGGATGCCATTGTCCAAAATCATCTCGCAGGGAAAAGATTCTTTCTTTAGCTCTTGATTTCTCTTCATCCCTTCTCCCACCGCCTATAGCAGCATCTATTTGATGTTTTTCTATGGTTTCAAGCAAAGTAGTAGACTGTAAAAAATTGCGGCTTGCAAATGGTCCTTGCTCCTCCCTTACTGTACCTTGATCAATCGATTCTTGCACAGATCCTACAATTAATTTAAGCTCTAATTTATCTACTAAATAATCTCTAAATTGTATGGTTTCTGGGAAGTTATGTCCTGTATCAATATGCACCAAAGGAAATGGAATTTTTGCAGGATAAAATGCTTTTTTAGCCAAATGAATCAAAACAGTAGAATCTTTACCTCCAGAAAACAAGATGGCAGGATGCTCAAATTGTGCATAGACCTCTCTTAAAATATAAATGGCCTCTGATTCTAGCTCTTTGATATGAGATAATTGATACGACATATAAGATTTGAAAAATTTATTCTTCTTACTTTAATTCTAGCAATGGTTGTACAAAAGTCAGCAAATCATTTAAATTATTCTGCATGGTTTGATTATCCGAATCAAGTATTAAATCAATAGTTTTTGGTATTTCATAGGGAGCACTTATGCCTGTGAAATCTGGAATTTCGCCCGTTCTAGCTTTTTGGTATAAACCTTTTACATCCCGTCTTTCACAAACGCTTAAGGGACAATCAATATATATGTTCAATAAATCTTCCTCTCCAATAATATGTTGAATCATTTCACGGTCTTCTTCCAAAGGCGTGATAAATGCCGCAAGTATCACAACGCCCGCATCGAGCATTAATTTTGCAACTTCTGCCACTCTTCTTAGATTTTCTCGTCTTCCCTCTCTTGAGAAATCTAAATCATGGTTTAACCCCCTTCGAATATTGTCTCCGTCTAATACATAAGTTTGGATTCCTTGTTTAAACAACTCTTTTTCTAGCGCATTTGCATAGGTTGACTTTCCAGACCCTGACAAACCTGTAAACCATATCACTTTAGCTGCGTGTCCATTGTAGACTTCTCGCTGTTGACGGTTCAATTGATAGTTATGTTCAAAGATATTTGTAGACAAGGTTATATAATTAAGAATTAAAATTTTGAATAAATCCTTGAGATCCCACGATAAAATATGGATTTAATAAATTTGGTTTATTGTATTGAAGCTCTGTTTGTAAATCAGTTTGTAATACTGCTACGCCATTGGCTCTGCATATCGCATGACCCGCAGCAATATCCCATTCCATAGTCGGTGCAAACCTTGGATACACATCTGCTTTTCCTTCCGCAATCATACAAAGCTTTAAAGAACTACCTGCTGAAAATGTTTTAATTTCTTTTATGCCATCACAGCTCTTTATTCTCTCTATAAAATCTGAAGTTTCTTGAGATAAATGTGATCTACTCGCTACCACAACCACTTCTTGTGAGAACGACTTAGGTTCCAATTCAATAGATTTAGCCTTGTTTAAATCTTGCGATGTCTTAATGTTTAAAAGTTTATAAGCACTTTCTTTATCATTATAATATAATTCATTTTTCACTGGAACATAAATCACACCTAATACGGGAATTCCCTCTTGTATCAAAGCGATATTTACCGTGAATTCATCATTCTTTTTTATAAATTCTTTAGTTCCGTCCAAAGGGTCTACAAGCCAGAACTGGGTCCGGTCTTTTCGCTCTGCATACGCAATGGTTTTATTTTCTTCACTTATTATGGGTATATCTAATGTCTTTAAATGCTGCATAATGATTTCATTGGCAGTTGAATCCGCTAAAGTAAGCGGAGAAGCATCGGTCTTATAATCCACCTCAAAATCAGTTTGGTATATAGTCATAATCTCCTGACCTGCTTCTACAGCGGCCCTTTTAGCTACATTCAATAAGTCTGAAAAGTCTACCAAAGTGTTATCAATTTAATAAGTAAAGTTAATGCTTTCTAGGTTGAAATACGAATGAAAACAAAATTCCGTCCGCTAAAGCATAGCGAACGGAATTGTAAATTCAAGATATGAATATGATTTAAGCCTGATTCATTTCTAATTTTTCATCATAGTTTTCACCATTCTTCCCATATCTGAAACGGAATTTCAAGCGATTCACTAAATATTGCATCACTGGAACAATCACTAACGTGAGAAACGTTGCGAATATTAAACCATAGATAACTGTTTTAGCCAATGGACCCCAGAACATCACGTTATCTCCACCGATATAAATATCTGGATTATAATCACTCAATAATCCTTCAAAATCGATATTTAATCCAATCGCTAAAGGAACCAATCCTAATACCGTTGTAATGGCTGTAAGTAATACAGGACGTAAACGAGAGGCTCCACCATTCACAATTGAATCTTTCATATCCTCTACAGGTAACATCATATGCTCTGGAAGGTTGAATCTTTTTTTCTTACGATCCAATAGCAATTGGGTATAATCAATCAATACAATCGCGTTATTCACTACAATCCCCGCCAAGGAAATTATCCCCATCATCGTCATCATAACCACGAAATCGTCTCCATTCACAATCAAACCAAGGAATACCCCAATAAAACTTAAAAGGACGGCAGACATAATAATGATTGGTTTTGATACAGAGTTAAACTGAGCCACAATAATCAAAACAATCCCAGCTATAGCAAACAACAAGGCATTTAGCAAGAAACTCATATTCTCTGCCTGTTCTTCTTGCTCCCCAGTAAACTGATACGTCATCCCCTTAGGCAATTTATAATTAGATTGCGTTAGTTTTTCTTTAATTTTATTTACCGTTTCTGTTGGGTTATAATCACTCAACACATTAGAATAAACCGTAATGGTTCTTTCAAAATCTTGTCTTTTAATTTTATTGAACTGCTTATCCTGAACCCTTGAAGCTACCGCTGAAATTGGAATCTGCATAATCTGTCCGTTTTCAGGGTTGGTATAAGTTACAGGTTGATTGAATACAGTCTCTTCATTATAACGTTGGTCTTCATTTAATCGGATATTGATTGGGTAATCGTCGTCATCCCCTGCTGGTCTGTAACGAGAAACTTCATACCCATAAATCGATTGACGCAATGTACCTCCAATCATTTGATTGGTCACGCCCATTGAACCTGCTAATTGACGATTTACTTCTACCCTAAGCTCCGGAATATCTCTAGAAACATCAATCTTTAATTCCTCTAAACCTGGAATTCCAGAATTCTCTATGAATGTGAGCATTTTTTCTGCCTCATCCATCATTTGGTTATAATCTTTTCCTCTAATCTCAATGTTCACGGGATACCCTGCTGGAGGACCTACATTATCTTTCTCTACCGTTACAGAAACACCTGCGTGACCTCGTACAGCCATTCGAATTTCCTCTAGCACATCTTTACTATCAACACCCCGTCTATATTTATATTCCCTAAGGGATAATGTCACCTTACCTTTATGTGGAATCTCTGCAGCAGAACCTGCATCAGTTTGTGGGTTACCAGCTCCTTCCCCAACTTGGGTAACACTAGATTCTACCATATAATTGTATGATTCACCATCTTCTTGCACCACATATTTCTCTGCCACTCCACGTACTTCCTCTTCTATTTCTTTGGTAACTCTATTGGTTTTCTCTATATCTGTGCCCTCCGGATACTCTATGTAAACGATAATCTGATTCGGCGCATTTTCTGGAAAAAACAAAACTTTCGGTTGCACCACAGCTAATAGCCCAATACTTGCCACAAATAAAATTAGCATTCCAATCATCAGCCAGATCGGGTTTTTACCTAATAATGCCCAACGCAAGAAACTTCTATATTTTTCTTCTAACCAAGGTAATCCTTTATCTTGAAACCATATACTCATCGGGTATAAAGCAAACTCATACACCCAAATCATAATACTGAAAAATATCCCAAGGTTACCAAATACGCGCAAGATTGCATAATCCAAGACATAACCTAATACAAGTAATAGTATCCCTAATCCGCCTAATATCAAGGTACTTTGAATCAATTTACGTTTGCTTGGTGGTTCTTTATCTTCTGATTCTGTATGCATAAATTCAGAAGTAATCATAGAATTTATAATCAATGCCACAAACAAAGATGAACCTAGCACCACCGAGAGTGTCATGGGGAAAATCATCATAAATTTACCCATGGTTCCTGGCCATAATGCCAACGGGAAAAACGCTGCCAAGGTGGTTGCGGTAGAGGCTATAATAGGCCAAGCGATTTCACCTACGCCCTGAATCGCAGCTTCTTTTCTAGAATACCCTTGATTCATTAAGCTATAGACGTTTTCTACCACTACAATACCGTTATCCACGAGCATCCCAAGTCCCATCACAAGCCCAAAAAGAACCATGGTGTTTAATGACACACCCATAAACTGTAAGATCATAAGAGACATTAACATGGACAATGGAATCGCCATTCCAACAAAACTTGCATTTCGCAATCCTAAAAAGAATAATAATACACCTACAACCAGAATTACCCCAAAGACTATATTGTTAATCAAATCTTTAACTTGATTCTCTGTTTTTGGAGCCTGATTATTGGTAATATTTACATTCACATCAGTCGGTAAATATTCTAGCTTAGCTTGGTCTATAATATTTTGAATTTCAGTCACCGCATCAATCATATTTTCGCCACTACGCTTTTTGACGTCCATCATGATCACGGGGTCTCCCATTTCTCTAGCATAAGAAGTTTTATCTTGTTCTCTAAAATTGATTTCTGCTATATCTCCTAAATAAGTAACACCTCCTCTTTTCTTTACAACAATTTGTGTTAACTCTTCTGGAGAAGTGATTTCACCTACCACACGAATGTTTAATCTTTGTTCCTGATTCACAATATTACCGCCAGATATGGTTTTATTATCTCCTGATATGGATTGTGAAATATCGTTAAAACTTACTTGAGCCGCAGCCATTTTATAAACATCTAACGCTACCTCAACTTCCTTATCATTGACACCTCGAATAGGAGTTTCTTTGATCGCTTGTAAGGCTTCAAAATCTTCTTGAAGTCTTTCTGCAAAATCCTTTAATTGTTGCAAAGTGTAATTTCCTGTAATGTTTACATTAGCGATGGGGAATTCCTCTGCAATATTTAAATCAAATACATTAGGCTCTACTTTGGCTCCTGTATCCAAAGAAGGCCAATTCGCATCGGCTTTTACTTGGTCTACCTTGTCCTTTACATCCAGTTTAGCTTCTTCTATCGTTACATCATCTGTAAACTCAACGATAGTCATAGCATAATCATTAAATGAAGTAGAAGAAACATCTTTGATTCCTGAAATTCCCTGCAATTCCTCTTCTAAAGGTTCTGTGATAAACTTTTCTACGTCTTCTGCGGTATTACCTGGATAGACAGAAGAAATATAAACTTTGTTCTCAATCACCTCTGGGAAAGATTCTCTAGGCATAGACATAAATGCCATTGTACCACCTACCAGAATAATCGCCATAATCACATAAACTGTGATTTTATTTTGAATCGCCCAAGTAGAAATCCCAAAACTCTTATCATTTTCTTGCCCTACAAGGTTATTTTTATTTGGATCCATACTTAGTTTGCTTTTGTTAATTGCACCTTGTCTCCATCTTTTAATTTCGAAGGTGCTTCTGTAATGATTATCTGTCCTTCTTTAATACCAGAGGTAATCTCTACCATTCCGTTTGAAGGGTCGCCTAATTGTACATAAGCTTTTTTAGCTACCCCCATATTATTGTTCACATTTTGAGCCACATAAACGAATTTACCATTTCCATCTTCTTTTATGACTGTTTCTGCAACGATGATAGCACTGCTAGAGGTGTAATCGTTTAGGCGTAATTCCGCATTCAAGTTTGGTTTTACTAATCCATCTTTATCTGGAACAGGAACTTCAACTTTAAAGGTTCTATTTGCAGGGTTGATCGAAGCACTCACCAAACTCACATTAGAATCTAATGTTCTACCTAGAGCTGGCAAAAAGATAATAGCTTTGGTTCCCTTTTGAATTTTAGATAAATAAGTCTCTGGAACATTGGCAACTGCTTTAATGCTAGATGGATTCACCAATCGTATTACAGGTGTTCCCGGTCCTACCGCTTGTCCATTTTGTGTAATCACTTGCTCTACTCTACCACTAAAGGGAGCTTTTAACTGGGTTTTAGCCAATTGAGATTGCGCACCTGAAACACCTCTCTGTGCTGCAGAAACTTGTTGTCTAGCTGCAGTCACTTGTTTTTGAGCAGTTTCATAATTGGTTTTTGCTTGCAAGTATTGCATTTCTGATCCAATACGTTGATTCCATAGGCGTTGCTGTTTCTCGAAAGTAACTTTAGCCAAATCTCTTTGAATCTCTGCTTGTGATTGTTGGGCTCTCGCTTGGTCTACCTGTATTTTGGCTTGGTTTACCTGATCTGCTAATCCACCATCAGAAATTCGCCCAATCAATTGCCCTCGCTTCACATAATCGCCTTCCTTTACTAAAAGATTAAGCACACCACCAAATTCTGGCGTTAGTTGTACATCTTGATCAGTTTCTATATTAGCTTGTAAATTGATATAATGATTATACAAGCTATCCTTTGCTGTTTGATATTTCACCAATTTTGCAGCCTGTGGATCTAGTTCAGCAATCTGCTCAGACAAAGTAGCAGAAACTCTTTGCAAACTATCCGCTTGTTCTTGAATTCTAATTTGCTTCGCTTTTAGAGCATTGATATCTTGCCCTTCTAGGTTGTCTTTGTTGGCTTCTTCTTGACAAGCCATCGCAAGAAAAGCTAGTGATAAAATGTATATTTTTTTCATTGGAATTTTTTTATTGGAATAACGGATGCTGTTGATTTCTCTGGTATAATGCTTCATGATTTAATAAGTACCTATAGATTGATGAAAAGCTGCCTTGGCTGAAATTAAATCCATCGCAGAAGATATCAATTCATTTTCTGCTTGGTACATCTGTACTTCTGTATTAGATAAATCCATGCTAGAAGATAGACCTTCAAAATACTTTATTTGTTCTTTTTCAAAAATCTTGCGCGTTAGTTTTACTCTTTCTTTATTTGTATAATATCTGTCTAACGCATTCTCATACTGTAAATAATTATTCTTTACCTCCTGCACCAAGCGTTGCTCTGTTTTTTCACGCTCTATTTCTGCATTAGCTAAATCAAGCTGCGCTTGTTGTGTCACGGCTGAGCGTTGTAAAGAACTAAAAATTGGAATCTTTAGAGAAACACCCCATATCGTTGCAGGGAAGTGATTCCCTAAATCATCAAAAACTGGATCGTTATCTGTAGACCAATTCTGTGAATGTTGTAAGAAAGTAGTCAAAGTCGGTAATGCCATTGTTTTCTGATATTTCACTTGTAAATCATTAATCTTTACTTGATGTGCAGCAATTTTGTAATCGATATGATTTTTTATTTTATCAACTGGTGTTCCCACTTCTTCTAATTTTAATAAATCTTCTTCAACAATCCCATCCATCTCGGTAGTTAATACTAAGTCATCTGATTGCTTTAAACCCATTATGTATTTAAGAGTATTGAGTGCATTTTGTCTTTGTCGCAATGCAAAATCTCTACCTGATTTCAAGCTTAATAAGTTATACGACATTTGATCTACTGACTGCTCATCTCCTAAGCCTACCTTATAGATTTCTGTGATGTCATGTAAGTTTTTCTCTGCTGTTTTTAAGTTTTGTTCTAAAATGGCTATATTCTGATCCGCAATTACCACAGCAGCATAAGCATTAATTACGGCTTTGGTAAGCTCAGAGGTTGCCTTTTCTTTAGACATAAGAGATATTTGCTTAAAAGCTTTGGCTGATTGTAATCCCACCAAATACGACCCACTGAATATAAGTTGAGATAATTGCGCATTGGCAGATAAAGTCTGTCTTTGTCCGATTTCTATCGGTGTCAATGGGGTGCCTTTTGGTACATTGGGATCAAAGGCAGATGGATCTAAAAACATAGTTCCTTTTTGGATGTTGTAGGTATAATCAACATTCGCATTAATCTGTGGTAATCCACTAGCGGTGGTTTCCCAAATCTTCTTTTCAGCTTTCAGGATTTCATTATCTGCCATAAGCATATCATAATTATGCGTAAGCGTATATTCAATGCTTTCATTCAAAGAGAATTGCGTTGGCTTTTCTTGCCCCAATACTATTCCCATCAATCCCACAAGCCAGGTCAATTTAAATATTTTCATCATGATGTTGTAGTTATTTGTTCATATCGTTTTAAACCCTCTGCACTTAATATACCACGTATAAAAATATCTGCATGAATTTCTGCCATTTCATATTGTTTTTCTAAATTCATATTAAAGTTATTATACTTCTTTAGACTTGTTTGAGTTTCAAAGTATAAAGAAGCATATATTTCTGGCACTATTGTTTCTCTATACAGCCCTTGTTCTTTGCCTTTTTTAAAGTTATTCTCCAATCGAGCGATGATTTTATGATGTTCTGCCATAAATATCTTTTGGTAGAGCTTGGCATAATACCTTTGTAATTGGTATAGACAACTTTGGCGTTGTGCAGAATTATATTTCTTATCCACATATTGTTTCAATAGTATTAATTCTTCCACTGCATCCAAATTCTCACCTTGTATTTTAGAAAAGTTTTCCTGAATATCTTCAAAACTATACTGTAACACCTCTTTGATAAGATTTTCTTTGCTTCCGAAAAGCTCATACAAGGTTTTCTTTGACATGGACAATTGATTAGCAATATCGTCCATTGTTAATGTCTTAAACCCTACGGCATAAAACATTTCACTCGCCTCTTTGATGATTCTCTTTCTATTCATTTCTAAAATAAGACACAAAACTATAGAAAACTTTTAAAACTAAAAACGTTTTTCAATTTTATTTTAGCAAAAAAAATGCCGATTCTTAAATAAGAATCGGCATTTCAATATTTTCAATTGATGTTTAAAATATTCTAGTAATTACTATTATATGTTGCCCCACCGAAATCCCATGTTAAGGCGAAACGTAAAGTATTTTCTAGTGCATTATTATATTGGTTGGTTGGGATTAAATAGGATACATCTAATCCAAAAGCATTAAATTTTAATCCAGCTCCTAAGGTAGCATATTGCCTACCTCCTTTATCTAAGCTTTCATGAAAATAACCAGTACGAAATGCAAAGGCATTGTTATACACATATTCTCCAGAAACTGACCACATAAATTCTTTCATTTCTTCTGAAAACCCGTCAGGAGCATCATTAAATGATTTAAAAATTCCCGAAACCACTCCATCATTTGGTGTGTCATAACCTATAACAGTGCTTCCATCACTAGAAAATCTCTCGATGCTAGGGGTAGGAACCAACAATTTATTTACCTCAACTCCAGCTGTTACTCTATTATAGTCATCCAATATAAAATCAAAAGCTCCACCTAACCTTAAGTTCGTTGGTAAAAAACTTCCTTCATCGGTATCTGAATCATAATAATTTAATTTTGGACCAATGTTACTTACGTTAAACCCTGCTCTAATTCTACCATCAAAATTATCCATGCTTATTCTATCTGATTCATAATACCCAGCCACATCCACTGCAAAAGTGTTTGCTGCATTGGTCATTTCATCGCCATCACTGTTATATAAATCTGATCTAACATAACGTCCAGCAACCGCCATACCGTAGTAGTCACTAAGCTTTAACCCGTAAGAAACATCTACTGCAAACTCATTAGGTTTTGCTGTACCAGTTTCTATGATATTACCAGCTTGAAATTGAGAAAGTTGCACATCTCCCATATTGAAGTAATAAATACTTGCTGCCACCGTGCTACGCTCTTCTTCTCCTAAAAATGTATAGAAAGATCCATTCATTAAAAAAACATCATCAGTGATGCTTCCTAAATATGGAGTATAAGAAACTCCAACCCCTGAATATGTTTTAGAAAATACAAATTTTGCAGGGTTCCAATATTGTGAAAATGCGTCTGGTGAAGTTGCAACCCCCATATCCCCTAATCCACCTGCACGTGCATCTGGTGAAATTCTCAACAATGGAGCTCCTGTTCGGATATGACGTCTAGCAGCAGAGTTCGTTTCGTCTGCATTCGATTGTGCATTTCCTAGACCGCACAGGCCTATTATAAATACTGTAAGAGCAAGATTTTTCATATTGTATGTGAATTTATTCTTTATTTAATCGTTCAAAAATATAATTTATTTTAGTATAACCAATTTTTCTACTGCTTCTGCATTTCCTTTACAAGTTTCTCCATTAGTTCCTTTAACAGTGACTTTGTAAATATAAACCCCTTTTCCTATCTTATTTCCAAAATCATCTAATCCATCCCATGGTATCGCATACTTACCCGTTCTATAGCCTTCTCTAAAAGGTTCCGAAGATACGGTTTGTCGTATATTTTTTACCATTTTACCAGCAATCGTGAATACTTGAACTTGAACTTCTAATACATCTGGGCAATTATGCTCAAAATGAAAATAAGTTTGATTGGTAAATGGATTGGGCCAGTTGAGTAATCGATTGATATGCAATTGCTGCTCCCCATTTTCCATCACTATAAAGTCTAACGTTTGTGTTGTAGAATTATTATTGATATCCCAAACTCTAAAAGTCACCGTATGCTCTCCAAGGTCTAGATCACTTAATTTATACAAAACCCTACCCTTTTGAAAATCTTTTACCTTTGGGTTTAAGCAAGGCGAAGCATCTCCACCTTCAAAGAAATCATTTAATACCGTGGTAGAATTAATATTCTTATCTAATAATTGGGTGATATCATGTCCAATCCCCGCTCCAGTAGCATTAATTCCTGTACTATCTGTAACGCATGCTAGCAAGTAGGGACTTTTATCAGTAATTCCACCTGGGGCGAAATTTAGATTATTCATGTATAAATTTACCACAGGACCTTCGTTATCATCTACGCCATTTACATTAATATCTCCAACTTTAATATCATTTTTATATCCTATACCATCGCTCTTCCCGTTTTCTACATAAAACAACATTTTGCCCATTCCAACATCAAAATTAATATCTTTTGGCACATAAAACTCAAATTTGAATTTCCCATCTTTTACCTTGCTTCCACCTCTATAGATAGGATTATTCTGTTCTGTGAAAGTTAATGGATCTATATTTCCATCATTATTTAAGGTGGTTTTTTGTATTTCTTTATCAAACAGCGTTCCTGCTACATTTCCATTAAAACTTGTATCTGTAGCCCCAATTTCATTTAATACACTTCCTTCTATTGACACAAAATCAAGAGCCTTGATGGTTTCATTATAATTATTTGCAGCTTGTCCATTAATGGTATGAATGGATACTTGTCTTTTTGGACGCACCATAGATAATAAAGGGTCTCCAATTAAATTTAATTTTAAACCTGCAGATGCACTATACTCAATTTTAGATCTTCGCAATGCCTCTCCTACAGGTAAATATTCATCATCCTGAATCGTGAAAAGATTTTTGACCACAATATCATTCATTTTAAGCCCATATGAAACTGGGATTTCTCTACTCGTTGTAAGCATAGCTACCGCCCCTCCATCTGGGTTTTTAATCATCATTTCTCCACCAGAATTAATTTCTGGAATATCCCACACTGTAAAATCACAAGTTACCGTAAGTACAATGGGCAATCGACTGTATTCTCTAGAAAGATTTCCTAATCCTTGAACATGATTTTGGGTGAAAATTCTCTCTTGAGCCCATCCATTGACTCCTCCATGGCCAAAATAATTAAGCAATAAGGTTCCAGATTCAATGGCGTTTACAATGCTTTTTTCTAGCTCTGGGTATCGTACACCACCAGAAGTTCCTACTTGTTGAAAAGCGTCAGCATATAATTTCTCTACCGTATAAAATGGAAATTCTTTTTCAATAAACTGTGCAGATTCATTCTCTACCGTATGATGAAATGCATTACCTGGGCCTGGATTATCATCATCCACCACGAATGTCACCTTGGTGCGCCAATCGCCATATGGACTTCCAAAATTGGGCTGATTATCTAAATAACTTAAAGTTTTATTAATTAAAACCTCTGCCTCCTGCACATCATCTGCGGGTAACCTACCCACTGCAATATCTAATTGAGACAAATTTAAACCGCTATCACTATCATCTAGAATTCCAAAAAAATCATCGCTTACATAAGAACTTGCCACCCCAATGCTATAATCACTTTGGTAAGACGGAACCATGTTGGTATTATTCAGGATTCGGTCTTTAAAATCATAACTAGAATCCCCTAATAATAACGCATATTTAAGTGAACCACCAACTTCGTATAGATATTTAAAGAAATCCCTGATGGCCGAAATATCTTGAGAACCTGAACTGAATTCATTATAAATTTGGTTTGTTGTGACCACCGCAGCTTTTACGCCAGATAATTTTTCATGTGCATCTGCCAATCTTTGTGCTTGAGTTATAAAATCTGGATAAGCCACAATCACGTAATCAATATCCGATAATGAAGTGAGAAATTGATTTTGAACCTGTTCTACGAATTGAGGAGCAGTCGCTTGGTTAGCATTAAAAGCAATAAATTCGTTTGGGTAATCAGAAGATTTGGTTTGAAAAACATAAGTATCATTTTTAGAAATTAAAGATACAGCATTGGTTCTATCAGAGACATCCCAAACAAATTCTGGTGAACCATTAACTCTAAATCCATAAGTATTATATGGAGAAACAGCATCAAACCATCGGAAACCAAGCGGTCGATTATTGAAGTTTAAGTTTTGTTTAAAATTTAATCTGACATAATCTAAATAAACGCCAGCAGAGGGATTTAAACTATTATCTACATTGATTTGAATATGGAGGGGATATTGGGTTGAATTAAAATCCTGCTGACCCGATTCTTTTCTTAAAGTACCATTACGGAAAGGTGATTTCAATACATCTATATTATTTACCTGAAAATTAAAAGAAACATTTTGAGCATTTACCCCAACCATTTGATAACTTAAACGTGGAGATTTCACCTCACCATTCCCGTCAAATTGAATATTAAAAGTCTGTTCTTCAAAAAAGCTTTCACCTACCCAAAGACGACCTACATTATAAAGGTTTATGTTATCCTTTTCATAAAACAATACTTGATCAAATTCTGTAAAAACGGTACTTGGGTTTTGAGTAGACTCCAAGGATTGAATCCTTTTCCCATTCACTACACCTTCTATATTGATAAAATAATACGCTTGATCTTCATATAAATTCTTAGAATGTTGCCCCTCTTGATCACTTGGAAAAATGGGATTCCTTATAATTCCATTCGGCCCCTGTGCATAAAATAAATAATAATCGTCTTCATCAAAACTACCATCCTCTAAGCCCACTGCATGTATAGCCACCTCCTGCAACCCACGGTATCTGAATTCTCCAGGATTTTCTGGCAACATCATGCCCCCATTTCCAAAAATTTTAAATTTGCGCGGGTCAAAATTGGCAGGAATATTATGACGTGTAAGAAATGATTTATCTATTTTGTAAATTCCGGTGGTATCCACCCTGATTTTAAAAAACTGACCATTCACAGGATCAAAAACGGGATTGATGTGTGTTTTAGAATTATTATTAGCTATTCTAGCATTGTTGGTGGGAGAATCCTCCATAATTTCAAAAGATAAAATCTTTTTAATTTCCTTACCGTCTCTATAGATCCCAATAATATCGATAACTTTATTTAATCTATCACGGGATTTAAAAACACCTATTTGGTGCACTGGGGATAAGGGAATATGCTCTATCTGTAAATCGCCAATTTCGTCTGAACGAATTGAAACTTCTTTTAAAATTTTAAAACTAAAACTAGAATGCTCATTCACCCTTTCACTATGATAAAAATGTGGTAAATTGCGCTCATCATTATAAGCATTGTCATTTTGTATAGATATGACCTTATAATATACATTCCCGATGGAATGTTGCGTTAGATTATCTTCCCATGGCACGTCATAAATTTGAGCATTTAACACGCTTAGGAACAATAATTGAATAAGTATTAGAGCTAAAATTCTCATTATTAAAAAAAACGTTAATAAAGTATTTTTATTACATTGCAATATTAGAAATAATTATACGTTAAATACAGCACAAAGTAAAATTGCAAAATTGCTTGTAAATAATTTACTTTGCACAATATACTATTAAATGAAAACATACAATCAAATGAATAAAACAAAATTCATTTTAACTTTTGGTCTTATTTTAACCTTCATTCTAAGTAGCTGTGGAGGTGGATCTGGAGCCAAAAAAGGAGGTGGAACTAAAAATTTCGTGAGTCGCACTGGGTGGAAACCAAATGATGACAAGGGATGGATGTTCACAGGTAAAAAAGGAAAAGAAAAAGCATGGGTTGGTATGGTACACGTAGAAGGAGGTTCTTTTACGATGGGTCAAGTGAAAACCGATGTGATGCGCGATTGGAATAACACACCAAGACGTATGCAAGTTCGTTCTTTTTATATGGGTGATACAGAGGTTACTAATTACGAGTATCGTTCTTATATGTCTTGGATTTCTTATGTGTTCCCAGCAAACAACGAAGAGAATAGAATCATAAACGAGGGGGTATTACCAGATACGTTAGTTTGGGGTAACAAATTGTCTAGAAACGACTTGTTTGTAGACGAGTATTTAAGAAACCCTTCATTTGACTACTATCCTGTAGTAGGAGTATCTTGGTTGCAAGCAGACAGATTCTGTGATTGGTTAACGGATAGAGCCAATGAAAAAGCCATGATGGATAAAGGCTACATCAGTGATGAACTTTACCTAAATCCAGACGTACAAATTGGTGCAAACCATTTTGAAACAGAAAGATTTCAGCAAAATCCAGATGAGATTTTTGAAGGTACTAACGTGATTGACACCGCTAAAATCTTGAAAGAGGTAAAGGTTAAAAATCCAAACCCTAGAATTAACTATAGATCTTCTATGAATTCTAGCTTAGTTGCAAAATTCAGACTTCCTACAGAGGCAGAATGGGAATACGCTGCACTTGCTTTACCAGCTAATAGAAAATACAATCAATACGAAGGAAAAGAAATCGCTGGATACAATTTGAGAAAAGAAAAAGGTAGAGGTCGTGGAGATTTCATGGCAAACTTTAAGCAAGGTCGTGGTGACTACTCTGGTATTGGGGGCTGGGGTAATGATGGATCAGCGATTACCAATGACGTGAAGAAATACCCATCCAATGAATTTGGATTATATGGGATGCTTGGGAACGTAGCAGAATGGACTGCAGATGTTTATCGTCCTATCATTGATGATGAAGCAAATGACTTCAACTACTACCGTGGTAACATTTACACCAAAAGGATTGAAAATGGCGAAGGTGGTTTTGAGACCTATAAAGAAGGTGAACTTGTATATGACACGTTAGACAATGGTCAATTATTAGCTAGAGGGTTACCAGGACATTATAAGAGAGAGGTAATCGAGGATGCTAGAGACTATCGTGATGGAGATTATAGATCATCATTAGAGATGGCTGTTACTGATGCTGATCCTAGTGATACGAATGAAAAGATGTATAACTCACCTATACGTAACTTTACAGTTTCTGATAATGGTCGAGTTGTGATGCAAAAGGATAACGCAAAAAGAACATCAGACATTGATAACACCATGCGTGTAGTAAAAGGTGGATCTTGGAAAGATGATATCTATTGGCTAGACCCAGGACAAAGAAGATACATGAGTGAAGGTTCTGGAGCAGCATGGGTAGGATTCCGTGTGGCGCAGGATTATACTGGAAACGAGGAAATGGGAACCAAGAGAAAGAAAAGAGGTTTATAATTACTCTTATCAAAAATAATTTACCAAGAGGCTCTAAAAATAGAGCCTCTTTTTTTATTTTATTTTTTACCTTTAGCCTATGAATTTAGAGCAACTTTATCAAATCTATTTAAAGTCTAGTGGTGTATGTACTGATACAAGAAAACTATCAAAAGATAATCTATATATCGCCTTGAAGGGAGATAAATTTGATGGAAATAAATTTGCCAAGCAGGCTATTAAAGATGGAGCTATTGCTGCGATTGTAGATGATAAAAATCAAGCTTGTGAAGATGAAAATGTCTATTTTGTAGAAGATGGATTGCGATTCTTGCAACATCTTGCAAAGCATCATCGACGTCAATTAAAGCTACCCATTATTGCACTTACTGGAAGTAATGGCAAAACCACCACAAAGGAATTAATAGCCACCACATTATCTAAAAAGTTTAAAGTTTGTTACACCCAAGGAAATTTAAATAATCATATCGGTGTTCCGCTTACACTATTAGATATTGATTCATCTCACGATCTTGCTGTGGTAGAAATGGGAGCCAATCACCTGCATGAAATTGATCAACTGTGTGCTATCGCAGAACCTGATTATGGATATATTACTAACTTTGGGAAAGCACATTTAGAAGGTTTTGGTGGTTTCAAAGGCGTGATTCAAGGAAAGTCAGAAATGTATGCCTATTTAAAAACACATCATAAGACAGTGTTTGTGAATACCGATGATCCAATTCAAGTCAATAAAACTATGGGAATGAATACCATTACTTTTGGATTTGATTCCGATGCAACTTATAATTTTCATAGAAGTAGCGAAGCCGGACATGCTGGGATTTCCTATCAAGGTAAACAAATTATGTCTCAACTAGCGGGCGAGTACAATGAAAATAATATGGCTGCTGCCACAACTATCGCATTACATTTTGGGGTAGAAATCCATGAAATTATATCGGCTTTAAAGGAGTATCATCCAAAATTAAACAGATCTCAAGAGTTAGAAAAATCTGGTCACAAACTTTTACTTGATGCTTATAATGCCAACCCAACTTCCATGGAATTAGCCTTAAAAAACTTCCATAAAGCAAATGGGAAAAAATGTATAATTTTAGGAGATATGTTTGAACTTGGAGAAACCTCTGATGCAGAACATCAAGCAATCTCAGATTTAGCCATATCACTTAACTTTGATGAAATCTATTTAATAGGCACCAATTTTAGCAGCGTAAAAGCTAAAGAGGAAGTGAAACAATTTATGACTAGAGAAGATTTCATTCAACACATCAAAACAAATCCAATTAAAGCCGATAATATTCTAATTAAAGGCTCACGAGGAGTGGCTTTAGAAAAAATAGTAGAATTTATTTAAAAATCTGTTTAGCATTTTGAGTGGTACGCTTGGCAATTTCTTCTGGCGTTGTTTGATAAATATCAACTAATTTTTCTACCACAAGTGGAATATAGGATGGTTCATTTCTCTTACCTCGATATGGCACAGGTGCTAGGTAAGGAGCATCTGTTTCTAATACAATATTATCTAGGCTAATTTCATTTAAAAACTTATCTATCTTACCATTTTTAAAGGTTACAACGCCTCCAATCCCGAGCATAAAACCTAAATCAATAGCTCGTTTAGCATCTTCTAAAGATCCCGTAAAGCAATGAAAGATTCCATATAAATCATCTGATTTTTCTTGTTCTAGCACTTCAAAAGTTTCTTCAAAACTATCTCTTGAATGAATTACAATCGGTAGACCTTTTGATTTTGCCCATTCAATTTGAGTCAAAAAAGCTTCTTGTTGTTGCTTCAAATAAGTTTTATCCCAATACAAATCAATCCCTATCTCTCCTACCGCTGCAAAATCTCTTTGATCTAGCCAAGCTTTTACATGTGCTAACTCTTCTTGATAATTATCTGACACTGAAGTTGGATGCAATCCCATCATCAAATGCATTACCTCTGGATATTCATTCTCCACTTTCATCATACGATCTGTATAAGTAGAATCAATCGCGGGAAGATAAAACTCTCTTACACCTTGCGCTATGGCTCTTTCTATCACCTCATTGCGATCTTCGTCAAACTTTTCAGAGTAAATATGATTATGGGTATCGATTAACATAATTTCTGTTTTAATGCTTCTAAAGTTGATTTTAATGCTTCAGCATGTAATTGGGTCTGCATAGCCTCTGCCTTCTTCTGGGTATCGTATAAAAACTTTTTATAAGTAATGGAATCTGCGTTAAAAGGCTTATGACTTAAAGCTTTTTTAATTTTCTCTATTTCGGCATTGAGTTTGAGGGTATGTTCTGTGCAATAGTTTGCAGAAAATTTATCCCAAATATAATTAATGCCCACGTCGTTCAAATGTGCTAAATCCTCCGCATAAAATCTATAGTCCCGTAATTCATCTAAAGCAATCTCATACGAAGGGAAATAATTGATCTCTTCAAAATCATTTAAAACTTGATGTATAGCATATTGCAAAACGCCCTTACTCACTTGATTTTCTCTGAAACCATCACGCAAATGCCTCACGGGACTTATCGTGAATATAATTTCTGCCTCTGGTCTCACATCATAAATCTTGAGAATCATATTTCTTAAAGATTCATATACTTGTTCTTGTGAAAGAAGAATTTTTTCAAAATACTTCTGAGATATTTTATGGCAGTTGCTTACAAAGAATTCTCCTTGAGATAAATAATAAGCCCAAGCTGTACCAAGCGTAATAATCACATGGGTTGTTTCTCCTAGAAAGGTATTCGCTTCATCAATATTTGTATTGATGGCTTCTAGAACTTGCTCCTTTTTAGATTTAGAAAACTTAGCACTGTGATCCCAACTAAAAAATAATCCACCATGGTGGTAAATTTCTGATTCTATATAGGGCTCTCTAGCATAAATCCGATTAAATGTATGCTCAATGGCCAAAGGATGAAACTGCGTACCGAAGGGATTTATCAAGGTCTGAAATTCATATTCTTGTAACTTTTGTCCCATTTCTGTCGCAAAACATGAACCCAAAGACAATATTTTACTTTGATGATTAATCTTACGCGAAATTGGCTTTATAGGAACTTCTGAATATAATTTCATGTTGTTTTAGAAAGATCTACCAATCAAATCTCTATTAAACCTCACTAAGATATCGTGATTCATCTTATTCCCTTTTACTTTCAGTAATTCTTTATTAGCTATATCTGTATACTTTTCTATTTCGTTTTCGATTACCTTGTCTATACGCAGCATTTTGAAGATATTTTCTACACTATATACCTTGTCAATATTATCGGTCTTTCTATTATACCAATAATTCAACTCTTCTTTTTGGGCTGCGCTAGCCTTTTCTTTCGCCTTTATATATAGTATGGTCTTTTTGTTTTCATAGATGTCCCCTGCATGGATTTTCCCTACTAAATCTCTATCTCCATACACATCTAGTAAATCATCTTTCAGTTGAAAAGCAATTCCTAAATTCTTACCAAAATTATAAATATGGGATGCATCCTCCTCACTAGCACCGGCAATCACAGCACCTATTTTGAACGCTGTAGCTACTAAAGATCCTGTTTTATAGTAGATCATCTTCAGGTACTCTTCTTCTGTAACCTCTGTCTGTGTTTCAAAATTTAAATCATACTGTTGCCCTTCACAAACCTTGATAGCCGCATCAGAAAATAATTCAGTTACTTTTTTAAACTTATCTGCAGGCAAATCCTCTAAGTATTGATATGCTTTGACCAATAATGCATCACCCGAAAGAATAGCTGCATCTACAGAAAATTTTTCATGCACCGTTGTTTTTCCTCTTCTTAAAGGTGCCTTATCCATAATATCATCATGCATCAAGGTAAAATTATGAAAGAACTCTATGGCTAAACTCGGCTTAATTGCTTGTTCCAAATCACCTCCAAAAAAATCACAAGTCAACAAGGTGATAATTGGACGTAATCTTTTACCTCCTAAATTTAGAATATAATTAATCGGTTCATATAAAGCTATAGGCTCTTGAGTGAACTCATTTTTCTTTAGATTTTCGTTCAGTATATCGAAATATTGACTTAGGTCTTCCATATGTATATCTTGTTGTGTAAAGATACATGATGGAATTAAATTACACTAAACAAAAATTATATTTGTTGTTTGTGATGTAAATAATCGTTAAGTTTTGGCTAATTTTAAACCAAATAAAAAAATGAAACAATTTATTTATCTATCTACTTGTGATACTTGTAAGAAAATTATGAGTGAGCTAGACTTATCACAGTTTGAGGTACGGGAAATTAAGTCTAATCCATTAAAAGAAGAAGAAATAAATCAATTAAAAGAATTAGCTGGTAGTTATGAAGATTTATTCTCTAAGCGTGCACAATTATATAAAAAATTAGGGTTAAAGGATCAAAACTTAACAGAAGAAGACTTTAAAAAATACCTGCTAGAGCATTATACCTTCTTAAAACGTCCTGTTGTAGTAAATGGTGATGAAATATACATAGGAAGTAGCCCCAAAACAAAAGCATTATTAAAAGAAAAATGGGGTAAATAACACCCCATTTTATTCTCTGAGCCCAGCTGCAACAGCAAATTCCTCTGCAAATGCTCTAATCTTTAAAGCCACATCATCCTCTGACGTTGCTCGCTGATAAGTATTGGCCATCGTAGCAAACATCTGGTGAAAAAAGATCTTCATGTCATCCATCGGCATTTCTTTGGTCCATAAATCTATGCGTAAAGCCTCTTTCTTTTCCTCATCCCAGACAGTTAGCATCAACGCCTTAGTCTCTTGACTATCAATTCCTCCATCTTTGGCGGACCAGTGTAATTTTTCTGGCACTTGATTTTCATCTAAAGTAACCTCTATATTGATATCTGATTTTTTCATTGCTATGTGATTTAATTATTAATTATTTTAATTGATTAGTTTACAGGTTTATAGCCAGACTCTTTGAATATCTTTTGATAATCTTCCTCCGCTAAAAATTCTTGTAAAGTCATTTCAGTATTCTCAGCGAGATAAGCTCTGCAGATTTGCCAACCCATCCACGCTGCAATTTTACCTGGGGTTTCAGCATCATTATCAGAAAAGAATTTAGAAAACGGCGCTTCATTCAAAAAGCGATCATCTAGCAATCGATCATCACTATAAAACAGCTCTTGCTCAGTAAAATACATATATGCTTGTGCTTCATTTTGCTTGGCCCATTCAATTTGTTCTGGTGTATAACCTATTTTTACAGCATCATTCTTATCAGGTAATAAGGCATCCTGCACAATCAGAAGCTTCCCCTCGTAAATCATTTTTTCTATCAACTTATTCTTTTGAATATTAAAGTTAACCATATGATCAGCTATAGATGCCACCACTTTTACTTTAAAATCTTCTGGATTCATCTGTCTTCTGAAATATGATGGAATATTCATCTGATTATAAACTTCAGCTTCTTCGCCTAAGAACCAATCCAAGCCTATCACCATCTCTTTGCTTTTAGGATAATAAATCACGGGATTTTGATAAATTAATTCCCCAGTAAATAAATAAACAGTCGGAACTTCAAATTTTGGATAATAATGCTTTAATCTAGCAAAAACATCCATTAAAGAATCCTCTATCGCTTCATTTTTGTAGATTTCATTTACCTTTTTATTTAAATCCTGTTCAAAAGGTTCCTGACGACGTGCGCTCAAAAGAGAATCTGATGCATTAGAGAAAAATTCTGGAAATTGAGACTTCAAATCATCATTGCTTACAGCCAGATCATAATAGGGACTAGAGACATCCTTCAACACCACTGGTTCTTTTAATGAATCCACCTCAACCTTCCACCTATCCTTTGAATCTTTGCCACAACTAGCCACCAAGATTAAAATAAATAAAACTAAAACTTTATTTACATTCATTATCTTTACATTTCTAAGACACAAACTTACAAAAATGCAGAACAAAGAAGTTATAAATTATATTGTAGAATGGCTAGATAGTTATGTTACCAAAGCAAACATGAAAGGTTTTGTACTGGGAATATCTGGCGGAATTGATTCTGCTGTAACCTCTACCCTAGCTGCAAAAACTGGAAAACCTGTATTATTACTAGAAATGCCAATTCATCAGGCAAAGGATCAAGTTGCACGTGCACAAGAACATATACAATGGCTTAAAGCCAATTTTGACAATGTAGAAGAAGGTCGCGTTGATCTTACCACTACTTTTGATGCTTTTGTAGAGGCGGTAAAAGTAGATAAGAATGATCCAGAATGGGAATTAGCACTTGCCAATTCTCGTGCAAGGTTACGCATGACCACTTTATACTATTATGCAGGGTTACATCGTTATCTAGTAACTGGAACAGGTAACAAAATTGAGGATTTTGGCGTAGGATTTTTTACTAAATATGGGGATGGTGGCGTAGACATTTCACCCATTGCAGACTTATTAAAAAGTGAAGTTTTTGAATTGGCTAAAGAATTAGACATCGTAGAATCTATTCAAAAAGCAAAACCTACCGACGGTCTTTGGGCAGATGAGCGTACAGATGAAGATCAGATGGGCGCTACTTATGATGAACTAGAATGGGCCATGAGCGTATACAAAGAAAAAAGTCCATCAGATTTTGAAGGAAGAAAAAAAGAAGTTTTAGAGATTTTCAATAAATTAAATAAAGCTATGCAACATAAGATAAACCCGATTCCTGTTGCAGAAATCCCAAAAGAATTGAAAGAATAAATATGAGCAGGAAGAATAAAGGACCCTTTATTATAAAAGATATAGAATTGTTTACCGCGGGCTCTAAAGGTGCTGCTATTGGCAAAACCGCAGAGGGCAAAACCGTATTGGTAAGGAATGGTGTCCCTGGGGATGTGGTTGATATACGCGTTACCAAAAAAAATAGAAAATATATACAAGGAACGGTTGTAGAAATACATCACAAATCCGAACATAGAAAAGAACCTGAATGTAAACACTTTGGCGTGTGTGGAGGATGTAAATGGCAGAATATGCGTTATGACATTCAGTTACATTACAAGCATAAAGAAGTAAAAGACAATCTAGAACGTATTGGTAAAGTTTCTACAGAGAATATGATTCCTATTGTAGGGTCTGAAGAAATCTATTTTTATAGGAACAAGATGGAGTTTTCTTTTTCTAATCAAAGTTGGATTACAGAAGAAGAAATAAAAAGTGGAAAGGAAATAAAAAATAGAGACGCTTTAGGATTTCATATCCCTGGCATGTGGAGTAAAATACTAGATATTGATGAATGTTGGTTGCAAAGGGATCCTTCTAACGCTATTAGAAATGAAGTCAAGCGATACGCAAAAAAAAATCATTTAGCATTCTTTGACCCCGTAGAACAAAGTGGGTTCTTGCGTACTTTAATGATCAGAACCACAACCACGGGAGAATTAATGGTGCTTTTTCAATTGTTTCAAGAAGATGTAGAGGCAAGAGAAGCTTTATTGAATCATATCCAGGATACCTTCCCAGAAATTACGAGTCTACTCTATGCAATTAATTCTAAAGGAAATGACTCTGTGTATGATTTAGACATTAAAACATTTGCAGGTAGAGATTACATTATAGAAGAAATGGAGGGTTTGAAGTTCAAAATTGGGCCGAAAAGTTTTTATCAAACTAATCCAAAACAAGCACATGTATTATATGAAATCACTAGAAATTTTGCAGATTTAACGGGTGATGAATTGGTGTATGATTTATATACAGGAACAGGAACGATTGCACAATTTGTCTCTAAAAAAGCTAAAAAAGTAGTGGGAATAGAATCAGTACAAGAGGCCATTGATGCTGCCACACAAAATGCTAAGGAGAATAACATACAAAATTGCGAATTTATATGTGGAGACATGAAAGATGTTTTCACCAAAGAATTCGTAGAAGAATATGGAACACCAGATGTAATTATTACGGACCCTCCAAGAGATGGAATGCACCCGAAAGTAGTTGAAAACATTCTAAACATAGCACCAGAAAAAGTGGTTTATGTAAGTTGTAACTCTGCCACGCAAGC
>JBPCUN010000094.1:0-12952 GCA_051011115.1 Weeksellaceae bacterium
AAGTCACCATGGTTGGAATTTCTTCAAAGCCTTTGGTTAATAGTCCGGCCTTATCAAGATTAGAAAAGCCTACAGGACCTTCCATATATGCTAACCCGTTTTCTTTCCCAAGCTTACTAACTTGATCCAGAAGTTTTTGAACTACTTCTCGATCATTTATAAAATCAAACCAGCCAAAGCGTACTTTTGGCTTACCTTGCTCCTTGACTTCTTTCCAATTGATGATAGCGGCAATTCGCCCTACCATCTCCTGATTTTTATAAGCTATATAATATTTAGAAATAGCGTGTTTAAATACTGGATTTTTATCATGATCTAATGCTTCAATTTCTTCGCTTATCAGTGGAGGTACATAATAAGGATTATCTTTATAGAGCTTCATTGGAAACTTTATAAAATCTTTCAGCATCTTTTTACCTATAACTTCTTTAATTTCTATCACAGTATAAATTATTTTGCAAATATAGGTTTATTAACTTTTATTTAAAATTGAAATCAGTTAAGTACGTATCTAAATACATTTATTTAATTGATTTTAACAAATTTAGAAACTTGTCGGCACCGTTTTTGATTGTGTCTGGCAAAATAGTTTTATTATGGGATATTATATTTTAATCGGCATCATTTCGCTGGTTAGTATGTATGTGAGTTATATGTTGAAATCTAAGTTCAAGAAATACGCTAGAACGCGATTATCTAATGGAATGAGCGGAAAAGAAATTGCTGAACAAATGCTCGCAGACAATGGGATATATGATGTGAAAGTGCTCTCTACTAGAGGTCAATTAACTGATCATTATAATCCTCAAAACAAAACAGTTAATTTATCAGAATCTGTATATTTAGAAAGAAATGCGGCTTCTGCTGCCGTTGCTGCACATGAATGTGGGCACGCTGTACAACATGCAAAAGGCTACAGCTGGCTTAAATTCCGATCAGCCATGGTTCCTATGGTGAATATTAGCTCAAAATTGTCTATGTTCTTAATTATGGGAGGTTTAATTTTATATGCGATGCAAGGTATCCCATGGATATTAGGTTTGGGTGTAGCGGCTTTTGCTGTTACTACTGTATTTGCTTTTGTGACTTTACCAGTAGAATATGATGCTAGCAATAGAGCCTTAAAATGGATGAAAGATCGAAATATTGTAAGAACAGATGAACTTGCAATGTCTAAGGATGCTCTGAAATGGGCTGCACGTACTTATGTGGTAGCCGCTATTGGCTCACTAGCACAATTGATTTACTTTGCTAGTATATTTTTAGGCAACAGAGACTAAAAAACTTAACTTAAATCTATGATTCAATGCTGAATATTCTTAGGAATTATTCAGCATTTTTTTTAAGAACTTCCCTGTATAAGAATTTTTTGACTCTGCAATAGTTTCTGGTGTACCAGATGCTACAACTTTACCACCAGCTTTACCACCTTCTGGTCCAATATCAATGATATGATCTGCCACTTTAATCACATCTAAATTATGTTCTATGATGACTACGGTATTTCCTAAATCTACCAATCGTTGAATAACCTCCATCAATACACGAATATCCTCAAAATGTAAACCTGTGGTCGGTTCATCTAAAATATAAAAAGTATTTCCTGTTTGTTTTTTACTTAGTTCTGTAGCTAGTTTTACGCGTTGTGCTTCACCACCGCTCAAAGTTGTAGATTGTTGTCCAAGCGTAATGTAGCCAAGCCCAACTTCTTGCAACATTTTTGTTCTTCTATAAATATTAGGTATTGGTTCAAAGAAATTTACCGCCTCATTTACAGTCATATCTAAAACATCTGCAATAGATTTTCCTTTGTATCGAACTTCTAAAGTTTCTCTATTGAATCTTTTACCTTGACAAGTCTCACACGGTACATAAATATCTGGTAAGAAATTCATTTCTATCACGCGTAAACCAGCCCCTTGACAAGTTTCGCAACGTCCACCTTTTACGTTAAAAGAGAATCTTCCAGGTTTGTACCCTCTAATTTTAGATTCTGGCAAATTAGCAAATAAATTTCTGATGTCTCCAAAAATACCTGTATAGGTTGCAGGATTACTCCTTGGTGTTCTACCAATAGGAGATTGATCTATATCAATCACTTTATCAACTAAATCAATTCCAGTCAATTCCTTATATGGTAAAGGCTTTTGTATGGCTTTAAAGAAATATTGATTTAAAATTCTATATAATGTTTCATTGATTAATGTAGATTTACCACTACCAGATACACCAGTGACTACGGTCAATGTTCCTAGTGGAATATCAATATCCACATTTTGTAGATTATTTCCTTTTGCACCTTTTAATCTAATTACTTTCCCATTTCCCGTACGCCTTTCTTCTGGAATTTCTATATTTCTTTTGTGATTGATATAGTCAGACGTTAAGGTACCTGCATTAGAAATATCCTTCGGAGCACCTTGCCATACGATTTCGCCACCGTTCTTACCAGCCATCGGTCCCATATCAATAACTTCATCCGCCTCCAGAATCATATCTTCATCATGTTCTACCACAATTACAGAGTTTCCGATGTCACGCAAATCTTTTAGAGATTGAATCAACTTGCTATTATCTCTTGGATGTAAACCGATAGAAGGTTCATCTAAAATATACAGCACATTCACGAGTTGCGTTCCTATCTGTGTAGCTAAACGAATTCGTTGAGCTTCACCACCAGAAAGTGATTTAGAGCTTCTACTCAGTGTTAAATAATCTAAACCTACGTCTAATAAAAATTGACAACGGGTAGAGATTTCTTTCAAAATCTCTGTAGCTATAGCTTTTTGATTTTTATTTAACCGTGGAAGTAAGCTATCTAGCCAATTTTTTAAATTAGCTAAATCCATATTAGAAACGTCTGCTATATTTTTATTATCTATTTTAAAGTAGAGAGACTCTTTTCTAAGTCTGTCTCCATTACACGTAGGACAATTAATTTGAGTTGCATAGCGACGACCCAGTGTTCTGGATTTTGGATTATCTTTATCTTGAATAATTCTTTCTAGATAATTGATAATTCCTTCAAAATCTATTTTATAAGTTTTGGTGATATTGGCATGTTTTAATTTTACGTCAATTTTCTCAAAACTTCCTTCTAAAATATCTTTTTTCGTTTGTTCTTTTAAATCCTTCCAAGGGGTACGTTCATCATCTTCATTTTTTGCAAGGATGTTATCAATTTGTTTTTTCATCCAAGCTTTCTTTTTCACATCGTTCATAGGCGCAATGGCACCTTTGGCGATAGAAATATCTTCATCTGGAATGATGCTATCTATATCTACTATTTTTTGCGTACCTAGTCCATTACACGTAGGGCAAGCTCCTTTAGGTGAATTAAAAGAAAAAGTATTAGGTTCTGGTTTTGGGTAAGAAATCCCAGAAGTAGGGCACATCATACTACGGCTAAAATATTTGGTCTCTCCCGTTTCATAATCCAAGACCATCATCACATCATTTCCTTGATGCATGGCAGTTTCTAGCGATAATTGTAATCTGTCTCTACTTACTTTATCGTTCAATAAAACTTTATCAACTGCAATCTCTATGTCATGATTTTTGTAACGGTCTAGCTTCATACCCGGTTCGATGTCACGTATCTCACCATCAACTCTTACCTCTAAAAATCCTTTTTTAGTAATCTGTTCAAACAGTTCTCTATAGTGTCCCTTTCTTGTTCTAACGATGGGTGCTAGAAGCGCAATTTTCTTCCCTGTATATTGTTGTCTTAAAAGTTGACGTATTTCCTCATCGGTGTAGCTCACCATCGGTTCACCACTGATGTAAGAAAATGGCGTAGAAGCTCTAGCATACAATAAACGCAAGAAATCATAAATCTCTGTAATCGTACCAACAGTAGAACGAGGGCTTTTGGAAGTAGTTTTTTGCTCTATAGCAATTACAGGAGATAGGCCATCAATTTTATCCACATCTGGGCGTTCCATACCTCCTAAAAGTTGTCGTGCATAGGCAGAAAAAGTTTCAATATACCTTCTTTGACCTTCTGCATAGATGGTGTCAAAGGCTAAAGAAGATTTCCCACTTCCACTAAGACCTGTTACCACCACAAGTTGGTTTCTTGGGATTTCTACATTGATGTCTTTTAGGTTATGCTCCCTAGCGCCGTAAATTTGAATGCTATCGTTTTCCATAAAGAAAAGTAAGTTGCAAATTTACAAAAAAATAATAGGGTAAACGATAATTTACCCTACCTATATAGTTTAGACAACTATTTATAAAATAAGCTTTTAAATTATCATTTATTTAAAGAAGCAAATTTTTCTAGTTGTGCAATACAAAGTTTCATAGATTTCTCATAAATCTCCTGATCACCCACGGCATGTCCTTTTTCATTGAAGTTTTCTGCCACTTGTCCTACATGTAATCTAGACTTGGTAATGTAAGCACCGATTCTATACAAAGCAAACACTAAATCTTTTGTAACCTGCATACCAGCAAATAAACCACCAGAGACAGGAGCCAATGAAATGGGTTTATTTTGCCACTCCTCAAATAGGAGGTCAATAACGTTCTTCAAAGAAGCTGGGAAACTTCCATTGTACTCTGGGGTTACAATGAAAAGTGCATCTGCATCGTTCATTTCATTTCTGAATTGCGTAACTTTTTCATCAGGATTTTCAAGGAATTTATACCTTTCGTCAAATAGAGGAAAATTTAATTCTTTTAAATCTATAATAGATGTTTCGTGAGAGGTATTTTCCTTGATCCAATTTTGAATGTATAGCGCTACTCTGTGGCTTTTTCTCCCTTCTCTAATACTGGTTGATAAAATTTGTATATTCATTGAAATGTTTTAATTGTTGTACGTTAATTTTGATTTTAATTACACGGACACTTGTATATCTTTTTGTAAATGAAGTATTGCACCGTTCAGGGGCATTAGAGCCTCTGTAGCGTTATTAATAAGAGCGGTTTGAAATGCTTGCACATCATTTTTATCTGTTAAATTTTCTCTGGTTACTTTAATGAAGTTTTGAGTTGCGTTTTTAGCAGAAAAAATAACTTTCCAAGTATCTGGGTCAATATAAATTTGCTGGCTCAGGTTATGATCGAATTCTTCTTGAATAGCATTGATTAAGTCATGTTCATATTGATTAGCATCATCTATGATAGACACTCTTCTTACTAGGTTAGTGGGTTTTATTCTTTCTACAAAAAGTGCCATGCGTTCGTAGGCTTGAAATTTCTGAGGGAGAAATAAACTTCTGTCTTTCTTTTTAAGCTCTAATTCTTCTTTAAACCTAAATTCTGTGAAGAGTTTTTCTGTTAAAAAATAAAAGATAGCTCCCAGTACAAGCATAGGGAAGATGTACTTGAGTACTTCAAAAATTTCATTCATCGTGATCTATTATTTAAGCTATAAATTACATTGCAAAGTAATGAAAAAATATATAAAAAGTTTCCTAGAATTGTTTACCAACAAAAAGTAACCATTAAACTTGATTTCTTCTTATTTAAATTCTTATTTTTGAGGAAAATCAAACATTTTATGCAAAATTCAAAATATACATCACAAGAGTTGATAGATATGGAACACAAATATGGAGCCCATAATTATCATCCTTTACCAGTTGTTTTATCTAAAGGAGAAGGTGTCCATGTATGGGACGTAGAAGGTAAGAAATATTATGATTTTCTTTCTGCGTATTCTGCTGTAAATCAGGGGCATTGTCATCCTACAATTATCAAAGCGCTAAAAGACCAAGCAGAAAATTTAACCTTGACTTCTAGAGCTTTCCACAGTGATATCCTAGGACAATATGAAAAGTATGCTTGTGAATATTTTGGTTTTGATAAAATATTACCAATGAACTCTGGGGCAGAAGCAGTGGAGTCTGCCATTAAAATTGCTAGAAAATATGGATACGAACATAAAGGTATTCCAGATCAAGAGGCAAAAATTATAGTAGCAGAGAACAACTTCCATGGTAGAACGACAACAATTATTTCATTTAGTAATGATGAAGATGCTCGACATAATTTTGGACCATATACCAAAGGTTTTATAAAAGTACCATACAATGATTTGGATGCATTAGAAAAAGCATTACAAGAAGAGAATATTGTAGGGTTTTTGGTGGAACCTATACAAGGAGAGGCTGGTGTGTATGTTCCAGATGAAGGATATTTGAAAAAAGCACAAGAACTATGTCACAAACATGATGCTTTATTCATTGCCGATGAAATTCAAACAGGGATTGCAAGAACAGGGAAGTTATTAGCAGTTGATCATGAAGAGGTGCATCCAGATATTTTAATTCTAGGAAAAGCTATTTCTGGTGGTGTTTATCCTGTTTCTGCAGTGTTAGCAGATAATTCCATTATGGGAGTATTGAAGCCAGGGCAACATGGTTCTACTTTTGGTGGAAATCCATTAGCTTGTGCAGTGGCAATTGCTGCATTGCAGGTTGTAAAAGATGAAAACTTAGCAGAAAATGCAGAAAAGTTAGGGAAACGTTTCCGTGCTGGAATGCAGAAATTAGTAGATTCTAACGATTTAGTAAAATTAGTACGTGGTAAAGGATTATTGAATGCTGTAGTGGTAAACGATGAAGAAGATAGTTCTACCGCTTGGGACTTATGTGTTGCATTAAAAGAGAACGGTCTATTAGCAAAACCGACACATGGAAACATCATTCGTTTTGCTCCGCCATTGGTGATGACAGAAGAGCAATTGGATGAATGTATTCAAATTATTACAGATACAGTAAATACTTTTACAGCGAATAGATAAACATTAAAAGATTTAGACTTTTTAACAAGTTTAAAATACTTTCTAAAAGCGATTGGTTTTATAGCCAGTCGCTTTTTTTGTTTAATTTCATTCATTTCAAAAAATAAAAGCCATCAATCCCTTTAAATTAAACCTAATTTTATCATGTGATTAGCTCCTAAAATTTCAAATGATTAAATATACCAAATTTGGTAAAAAATTAATCCCTTAAAATTCATATTATTTTATTGTTAGTATAGCTAAATTCCACCCTGAATATTAAATAATTTTATTATATTGAGGCTTTAAATAATAAATTATACAATATGATAGAAGGCGTACTTAATCAATTAGGGATTAACGATATCAATGACGGTACCTCCACCGGTAATAATTGGTTTTCTAATGGAGAAGAAATAGCTTCAGTTTCTCCTGTAGATGGTAAATTGATTGCTAAAGTAAAAACTACCACAGCAGATGACTATGAAAAGGTAATTCAAAAAGCACAAGAGGCTTTTAAAGAATGGCGTACAATTCCTGCACCGAAGCGTGGAGAAGTAGTTCGTCAATTTGGAAATAAATTAAGAGAACTAAAGGAACCTTTAGGAAAATTAGTCTCTTATGAAATGGGTAAATCGCTACAAGAAGGGTATGGTGAAGTTCAAGAAATGATTGATATCTGTGATTTTGCAGTAGGGCTTTCCCGTCAATTATATGGATCAACGATTCATTCAGAACGTCCAGGACATAGAATGTACGATCAGTATCACCCATTAGGCATTGTTGGTATTATCTCTGCATTTAACTTTCCAGTGGCTGTATGGTCTTGGAATACGGCCCTAGCATGGGTTTGTGGAGATGTTTGTATTTGGAAACCTAGTGAGAAAACACCTTTAACGGCCATTGCTTGTCAGAAAATCATAACTAGTATTTTTGAAGAAAATAACGTGCCTGAAGGCGTTTCATGTTTGATCCAAGGGGATTATAAAGTTGGTGAAATGATGACTTCGGATGAAAGAATTCCACTGATTTCAGCCACAGGTTCTACAAGAATGGGTAAACAAGTCGCACAAACAGTAGGAGCAAGACTTGGAAAGACGTTACTAGAATTGGGAGGAAACAATGCTATCATCATCACTCCAGAGGCAGATATTAAAATGACGGTCATTGGAGCTGTCTTTGGTGCTGTGGGTACTGCGGGACAACGTTGCACTTCAACGAGAAGATTAATCATTCATGAGGATATTTATGATAAGGTGAAAAATGCAATTGTTGATGCTTATAAACAATTGAAAATTGGTAATCCATTAGATGAAAATAATCACGTAGGACCGCTAATTGATCAAGATGCGGTACAGCATTACCAAAAAGCCTTGGAAGAAGTAGTGAAAGAAGGCGGTAAGATTGTTGTAGAAGGCGGAGTTTTAGAAGGTGAAGGCTATGAAAGTGGTTGCTATGTAAAACCTGCTATCGCAGAGGCAGAAAATCATTTTGATATTGTGCAGAAAGAAACTTTCGCGCCGATTTTATACATCACCAAATACAGTGGAGATATTCAAAATGCTATTGACATTCAGAATGGGGTGAGACAAGGTTTATCGTCTGCCATTATGACTAATAACTTGCAAGAAGCAGAGAAATTCTTATCCCAAACTGGATCTGATTGTGGAATTGCAAATGTAAATATAGGTACTTCTGGAGCCGAAATTGGTGGTGCTTTTGGTGGAGAAAAGGATACTGGTGGGGGTAGAGAATCTGGTTCAGATGCTTGGAAAGTATATATGAGAAGGCAGACCAATACCATTAATTATACAGATGATTTACCATTAGCCCAAGGAATTAAATTTGATTTGTAAATAGATTACTGATTTTAGATTCTAAATAAAACTTAACATACTTCAAAATAACAACACACATGAGTACAGATACATATAATAAAGTGCATGAGAGATTAGGAAAACATCTATTAGCCGATGGTTTTGATATGGTAATGGATATAGAAAAATCACACGATTGCTATATCGTAGACGATAATGGAGATGAATATTTAGATATGTTTTCTATGTTTGCATCTGCTTCTATCGGTTACAATCATCCCTATTTAGTTGAGCATAGTGATTGGCTAGGGAAAATGGCGATTAATAAGCCGTCTATGTCTGATGTTTATAACAAGGATTTTGCAGATTTTTTAGACACCTTTTCTAGGGTTGCTATTCCAGAGGAATTACAATATGCATTCTTTGTTTCAGGAGGTGCTTTAGCCGTAGAAAACTGTTTGAAGGTTGCTTTTGACTGGAAAACAAGATTAAATATTTCCCAAGGGATTGAGAAAGAGGCAAGCCAAGTGATTCATTTTAAACAAGCATTTCATGGTAGAACAGGTTACACCATGTCACTTACCAATACCAAGGATCCAAGGAAATATATGTATTTCCCCAAATTTGATTGGCCTAGAATCATTAACCCAAAAATGTTTTTCCCATTTGAAGGTGAAAATGTAGATAAAACTTTAGAACTAGAGCAACAAGCCAAAGACCAAATAGAAAAAGCCATACAGGATAATCCAAATGATATTGCATCCATTTGTATAGAGACGATACAAGGGGAAGGAGGAGACAATTTCTTCCGTAAAGAATTTTTACAATATCTACGTGATGTTTGTGATAAAAATGAAATTTTATTAATCTTTGATGAGGTGCAAACAGGGATGGGAATCACAGGTAAAATGTGGGCTTGGCAACATTATGGTATCGTGCCAGACGTGATGGCTTTTGGAAAGAAAACACAAGTTTGTGGATTGCTTGCTAACAAAGATAAAATAGACCAAGTAGAAAACAATGTTTTTATAGAAAGCAGTAGAATCAACTCTACATTTGGTGGAAACTTTGTAGACATGATGCGTTTTAAGCTGATTTTAGAAGTGATAGAGAGAGATAATTTAGTAGAAAATGCCAAAACTGTTGGTGCATATTTATTAAAGCAATTGCAACAATTAGAAAAAGATTATTCACAGATTTCTAATGCTAGAGGAGAAGGATTATGGTGTGCTTTTGATTTCCCGACGGATGAAGAAAGAATTGAATTTTGGAAGGATTGTTATAATGAGAAATTATTGTTATTACAATGTGGCTTGCAGAGTATAAGATTTAGGCCCCACCTTACAGTATCTAAAGAAAACATAGATGATGCCATCAAAACAATGAGAAAAGTATTGGATAGCAAACATTAATACTTAAATAGTCGTTAAACTCTATTTAAAGTGAATCCCAACTGTTATAAGTTGGGATTTTTTTATTAAATTTAGGTTAAGAATCTAGGTTAGAAGAAAATTGTATGTCATAAATATGATAGCAATATTTTTCTAATCTTTTAAATAAATAATTATGGCGAAAATATTGAAAATTCATCCAGACAATCCTCACAGGAGAGCGGTAGAACAAGTTGTAGAAGCATTAAAGCAGGGAGCTATCATTATATATCCGACAGATACCGTATATGGATTAGGCTGTGATATTTACAACAAGGAAGCGATGGAACGTTTGGCACAAATAAAAGAGGTACAATTAGAGAAAACACAGTTCTCTATCGTTTGTAATGATTTGAGTCATCTTTCCACTTTTACAAGACCGATAGATAATACGACATTCCGTATGTTGAAGCGAGCACTGCCTGGACCTTTTACTTTTGTTTTAAATTCAAATAACTCTTTACCAAGCTACTATAAATCTAGAGAAACCGTTGGGATTAGAGTACCAGATCATAAAGTACCACAAGAAATTGTAAAGATGTTAAACAGCCCTATAGCATCAACTTCTTTGAAGAAAGATACGGTGGATGAAAACTACTTTATAGACCCAGAATTAATCAAAGAGAAATATGATAAATTAGTAGACATTATCATAGATAGTGGTGAAGGTGGAATTGTTGCCTCTACCGTCGTAGATGCCTCTATGGGAAGCGGCGAATACGAAGTTCTACGAGAAGGAAAAGGAGAAATAGAAATTTTAGATTAATTTCATTTTCATAAATAACAATATAATTCAAATCCGTTGAGGTTGCTCAGCGGATTTTTTTAATTAAAATCTAATATTTACTTTAAATTTATAGAACGAAACAATTACGAGAATGAAGATCATTTCTGCGAAACAAAGTAAGAGCTTAGACCAAGAAACGATGAATAAAGAGCCCATTTCATCTATTGATTTAATGGAACGAGCTGGGCTCTTGCTATTTGATAAAATTTTTGATCGATTTGGTAAAAAGGTGACTTATCTTATTCTTTGTGGCAATGGGAATAATGGAGGAGATGGTTTAGTGATTGCTCGCAAATTATTAGAAGCTGACTGTGTAACTTTTGTTTTTATAGATAAGAATTCAACCCAAAAAAGTTCTGATAATTTAAGAAATTTACAAAAGCTGGAAGGTTTAAATATTGAGATTTTTGATTTTTCTGAATTAAATAAATTTACTGAGAAGAATAAAAACCATGTCATCATTGATGCCCTTTTTGGTGTAGGACTCAATAGACCTTTAGAAAATCCTTGGGCACAAATAATTTTATTGATAAATGAAACAGTAGGAGAGAAGGTTGCCATTGATTTACCGTCAGGTCTGTTGGCTGATGATATACAAATTGCTTCAAATTCAATCTTTAAAGCAGATATTACTTATACCATCGGTCAACCAAAATTATCTTTTTTCTTGCCAGAGATAGTTGATTTTATAGGAAAAATTGAAGTGATAGATATTCAATTAAATCAAACTTACTTGAATCAATTAGAATCCAATTATTATTATTTAGATTATTCTATGGTTCAAAAGCATTATAAACCTAGAAAGCGTTTTTCGCACAAAGGAACTTATGGTCATGCGCTTATGATTGCGGGAAGTTACGGTAAAATAGGAGCATCCGTACTTGCTACTAATGCTGCCTTGAAAGCTGGGGCTGGTTTGGTTTCAGTCTATATTCCATCATGTGGTTATGAGATTATACAATCCATAATCCCAGAAGCTATGTGTCTTACTGATGACAATGAACATTGTATCACTACGTTCCCCAATATTGAAAGTTATAATAGCGTAGGATTAGGGCCAGGCTTAGGGACAGATAAAATAACAAAACTAGCCTTTTACCATTGGTTACAGAACACAGATTTTGAGCATAAATCGCTCGTTCTTGATGCAGATGCTTTGAACATGCTTGGTCAAGACAAGGATCAATTACAATATTTACCTAAAAATACTATATTAACTCCACATCCCAAAGAGTTTGAGCGCTTGGCGGGATCTTGTAAAAATAGTTTAGAAAGACTGAAGTTAGCGCAAGATTTCGCTCAACAATATCATGTTATCATTGTTTTGAAGGATGCAGTATCTGCAATAATTTCACCAAATAAGCAAGTATATTTTAACAGCACAGGCAATGCTGGACTCGCTACAGGGGGGAGTGGAGATACCCTTACAGGTATCATCACAGGATTATTAGCGCAAGGATATTCACCTTTAATAGCCAGTAAATTAGGAGTTTGGCTTCATGGAAAGTCGGCAGATTTAGCGTTAGAGAAAGAATCAATGGAAAGTTTTACTGCCTCTCAAATCACACAGTATTTAGGACAAGCATTTCAATCTCTACTGTGACCTATAATTTATTGGAGGGTCACAATATAGATAAATTGAAGGGTGTAGAATCTAATGAATAATCCTATTCAGAGGCTACTTTTTCTTGCATTGCTTTAATTTCATCCCGCAAAGCTGCCGCTTTGATAAAGTCTAAATCTTTTGCAGCTTTTTCCATCTCTTTGGTCTTCTTTGCAATTAATTTATCGAAATCCACATCGCCATAATCTGTTTGATCCTCTTTGGCTAAAACATTCGCAGATTTCTTCACATAAGGATTATCCTCAAAGGCAGCCTCTCTTTTAATTCTAGAAATTTTCTTCACCAAAGCGACTGGAACTTTACCATGCTTTTGATTATAAGCAATTTGTTTCTCTCTCCTGCGTTCCGTTTCTTCTATGGTAGAGGCCATGGATTTAGTGATTTTATCAGCATAAAGGATCGCTCGACCATTGATATTCCTTGCAGCTCTACCTATAGTCTGAGTTAAGGATCTATTGTTACGTAGAAAACCTTCTTTATCTGCATCTAGAATCGCTACCAATGATACTTCAGGCAAGTCCAATCCCTCTCGTAGTAAGTTTACCCCCACGAGTACATCAA
>JBPCUN010000095.1:0-3960 GCA_051011115.1 Weeksellaceae bacterium
ACTCTGAGTTAAGTGAAGGACTACATGCCGAAACAGACGAGAACTGTTTGGAAATTGCGGCTCATGTAAGAGAGATTTTGACTTTTTTAGTTAATCAAGTAATTCAAAGTAAAGCAAGTGCATCAAAATTTACGGACAGTATGAAAGCAATCTTAGAGAAAAAAAACATTACGAAATGAGAAATACGGCACATAACATCGGTTTGGCAATATGGCGGCTGAAGTGCTTCTATGAAATATTTGTGCAAGGTTCAACAGCAGTAATTCTATTGAATTTTTGTGCTAAAAATCCGCCACATCGCCAAGCCGTCAACCGTTACCTGCAAGCGTAGAAATTGACAAACAGAGATGTAAAATTCAAATGAAATGAACCAACAAAAAACTAAAGAATCAAAAATAAAAAGCAAGTTAACAACTGAAAATGTTTTAGTTACTTTAGCAATTCTGACTGTGATTGGTGGACTTTGCCATCCTTCCATCAGAAAATATTGTATAGAAAAAGACAAAACATATAATGACCTAGGTCCTATCGGTGATTGGTTCGGTGGATTATCAGGTCCTTTAATTGGACTATCAAGTTTCATTCTTGTTTATTTAGCTTTTAGACTTCAAAACAAACAAATGAAAGAGCAACAATTAGAGTTTGAAAAGCAAAATACAACCCTTGCGCTACAAAGATTTGAAAGTAGCTTCTTCCAATTATTGTCTTTTCATAACGAAATAGTCCAAGCCCTTTGGACTAAATATGAATACCGCGACAATTTTAAAATTATAGAGCGTCCCAAAGAAGGTGGTAAAGAAGGCGAAATGGAGAAAGTTCAAACGAACGATAGAACCATAGAAGAGAGTGATAAGAGAGAATACTTTTCTACTGTCCATCTGATGATGAAACACAACCTTGAAGAAATTTCAAATAAGTCAAAAGCACTTTCCAAAGAAATGAAGAGTTCAATTGCATACAAAGAGAGTGTAGCTATTGAAAATTATTCCAAAGTGTATGATAAAGAACAAGCTTCACTAGGACATTATTTTCGAAACCTATACCATATTGTAAAATACATTCATTTCTCAAATTTGGTTACTGACGAGCATAAGCTTCATTACGCTGCTATTTTAAGAGCACAGTTGTCAGCCTACGAATTAGTATTACTTCTTTATAACTGCCTAGTTGAAGACCTTGGATATCCGAAATTCAAATTTTTGGTTGACAAATATGACCTACTTCAAAATATGAACAGAAAATTACTTTTGGACCAAGACGACTTTTCAGTATTTCAAAATAAAAAGTGTGACGAAAATTGTTTAACCGAAGAATGAGAGAAACACCAGCAGGTAACAGGCGTTTGGCTCAATGGCGGGTGAAGTGGTTAATTGAGCATTCTACCTCGCATCAACTTTTGTGGTGTATTGACAGTTTATCGCTCCGAAATCCGCCACTGCGCCAAGCGCCAAAACGTTGGCAGTAATTTAAAACCGACAGTAACAAATCAAAAACAAATAACAATGAAAATTCTACTTCTCACACTTGCCTTTTCGACAGCATTGACTGTAGGCTTGTATGGACAAAATGACACAACAGTGACTATCTCTGATAAAATAAAAATGGAAAGAGATAGCGAACTAAACAGCTACAAAAACAAACTCAAAGAAAATGATATTGAAATCAAGAAACTCCAAGACAAACTTTCTGAGAGTAACAATAATCAAGTCAAAATAGCAACGCTTGAGGGACTTCAGCAAAAACTTGACGAAAGAATAAAGGCACTAGAATCAGCTTCTAAACGTAAGGCTAATTATAACGGTCAGTTAGCACTTATCGAGCTATTGAGTGTACAAAGAGATTTGCAACCCGCCCAACTTTTTTCAAGTTCTCAAACGTTCTTTTCACAATTAGGAAATATTTCAAACCTTCAAAATTATCCAAGTTTCACCACTTGGAAAACCGAATACGATAAATGGTATGTAAAGCAAGACAGAGACGACCAAATGATAGAATTGGTAAACAGTTCAATTGGACTCATTGGTGATGTGGCAAATAAAGTCCCTTTATACGGTTCAATAGTCCAAACTGTATCTTCAGGTATTGGCACATTGATTTCAAGTTTCGGAAATAAACATAAAGAATTGAAAAAGAAAACTCCTGAAATGTTACGTTTATTAAATGCGACTAGTCAATTTGAAAATCAAAAGGCAATAATAGACCACGAATGGGAACAAATAAACAAGGAGCTTTCCCAATTACAAGCAGAAAATGACAAATTGCTGAGAGAACAGCTTAAATACTACGGAATTGATTATAACCAATACGAATCAGAATATCTTAACGCAACTCTTGAAACAGAAAGAGATAGATTCAAAACTAAATGCCGAACAACACTCAATACTAAAATTACAGCGTTCGATAAAGATACAGTTACCGCTAACAAATGGTTGGGACAAGTTGAAACTTATATGTACAAAGTTCAATCATTACGAATTCGTTTTGGTAATTTAACCAATAGAATGTTGTCAAATATTGACAGATATGAGCAGTTAATTAAAATATACTCAGACAAAACAAAATTCCCTCAAGAATTAACTGACAAAATAGAAGGACTTGGAAAAACTTTGAGTTCAGTTAAGAAAAACTTTAGCACAACATTTAAACCTGAAAAATACATAGAAGACTCAGCAGTAATGTACATTGAAAAAAGCGAATAAAAACTACTGCCAACACGGGTTTGGCAAAAGTGGCGGTTCCGTGCTCCGCAGACACATTTGTGGTTAATCAAAGTTTGGTTCTCCGCATCAACATTTGTGGTGAAAATCGCCACCTTCGCCAAGCCCGAAACCGTTAGCGGTCATGCTATGTGCGACAGCGTAAAACATTAAATGATAGACAAAAATTGAAATATTTCATCTACATAACATTAGCTCTATTTGTTGCATCGTGCGACAACAGGACAAAGACTGTATCCGATAACTCTGTAACTGACAAACCAAAGACAGACACTTCAGCCACGGACAGTATTTTGAGCTTTTCATTTGTTACAAAATTTAGCCATCAAAACATTTCGAATAAATCTGACAGACAAATTGATTTGCTTTTTAACGGTATTGACAACTACTTAGGTGGACAACCTAATCATAAAGTTCACTTTCGAACAGAGTGCTTGCCTTGTGAACCAATCCAAGAATTTATGGGTGGACTACTTTTCGCAAAACGACTTCTAATTACAACAGACCAAATAAAATATTACAAAAACGACTTTGACATACCTGACAGTCTTAACCGCATCAAATTCAATTCTGACGACAGGGAAAGAACTAATCCAAAGTTTCAATTTACAGACGGTAAAGGCAGTATCAAGTATATCGGAATTTCTTGTAATGACGCAGACTTTAATAAAGTTCGACTGACATATCCTACTGGTGAAATCATAATTGACAGTTTAATTAACGCATCTTTTTTCGAGTATGATTTAAATGCGGACGGACAAAAGGAACAATACTTACTTGGCTCAAGAAGTTGTAGTCAAGAGTTCGTTCTTTTAAGAATAAGAAAACCAAACGACACAAAATGACAATGAAATTTGAACGGCAGACCTTTGTGGACAGAGAAGCACGAACCGCTAACAGCCGTTTTGCAAAAGCGGGGGTTTCGTACTTCTATGACAGTAAAGTGCTAAATTCAAACTTTGTGCATCTAATGAAGTTTTGTGCTGAAATTCCCCGCCTTCGCAAAGCGGCAAAACGTTATGCGCAACAAAACCTAACCTCCGTTCTTAACATCCCCCGGCTGATCTTTGTTCCGGCTTTTCAAGCGCAAGACGGACAGAAATAAAAAAAGAAAAATCATTTTTAAAAAAGCGATTAAAAAGCGTTTGATTGAAAAATCATTCGATGCGTATGCTATGGCGTAAAAATCAAACTCTTCGATTAAAAATGAAAGGGTTTGTTCGAATATCGCAAATGAGAAATT
>JBPCUN010000096.1:0-22194 GCA_051011115.1 Weeksellaceae bacterium
TTGCCATGTCTGTAAATAATTCCTTGGTATGTTGGGGGCTTGAAACTTTCGGAACCGAAGAACAAAAAGAAAAATATTTAAAGCCATTGGCTTCAGGTGAAAAGTTAGGTGCGTTTTGTCTATCTGAACCAGAAGCTGGATCAGATGCAACTTCACAAAGAACTACTGCGGAAGATAAAGGTGATTATTATCTATTAAATGGAACTAAGAACTGGATTACTAATGGTAATTCAGCATCTATATATCTTGTTATTGCTCAGACCAATCCAGAGAAAGGACATCATGGAATCAATGCCTTAATTGTGGAGAGAGAAATGGAGGGCTTTCAAGTTGGAAAGAAAGAAGATAAATTAGGGATTAGAGGTTCTGATACGCATTCATTAATGTTTACAGACGTAAAAGTGCCTAAAGAAAATAGAATTGGTGAAGATGGTTTTGGGTTTAAATTCGCTATGAAAACTTTATCTGGTGGTAGAATTGGGATTGCGGCGCAAGCATTAGGAATTGCTGCTGGAGCTTATGAATTAGCTTTAAAGTATGCACAGGAGCGTAAAGCATTTGGTAAAGAAATTATGAGACACCAAGCTATTGCTTTCAAACTTGCAGATATGCATGTGGAAATTGAAGCAGCAAGAATGTTAGTTTATAAAGCTGCTATGGACAAAGATAATAACGAGAATTATGATTTGTCTGGAGCTATGGCTAAGTTAAAAGCATCGCAAGTGGCTATGGATACAACAATAGAAGCGGTTCAGATTCATGGAGGTTATGGGTATGTTAAGGAATATCATGTAGAGCGTCTCATGCGTGATGCAAAGATTACACAAATTTATGAAGGAACTTCTGAAATTCAGAAAATCGTTATCTCTAGAGCGATTGCAAATTCGTAACTAATTGAAATTTAAATTGTAATATAGCCGCTTATTTTTTCGGGAAATAAGTGGCTACTTTATTTTTAAATCAAATAAGGTTTTATCTTCTAATATTCCAGTTAAGATATCTCCACTTTTCACGCTTCCTACTCCAGCTGGTGTCCCAGTATATAATAAATCCCCTTTTTCTAGGGTGAAATATTTAGAAGCATTCACAATTAATTCATTGGTGTTAAAAAGCATATGTTTAGAGTTTCCTAATTGAACCGATTCTCCATTCTTCTTAAGTTCAAATGTTATTTCATTTTGATTCTTCAATTTGTTAAAAGGGATTAGAGAATTTAAATAAGCTGATTTATCAAAAGCCTTGGCCTTTTCCCACGGTAACCCTTTACTTTTTAACTGCATTTGTAAATCACGAGCCGTAAAATCTATACCTAGCGTAATCTTATCATAATATTTTGGTGCATTTTCAAGGCTAATGTTTTTTCCAGTTTGTTCTATTCTTATAACCAACTCTAGCTCATAGTGAATGTTTTCGCTCCATGTAGGCATATAAAACTCATCTTCAAGGTTTAAAGACGTTGATGGTTTTATGAAAATGACGGGTTCATCTGGCACTTCATTACCTAATTCTTTTGCATGTTTAGCATAATTTCTACCGATACAGATGATTTTCATAAGCTTAAAATTTAAAAAAAAAGGTACAAAAAAATCCGTAATCATTTTTGATTCGGACAGCAATTATATGAATATTATAAAAAAAGTTTAGTGTACTAAGCGATGGGAGGCTTTAGTAAAGCTGTCAGACATTTAAACTCATAAAGTTCAGCGTAGTCTGAGAAACGCTCATTGTTAAGTAAAAAACTATAAATTGGTATAATATAGTCAAGATTGATTGTAGCACCTTTAATCTGTATAGAATCTACCAATATCCAAGGACTTGGAATATCCATTAAATTAATAGCTGTGTCTAACTTCTGCGTATTACTATCCTCGTCAGATTCAACTTTGAAGGTTTTACCCTCAAAGTTAATATATTTCACAGGTAAGTGCTTTTGCTCTTCTTTTTTCTTTGCTGCGATAATCTCATCAGAAAGAGAAGGCAAATGGTGTAAGGCAAAATATATTTTGCCTGCTCCGTTAATATTTATATCTCTAGATTGAATATTTACATCAATATCTGTTTTTAAATCCTTGGCAATGTAAATATTTTGGGTAGTATCACTTTCTATAACTAAACTACCACCCCCTGCAATTTGATCTGAGTTTATAGTTACATCTTGATTGATAATACGCATCGTAGTACCCTCAGAGATAGTAAGACCATCACCAATCACAACTTGTCCATTTACCAAGTTTATGGTCAATAGAAAAAGTAGAAAAGTTGATATGTAATTAACTTTTTTCAAATCAGTATGATACAAAAATAGTGAATTTTTGAATTATTCCATTGTTTTTTCTATTAAATTAGCAAACTAAAACATAGACATGAGAACATACGCAGGTGTAGAAGAAAAATATGGGTTATATGAATCCGCTAACGTTGTTTTAATTCCTGTTCCTTACGATGGTACAAGTACATGGGGAAAGGGAGCAGATATGGGCCCAGAGGCGTTTTTAGAAGCCTCAGAAAATATGGAAATTTATGACATAGAAACGGCGTCAGAACCATATCAATTGGGTATATTTTTAGATGAACCAGTTTCTGAAGATTCCTCGCCAGAGGCTATGACAAATGCAGTTTACGCTAGAGTGAAAAAATATCTAGACCAAGATAAATTTGTAACGCTTTTTGGAGGAGAACATTCGATTTCTATCGGTAGTATCAGAGCTTTTGGGGAGAAATATGGTGATATTACGGTTTTACAATTAGATGCACATACAGATTTAAGACCTTCTTATCATGGTACCCCATACAATCATGCTTGTGCGGTATTTGAGGCCAGTCAAAAGCATCAATTAGTACAGGTTGGTATCCGCAGTATGGATGCAGAAGAGGTACCATATATGCAAAAGGATAATGTATTTTTTGCGCACGATATCCATTCGAATCCACATTGGGTAGATGATGTATATAATCGGTTAGATGATAAACCTATTTATATCACGATAGATTTAGATGGTTTTGATCCTTCTATTTGTCCTTCTACAGGAACACCAGAGCCAGGTGGATTGGATTGGTATCCCACTTTAGAGTTATTAAAAAAAGTGATTCAAACCAAAAATGTCGTAGGGTTTGATATTGTAGAATTAGCACCAAATCCAATGGAGCGTTCATCAGACTTTCTTGCAGCAAAACTTTATTATAAAATGTTAGCTTATTTATATACCAAGTAAGATTATAATAAATTAATTATTCTATAGTTAATACAATATGAAATATATAAAAACCTTCATTCTCTTATTTGTAAGCACATTTATGGTGGCGCAAGATGGAACGAGGGTTTTTGAATTTTTGAATATCACAACCTCTCCACGACAAGCAGCTCTTGGGGGTAATGCTCAATCTATGTGGGATTCTGATCCTAATATGTCTTTATGGAATCCTGCGCTTATGAACCCCAAAACGCATAACCATTTAGCGTTAAATTATGTGAGTTATTTATCAGATATTCAATTTGGTACGATGTCTTATGTATATCAATGGGATAAGGTTAAATTTTTCTCTATACATGGCCAATATGTGGATTACGGTAATTTTTTACAGACTGATCTTATAGGAAATATTACAGGTGATTTTTCAGCTAAAGATGCAGCGGTTACTTTAGGGTATGCTCGTAATTTGAGTGACTTTTTTACTGTTGGGATTAATGCAAAATATATCACTTCACAGATTGAAAGCTATAGCAGTCATGGAGCTGCAATTGATGTGGGAGTAGTATTTCATGATATTGATTATGATACCAATATTTCACTTGCAGCAAGAAATATTGGCGTACAATTTAAACCTTATGATCAAGAAACGGAGAAACTACCTGTTCAGGTAAACTTAGGAATTTCGCATAAATTAGAGCATGTTCCTATAGAACTTAGTGCTACATTACATGATCTTCAAAAATTTGATATTTCTGAACAGGTGGTGGAGAATGGGCAAGAAACGTCAAATATAAGAAAGGCCGTAGATCATTTATCTGTAGGGGCAGAACTTTTCCCAGAAAGAGGATTTAATGTGCGGGTAGGTTACAATTTCAAACGCGGAAATGAATTAGGGTCTGATTTAACCAAAAACTTTTCGGGACTCACCGCTGGGTTTGGACTTCGTGTAAGTGCTTTCAAGTTTGAATATGCACATGTCAGATATAATTCTTCTGCGAATACCAATCATATCGGTATCACCGTAGATTTAGAAAGATTTGCTGGTAGAAGATATTATTAAGCTTAGTGCACGTGCACTTGTACCAAATAATTTGAAATTAATAAAGATTAAATATTACCAAAGTATTTGGTCAAAATTCATTATTTTTGAATAAAGTATTACATCATATGGCAGATATACAGGTAAAAACCATGGCGCAATTCATGGCAGAAGGAAAACAACCAGAAGTTTTATTTTGGGTAGGTTGTGCTGGGAGTTTTGATGATAGAGCAAAGAAGATTACACGTGCTTTTGTGAAGATTTTGAACAAAGTGGGTGTGGAGTTTGCTGTGCTCGGTACAGAAGAAAGTTGTACTGGGGATCCCGCAAAACGAGCTGGTAATGAATTTGCGTTTCAAATGGCTGCCATGATGAATATAGAAGTGCTCAATGGATACAAGATAGAAAATATTGTAACTACTTGTCCGCATTGCTTCAATACACTTAAAAATGAATATCCAGGACTTGGAGGTTTCTATAATGTTCAACACCATTCTCAATATCTTCAAAAATTAATTGATGAGGGAAGATTAATTATAGAAGGTAAAACTTATAAAGGTAAGAGAATTACATTCCACGATCCTTGTTACCTAGGTAGAGGAAATGATGTATATGAAGCCCCTAGAGAACTGATCAAGAAATTAGATGCTGAACTCGTAGAAATGAGACGTTGCAAATCTAAAGGTCTTTGTTGTGGAGCTGGTGGAGCACAAATGTTCAAAGAGCCAGAGAAGGGAGATAAAGACATCAATATAGAAAGAACTGAGGAAGCACTGGAGACTCAACCAGAGGTAATAGCCACGGGATGCCCATTTTGCAATACGATGATGACCGATGGCGTAAAGGGTAAAAATGCAGAAGGCAATGTCATGGTTATGGACTTTGCAGAGCTTATAGCCAATGCAGAGGATTTGTGAAAAATATTAATGATTTTAAATGTTCACGTATTTTTCATAAAATATGATATCTTATCTATTGAGTCCTAATATTTGTCATAATAACCTAAAAACTGCCTTAATCTAGTGTTTTTTATTTTATATAATTTGTAAATTTATAGGAGAATAAACTTGATTTATTAATTTTCCTTTCAAAAATTTACAATTATGGCAATAGACACCAATAAAATTCGTAATGCAGTCTTATTAGGACATTCCGGAAGTGGTAAAACTACACTAGCAGAAACGATGCTCTTTGAATCAGGAGCTATTAACCGTCCAGGTCAGGTAGAGGAGGGTAACACTGTTTCTGATTTTCATGAAACAGAAAAAGATAAGAAACATAGTATCTATGGTTCTCTGATGCATGTTTATTGGGATGATATAAAAATAAATCTCATTGACACTCCTGGTATAGATGATTTTATTGGAGAAGCGTTATCTGCATTAAAGGTTGCTGATACTGCTGTAGTGGTTGTAAATGGCAAGGAAGGAGTGCAAGTAGAGAATGAAATCCATAGAGATTACATCGAAGAGCTTAAAACTCCTACTATTTTCGTAATTAATCAAATGGATCATGAAAAAGCAGATTATACTAGGACGCTACAAGAAATTAAAGATAGATTTGGAGATAAGGTTCTCGCATTTCAATTTCCATATAAGCCAGAGGAAGGATTTTATCGCATTGTAGATGCTTTGCGAATGACAATGTATGTGTTTGATGAAAAAGGTGGAAAGCCAGAGAAACAGGAAATACCAATCGATGCATTAGACAAAGCCAAGGAATTGCATACAGCTATTGTAGAAGCGGCTGCAGAGGAGTCAGAAGGTTTAATGGAAAAATATTTTACCGAGGGTACATTGACAGAGGAAGAGCTAACGGAAGGTTTACAGCTAGCATTAGGTAAACAAAATATATTCCCAGTTTTCTGTGTTTCTGGACTTCATAATATGGGTAGTGGACGTGTTATGGGTTTCATTAGAGATATTTGCCCTTCTCCGTTACAGAGACCTTCTAGAATTTTAGATTCTGGAGAAACATTAAAACCCGATAAGGATGGTCCAAAATCACTATTTATTTACAAAACGCTAACAGCTCCTCAAGTAGGGGAAATGTCTTATTTTAAGGTATATAGTGGTACTATAAAAAGTGGTGAAATCCTTGTAAATCAGATGAATGGTGAACAAGAAAGAATTGGTAAGCTATATATTGTTAATGGTAAAGATAGAGAAGAAGTAGATGAGCTAGTGGCTGGAGACTTAGGGGTTACCGTAAAATTAAAGAACACGCATACCAATAATACCTTGAATGAAGAGGGCGTAGATTTCCAAATTAGAAATATGAAATTCCCACAGGCTAAAACCCGAATGGGCGTAACTCCTCCCAATAAATCTGATTTTGAGAAGCTCACCAATGCACTGCATACCATTCAAGAGGAGGATCCCACCTTTATCTTAGAATATAATAGTGAATTAAAACAATCGATTATTCATGGACAAGGCTTGATGCACTTTGAGGTGATACAAGAACGAATCAAAAATTTATATGATATTGATATGGAATTAGAGAGACCTAGAATTCCATATAGAGAGACCATTAGTGCTACAGCAGAAGCGCAATATCGTCATAAGAAACAATCTGGAGGTGCAGGGCAGTTTGCAGAAATTCATATGCGGGTAGAGCCATGGACAGAAAACTTACCGCTACCTACAGATTTAAATGTGAGAAAAGAAGAGTTAATAGATTTAGAATGGGGAGGTAAATTACATTTTTTATGGTGCATTGTTGGTGGTAGCATAGATAACAGATTTATAGGTGCTATTAAAAAAGGTATTTTGCAAAGAATGGAAAACGGACCTTTAACAGGTTCAGCTTGTCAAAACATTAGAGTTTCTATTTTTGATGGTAAAATGCACCCTGTAGATTCTAATGATATGGCTTTTCAATTAGCTGCCAATGCAGCATTTACTCAAGCATTTAAAAATGCTAAACCAAAATTGATGGAGCCATTATATGATTTAGAAGTATCATGTGATCCAGAAACTTTGGGAGAAGTAATGACAGATTTACAAACCCGTAGAGCCATGATTTCTGGTATGGATACCGAAAAACGCTATACTAAAATTAGAGCAGAAGTTCCTGTAGCAGAAATGTATGGATTTGCACAGAATTTACGTTCAATTACACAAGGGAAGGCAAAGTTTAAAAGACATTTCTCTAGGTATCAATTAATGCCTTATGATGCGCAGGAAAATTTATTGAAGAAATTAAATGAACCGAATAACTGATTATCATTCATTTTGAATAAATGATAAAGCCTGTATTAGATATCTGATGCAGGCTTTATTAATTATATAAAATAAAAAGGAGTCGCATGCCAACTAGCATACAACTCCCTTTATTAAGTAATTATTTTAATGAAAAATAATTCTACTTATTGAATAAGTAATCCTTTAACGGCCTTTCTACCATCTTTAGATATTCTTACTAAATATTTACCAGCTCCTACGTCTGCAACATTGATCTGAACAGATCCTCTAGTAAATGATCCAAATTTAATCAATCTACCTGTCATATCAATGATCTCATAAGAACCATCCTTTATTTCCGTTGATTTGATGTTTACAACTCCATTTTTAGCTGGATTTGGATAAACTACAAATCCATCCTCACCAGAAACTGTATTTAATGATGTTGATGTTACATTATTATTAACAGCATAACTAGCATTGCTAGAAATATTCACAGTATAATCTTCAACCTCTCCATAGCTAAATGAACCACACGCACTTGTACTTGCATTGTATTTCATCGCTACTCGCATGCGCGTATTACCAGTAAGTGCTGTACTTGGTATATTGAATGTCGCATCTGAAGTACTACTTGTTTTGCTGGTTCCATTCAATAGCAATTCTGAGTTAGAGAATACACCATCTTGGTTTAAATCAATCCATACGTACCAGTTTTCGGTATATACATCACCAGCATAGCCAGCTCCTAAAAATATAGTATTGGTTCCAAAACCAAGTTCAGCAGTTTTATTGGTGTAGTCACCATATCCATTGTCCGCATTAGAATAATTAGTCATTCCGCCTATAGATACATATTTAATCCATTCATAGTTAGCATTATTACCTTTAAGACTACAATAAGTAACTGGTGCTACTATATCACTTTCGGTGGTTACAGAAAGACTATTACTTTTACTTGATTCATTATCTGATGTATCTACTGCACTTACACGGAAACTATAAGTTGTATTAGGATTTAAACCTGTAATTAAAGCCTCTGAAACTGTAGTAGATTTTACTAGAGAACCATCTTGATATACATTATAATGATCCACACTTACATTGTCTGTAGAAGAATTCCAATCTAAGGATACACTAGATGTACTTACCTTTGTCGCAGTTAAATTAGTTGGCTGGCTTGGAGCGCTTGTGTCTCCTGCACTTCCTACAATATTGATAGTATAATCTTCCACTTCTCCATAAGCAATTGATTCCTCACATGCAGTAGGTGTTGCATTATACTTCATCACTACACGCATTCTAGTAGAACCTGTCACTGCATATGATGGTACTACAAATGTTTCTGATACGGAGGTTGCTTGTGTTGGAGATTTAGATAAGACTCTTTCAGAAGAATCAAAAATACCATTCTTGTTGAAATCAATCCAAACGCCATATCCTTCATTATATTTAGAACCTGACCACTTTGGTGTTACAGACACTGTATAAGATGAATTCTTGCCTAAATCTGTAGAGATATTCGTGAAATCAGAATAACCATTTCCAGCACTAGATGAATTATTGATTGATCCTAATGATACGTTTTGAATATATTCATCATTCGTACTATTGGAAGAAGAAGGACAGTAATTATCATCATTTCCACCAGAAGCAGTAGTTACTGTTATGGAATTACTAAAACTAGATTTATTTCCTGCTTCATCATAGGCTCTCACTTTAAAATCGTAAGTCGTATCTGCTGTAAGTCCGTTAATTAAAGCACTATTGCTAGATACTGTTTCAAATAAGACATTATTTCTATATATTTCATATCCTACAACACCTACATTATCTGTCGATTGATTCCAAGATAGTTGTACACTTGATTGAGTTACATTCGTTGCAGAAAGTGAATTTGGTGTAGATGGTGCTTGCGTATCATAGCCAGAAGCTTCTGAACCACCACTTACAATAAGGGTGAAATTTTGTGCGCCACTAGATAAATATCCATCATGAGAAACAGTAATAGTATATACCCCATACGCATTGCTAATATCTACTCTTTCAAAAGGATCTACATTGTTATCACCTTTGCCATTGGTTGTAACGCCCGTTAATCTCCAAGGTCTATAAGTTGTATTAGACTTTTGAACAATTAAATCTAAATCATTTACTAATACTGGCGTGGTTGAATTAATTGCATTGGTAGCATTACCTGCTGGGTCTGTCCAGCTAATTGAAACCTTAAGGTCTTCATTCCCGTTAGCGTTGATATTCACTGAATATGATTGCCCTTGGTTCAACGTTAGTTCCTTTATCACGGATTGATTACCCATTTGAGAAATTACTTGTGCAGCTGCTTTAGTATTCATCAATCCCCAACCAGTCTCTGCATCAGGTCCGTTAGCTGCTATGTCATCTGCCGTGTGAAGTGCTAATCCTTTTAAGCTCGCGGCTCTCATTAAGTTACCATTTAGGTTTCTGTAATGTTGTTGCAACAATAGCAAAGACCCAGTCACATTTGGAGCTGCCATAGATGTTCCTGTAAGCGTTTTATACGAATAGTTGCTTTCAACACTACTAGAATACACGTTAGTTCCATTTCCTGCAATGTCTGGTTTTATTCTGTAATCATCTGTCGGCCCTTCACTACTAGAGCTATTTCTGATAGCAGAAATTAAATTTCCTTGCGAATCAATTTGTGCATCTTCTGCATTCGCTACCACCAAATTATTTTTAGATACAGCATGTCCTGTAAGTTTGTCATAAGCACTGTATCCATCTAATGGTTCTGCATTATAATAATCAACAGCACCATCATTACCAGCTGCCACAACCATTAAATAGTATGGTGCATTGTACATGATTTGATCCCATGCTCTAGATTCATCTATATAGGCACCAAAATATTGATTTGGTACTTTACCACTTCCATAACCATAAGAATGGTTGGATAAAATCATTCCATTACTCGCAGCATTCGATGCTTCTGCTTTATCTGATGTCCAATCGTAGGTATATCCCTTGGCTTTTGGTGCCATTCCTTTGGCTTGAGCTTGCACTCCTGAGGCTAAAATAGTACCCATCACATGACCAGAGTGGTAATTTGTACCGTAATTACTATCTCCTAGAGATACTCGATTATTACCGCCACTGCCATCATATTCTTGATGTGTAAGTAAAGCGTGTCCACCATCCCATACGTGTACGAACATATTTTCTCCGTTAAGATTTAATCCTAATGAACCACCTGTATGCAAGGTATTAGCTCTGGTAGAAATCGCCGCATCCTTATTATAGGTTTGATAATAAATAGGAGAACCATCCTCGGCTATTCGCATCAACTCAAAGTATGCTCCATCTATTGTGGTACCACTGATTTCCCATCCTTTTTGAATGGCAACTTTTTCTGCCATGATTTTAGCTTGATGGTCTAGCAAAGATAAATTGCTAGCTAATGCGTTTAATTGGCCAATCTTTGATTCCTGTTTAATTTTAGCCAAGTCTTCTTGACTTTGCGCATATAAGCTCCCGGAGCCTACAGATACTAACATTAGCGTAGCAGCTAATTTTTGGTAAAAAATCCTCATAAATAAAATTTAATAATTAATTAATAATTGATATAGGAGCTAATATAATAATTAATTATTTATTAAAACATCTTAAAAGGGTAGTAAATCGATAAAAATAGTCAATCTTTAATATGCAATTGTAATGTTGTTAAAACTTCGTTAATGTTCATAATTCGTCTATAATAAAAAAACCTTCTCAAAACATTAGGAGTGAGAAGGTTTTATATAATTATGGTTAATAAAGTTTATTTAGAGTGTTCCTCTTTTAGCTTGTTCTCTTTCTATGGATTCAAATAAAGCTTTAAAGTTACCTGCACCAAAACCTTTGGCTCCCATTCTTTGAATTATCTCAAAGAATAATGTAGGTCTATCTTGAACAGGTTTGGTGAAAATTTGCAATAAATACCCATCCTCATCAGCATCTATCATGATTCCTAATTGCTGAAGTTGATTTAAATCTTCCTTCATCTCATGATGAAATTCTTTTAATCTATCTGGAATAGATTCATAATAAGCAGTTGGTGGAGTAGATAAAAATTCAACGCCCCGTTTTCTCATTTCTGTCACGGTAGATAAGATATCATTGGTAGCTACCGCAATGTGTTGAACACCTGGCCCACCATTAAAATCTAAATATTCTTCGATCTGTGATTTCTTTTTACCTTCTGCTGGCTCGTTGATTGGGAATTTAACACGTCCGTTACCATTAGCCATAACTTTAGACATCAAGGCAGAATATTCTGTATGAATCTGTTTGTCATCGAAAGACAAGAAATTTACAAACCCCATCACATCCTCATACCACTTGACCCAAATATTCATTTCGTTCCAGCCTACATTTCCTACCATGTGATCTATAAACTTTAATCCTACTGGCTCTGGATTATAATCCGATTCCCAAGCTTCGTAACCTGGTAGAAATATACCATCATAATTTTTACGCTCAATAAACATGTGTACCGTTTCCCCATACGTATAAATACCTGCTTTCACTATTTCACCGTATTCATCTTTCTCTACGGTTGGTTCCAAATATGCTTTAGCCCCGCGTTTGGTTGTTTCTTCAAATGCAGATCTAGCATCATCTACCCATAGCGCAACAATTTTAACACCGTCCCCATGTTTCACGATATGATCATTTATTTTATTATCTGGGGTAAGAGGTGTTGTAAGTACGAGGCGAATTTTATCTTGTTTTAAAACATAAGAAGCTCTATCACGTACCCCCGTTTCTAAACCAGAATATGCTAATGATTGAAAACCAAAAGCTGTTTTATAAAAATGTGCAGCTTGTTTGGCATTTCCTACATATAGTTCTACATAATCAGTTCCTAAAAGAGGCAAGAAGTCTTCTGCTCCTTCAAATATTTTTTCTAAACCGTATTCTGTATTCTTTAATTGTTCGCTCATGTTGTTAATTAATTAATTTTAAATTTCAATTTTACTGTAATATTTGCTGTTTTATCTTTAGAGGTTGTGTTATAAACACCACCATAAGTGAAATCCTCATCACTATATTGTCCTGTAATTTGAAAAACACCCATTCTCGCTTGGATTAAATCTCCCAGGCCTGCATTGGACTTTTCTGCTATATTTTCTGCTCTTTTTCTGGCATTTTCTGTTGCCTCTGCTATTAATTCCAACTTTAAATCTTCTAAGCCAGAGTAATAATAATTTGGCATACTAGAATTTAATTCAATACCTTGAGATATTAAATCAGAAATTTCTCTTGATACATTCTCTATGCGGTCTAGATCTTTTGATTTTACCTCTACAGATTGATTTAGAGAGTATCCAGAAAATACCCGTTGAGAATTCCCATTGCTATCATATCTATATTCAAAATCCTTGTCAATACTCACGGCACTAAATACAATTTCATCTGCTTTGATCCCTTGATTGGTTAGATATGATTGAATTCTTTGTTTATCAGCACTCAACTTTTGAGAAGCAGCTGCTAAATCAAAATCTTTAATTTGAAAATTGGCATTCCAGATGATTAAATCTGCTTGAAAATCTTTTTTTCCAGCACCAGTGACTTCAATAGTTTCTTTAGTTTTGAACTTATATTTATAAGCATCTCCAAGAATATAGGCTCCGATAATAATACCAAGAGCAACGATTAAAACTGTGATAATGTTTAGTGACTTCATTTTATTTGGTTTCTAGCTCAGTAACTTGAGCTTATTTTAATGTTTGTTAATTACTCAATTTGGGGTGGGATTTCTTTTAAGTCATCACCTTCTAACCAAGAATATACATAAGAACTATCTTGTAAGTCTAATGCTTCTTGAGTTATTTTTAAAGGTTTAAATGGATCTATCATTACTGCTAATTCTTCTGTCTTTTCTTTACCTATACTACGCTCCATAGCACCAGGATGCGGCCCATGTGGGATACCACCTGGGTGTAAAGTGAAGAAACCTTTTTCAATATGATTTCTACTCATAAAGTCTCCATCTACATAATATAATACTTCTTCAGAATCTATATTGCTGTGATTATAGGGAGCAGGAACTGATTTTGGGTGATAGTCGTATAAACGTGGTACAAAAGAACATACGACAAAATTATGTCCTTCAAAGGTTTGGTGGATTGGAGGGGGTAAGTGAATTCTACCTGTAATAGGCTCAAAATCATGAATACTGAATCCGTAAGGATAGAAATAGCCATCCCAACCTACAACATCAAATGGATGCGTAGCATAAGTAATATCATGCAACATTCCATCTTTTTTTACTTTAATCAGAAAGTCTCCTTTTTCATCTTTAGGAGTTGCTAAGACAGGCAATTTGATATCTCTTTCACAAAAAGGAGAATGCTCTAATAATTGTCCTACTTCATTTCTATATCTTTCTGGTGTTTTAATCGGAGAAAAACTTTCTACTACAAGAATTCTATTGTTTTCATTTTTAAATTCTAATTGGTAGATTGTACCTCTAGGAATTACTAAATAATCACCATATTCAAAATCGATGTTTCCAACAAAGGTTTTTAATGTACCGCTTCCTTCATGAATAAAAAGCATTTCATCTGCATTTCCATTTTTATAGAAATAATCAGTCATTGATTTTTTAGGTGCAGAGACGCCAATAGTAAGATCATTATTAAAAAAGAAAATGGTTCTACCTTCTATAAAATCATCTTGTGGCGGAACGTGAAATCCTTTCACTAATCTAGGCGTAATGTTTTTATGAATCGCTGCTTTCGGTGAAAGGTCTATCGCATCCCCAACGGATTTAATCTGTGTAGGCCGATTGATGTGGTATAATAATGATGATACGCCATGGAATCCCTCTGTACCAAATAATTGTTCATAATAATACTTGTCATCCTCAGACTTAAATATCGTGTGTCTTTTGGGCGGAATTTTACCTAATTTATGATATATCATTCTTCTTATTTATTATAATGCTCTAAAAATAAGGAAAATTAAGACAATATGAAATTAAGTGAATGTAAATTATGATATTATTAATAGTTTTTGAATGCTAAATTTTAATTCCAATAAATTTAGTAAATATTGTAAGAATCTGTTTATTATTCTAATTTTATTATAAATAGTTAAATTGCAGCCATGCATACATTTACACAACTTAGAAAAGAATTTCATCAGATTGCAGAATTGTCTGGAAAAGAATATCAAACTTCGCAAAAAGTAAGAGAGGTATTAGAAGGATATGATTGCAAGATTATTTCTTCTATTGGAAATACAGGGGTTCTTGCCATTTTCGATAGCGGTAAAAAGGGTAAGACCGTTACATTTCGTGCTGAATTAGACGCTTTGCCGATTCAAGAAATCAATACTTTTGGACATCAATCGAAAACGGTTGGTGTTTCTCATAAATGTGGTCACGATGGGCATTTAACAACTCTTTTGAACTTGGCACATAAATTAAACCAAAATCCTCCATTGAGTGGACGAGTGATTTTACTCTTTCAATCGGCAGAAGAAAATGGAGAAGGTGCTTTAGCCATGTTAAATGACGAGAAATTTACAAAATATCATCCAGATTATATTTTTGCTTATCATAATTTACCTGGATATCCTTTAAAAAAGGTGATTTATAAATATGAGTCTTTTACGGCCGCAGTGATAAGTATAATTATTAAATTAAATGGTAGGACGGCTCACGCTGCAGAACCAGAACATGGCGAAAACCCAGCCAAGGCTATGGCTCATATCATGATTAGGAGTTTGGAGCGAGCACATAATGACATCAATCATCCCCAATTTTCTGTTGTAACGCCAGTATACCAGACTTTAGGAGCGCAAGATTATGGTATTTCTGCAGGTTATGGAGAAATTCATTTGACTTTAAGATGTTGGACTCAACAAGGCTTAGATGTTTTAGTTCAAGAAATTGAAGAGATAGCCAAAGAAGAAGCAGGAAAAGAGAATTTAGAAGTTTCAATGGAATATACACAAGCGTTTCAAGCAAATGAAAATGACCAAGAGGCTGTTTCAATTTTAGAAGAAGTCTTAAATCAAAATGATTACGATTATCAAAAAAGACCTTATCCTTTTAAATGGGGAGAGGATTTTGGATTGTTTACACAGCATTTTAAAGGGGCTATGTTTGGAATCGGTTCTGGAGAGTTTTGTCCTGCCTTGCATAATCCCGATTATGATTTTCCTGATGAATTACTAGAACATGCTTCTGATTTACTTTTTGATATTCAAAAATTTATTTTAGGTTAAGTTATTCTCTCAGATAGTTCATATTATTATACCTTATTATATATTCAATTATATTCTTGCATGAAACCAGCATCTTATATAGAAATTAGTAAATCTGCTTTAAAGCAAAACCATGAATTTATAAAATCTATCATGTTACCCGATGTCAAGTTTTCTTCTGTCATCAAAGGAAATGCCTATGGTCATGGGATTGAAGTAATGGTTCCGTTGTTAGAAGAAATTGGAGTAGACCATTTCTCAGTTTTTAGTGGAGATGAAGCCTTACGGGTAAAAGAAATTTGCTCTGATTTTTCTACAGTAATGGTGATGGGTATGTTAACACCAGAACAGTTGATTTGGGCGATAGAGGATGGGGTCGAATTTTATGTCTTTGATTTATTCCGATTAGAAAAAGCATTAGAAATAGCTAAAAGGTTACAAACCAAAGCGAAGATTCACTTAGAATTAGAGACTGGAATGAATCGAACAGGCTTATCAATAGACGAATTGGAAAAGGCTATCAAATTACTTCAAGCTAACCAGAAACATATAACTTTAAAAGGAATATGCACGCATTTAGCTGGAGCAGAGAGTATTGCCAATTATTATAGAATTAAAAGTCAATTAATCCGATATAAAAAGCTAATCAACCAATTAAAATCTGAAGGTGTAGAATCTTCCTATAAACATGTTTCTTGTTCGGCAGGTACTATCAGATATCCAAAGACACAATTAGATATGGTGCGAATTGGAATTATGCAATATGGATTCTTTCCTACAAAAGAAGTAATGGTAAACTATTTTGCGGAAAATCAAATTGTGGATGATCCATTGCGTCGTGTGTTATCTTGGAAAAGTCAAGTTATGAATGTAAAAGAAGTAAAGACTGGAGAGTTTATAGGCTATGGCACTGCTTATTTTGCCAGTAGGGATATGAAGATTGCTACCATTCCTATAGGATATGGTTATGGTTTCCCAAGGTCTTTTACTAATTTAGGAAATGTTTTAATTAGGGGGACTTATGCGCCAGTTGTGGGGATTGTGAACATGAATTCTTTCAGCGTAGATATTACAGATATCTCTAGTGTGGAGATTGGTGATGCCGTAACGATTATAGGGAGTGATGGAGGTTTAGAGATTAGTGTTTCTTCTTTTAGTGATATTAGTAATCAAGTCAATTATGAATTATTGGTAAGATTACCAGATGATATACCTAGAATCGTAGTGGATTAAATAGGGGTAACTATAAGTTATATTTTTAAGTATAATAAAAAATGGCTGCAAAATGGCTGGCAGCACCTATCAAAATACATATGTGAAACAGGGCATGGTTATACGGAATTTTTTCTATCATGTACAAGATAGCACCAATTGTATAGGATACGCCACCTGCAATGATTAAATTTAATCCTTCAGAATCCATGTTGGTAGAAATCTCACGCCAATAGAATACGATAACCCAACCCATAGCTAAATACATTAGGGTAGATAATAAATTATATCTACCAGTATATTTAATTTTTAATATCATGCCTATTAAGGCACATGACCATACGAAGTAGAATAGGAGAATACCGCCATCATATTGTAAAGTAATTAGACAAAAGGGAGAATAGGTGCCCGCAATGGATATATAAATCATAGCATGGTCTATAATATTCCAAAAAGCTCTGCTTGTTGGTTTCTTTTGAGAATGATATATAGTAGAGGCGGAGAAGATGCCAATTTGGGATAGCGCAAAGATGATTAAGCTCGCTCCTTGGGCAAAATTGTAATGTACTGCTTTCCTAATTAAAAATAATGCAGCTACAAAACTTAAAACGATACCAAAGCCATGGGTATATATATTGAGTCTTTCTTCTATTGCAGGGTACCAAGATATTTTGTCATCTACTATTTTACTGCCTTTGTTCATAGATATATATGTTGTGTATTGCTAAAGGTTAATTAAATCTATCCAATTTTTTTCTCATAAGCCAGATTTTGGGGTTTAATTTCATTTTTTTAAATTAAACTCATAATTTATTGAAATAATTTATTAAATATAAATAATTGGTTATCAGGTTATTTAGTAGTTGTTAAATCAGTATTTTCATATTTATTTATAATTAATCACGAAAACATTAGGTAGTTGTAATATTATATCCTACATTTGCAAAGCAATAAAGACACCTATATAGTTTTTAAGTTTAGTATAGTACGATTAGTAGTTTTGAGTTTTTCTCTTCTTTCCAATTATATTTTTACAATTACTTTTACAACGAGCGGGTTATTTGATAAAAATGCAAAGTGTATTTAAAATATAACGCTTGTATTATTATAGGATGTTTTTGTTAAAATATAATTAAAAACAAATATTATGCAAGAAGGTACAGTTAAATTTTTCGACGAAACAAAAGGATTCGGATTTATTACTCCATCAGACGGAGGAGAAGAAATTTTCGTTCACAACTCAGGTTTAAGAGACGAAATTAGAGAAGGTGACAAAGTAAGTTACGAAACTCAACAAGGTAGAAAAGGTTTAAATGCAGTTAATGTTGAGGTAATTGACTAATTGATTTATTCCAACCTTGATAAAAGGTAGAATTAACAAATTCTTAAAGACCATCCAAACGGATGGTCTTTTTTTTGTATTAAATTTGATATTATAAAATTTATGTATTGAACTAAAGGAATATTTTATAATCATTATAAATTAGCTAATATCCACAGTTCTATGATGTATTTCATATGTAAGATTCATTAAAATGAGTTAAAACATTATAAATTTACGTCATACAATATAGGTTAATATGAAGATACTTTATAGTTTCAGTTTAGTTTTAGTAATGGGGATGGCGTTTTCACAATTTAGCGTTTCTGCTGAATTGAGGCCTCGTTTTGAATTTAGAAATGGTTATGGTACGTTAATGCCTAACAATACAGATGCTGCAACTTTTGTGTCACAGCGATCTCGCTTAAATACCCACTATTTAAATGAAGGATTAGAGGTATTCTTAAGTTTACAAGATATACGTGTATGGGGAGATGTAAAACAACTAAACAATTCAGATAAGAATGGAGCTATGATTCACCAAGCTTGGGGTAAATTTAATTTTGGTACTGGTTCTTCTATCAAATTAGGTAGACAAGTTATATCATATGATGATCAAAGATTTTTTGGTGGCGTAGGTTGGGCTCAACAAGCTAGAAGTCATGATGCAGCATTGTATGCTTATCATAATGATACATTTAAAATGGATTTAGGTGTTGCATATAATCAAGACAGTGAGGCACTTTTTGGAAGTGATTTAATTACTTCTGGTACTTATAAAAGCATGCAATATGCATGGATTCACAAGGATTGGGTTAATTTTTCTGGGAGTTTATTATTAGCTAATATTGGCTGGCAATATCTAGATCAAGTGAATCCATCTTATAATGAAACTCGTTTCAACCAAACGATAGGTACACATTTATCATATAAAAAGAACGGTCTTGGTTTAAATGGGAACGCATATTACCAATTTGGAAAAGATATTATGGATAATAATCTTAAGGCTTATCTAGTTGGTTTAGATGTAGATTATCAATTCAATCCAAATTTAAAAATGGGATTAGGTGGTGAAATCCAAAGTGGGAACGATAATAATGTGATCACTGATGGTGAAAATAAGGCATTTACGCCATTTTTTGGTACCAATCATAAATTTAATGGATGGATGGATTACTTCTACGTAGGTAACCATGCCAATTCTGTAGGCTTAGTAGATTTGCAATTAAATGCTAATTATAAAGTTCAAGAAAAATCTAATTTAAGTCTAGCAGTACATCATTTTCAAACTGCTGCAGATTTTAAAGAAGAAACATTAGGAACAGAATTGGATATGTCTTTTAGTCATCAATTAAAAAAAGATGTGAATTTAACTGTTGGGTATTCTCATATGTTTGCTTCTGATGGTATGGAGTTGCTTAAAGGAAACACAGACGGTAATACAAATCATTGGGCTTGGGCTATGGTAACTATAAACCCTACATTATTTACATCTAATAAATAATTAAAATATTGCACTATGCGTTTTACACTATTACCAAAAGAAAATAGATGGAGAGTCGTTGCCATAGTACTTTTAGCTTCTGTGGTAGGTTTAGGCTTTTTTATGGCACGCGAGGCAAAAATATTTTCCTATTTATCAGATGATCCACAGGCGTGTGTTAACTGCCACGTGATGACACCTGTATATAATAGTTGGATGCATAGCTCACACAGAGAATGGACTAGTTGTAATGATTGTCATGTACCGCACAATAATGTTGCTAATCAATATTATTTTAAAGCTAAAGATGGGTTATATCACGCTACTATATTTACTTTAAGAGCAGAGCCAGATGTAATGTTCATGAGAGAAGAGTCACAGGAAGTAGTTCAAAATAATTGCTTACGGTGTCATGTGCAACAAGTGACACAAGTAAAGTATGATGGATATTTAGAAGATCATAGAGAAAGCAGAACAGATAGAAAATGCTGGTCTTGTCATAAAGAAGTTCCTCATGGTAAAATTCATGGTTTAACAACTATGAGAAATAATATTGCTCCTATGCCTACAGATGAAAATGAAACTGTGGTGCCAGAGTGGTTAAAAGAAAGTTTAAAGAAAAGTAAAAAACAATAAAGATGAAAAATTGGGTATTATTTATTGTAACCGCCATAGTAGTTTTCTTACTTGGGTTGCTAGCATCAAGTATTATTAACAGGAAAAGTGAGGCGAAATATCAGTATGTTCCAAAAGTAGAAATTGCTGAAAATGAACCTCGTAATGCCGTCTGGGGTGAGAATTATCCTGCAGAGTATCAGTCTTTTAAACAAACAAAAGACACTACATTTGCAACATTTGCAGGGGGTAATGCTTGGAGAGATATGCTAGAAGAAAACCCTCAATTTGTTGTTTTATGGGCTGGCTATGGTTTTTCTAAGGATTATAGTCAAGGACGTGGGCATCAATACGCTATAGAGGATATACGTAATACATTACGTACAGGTGGCCCTACCAACGCAGAAGACGGCCCGATGCCAGCAACATGTTGGACTTGTAAAAGCCCAGATGTTCCTAGATTGATGAATGAGATTGGTATTGCAGAATTTTATAAAGGTAAATGGGCAGGCAAAGGTCATGAGATAGTAAACCCTATAGGTTGTGCTGATTGTCATGATGAAAAAACAATGAAACTGAAAATTACTAGACCTGCATTGGTAGAAGCTTTTCAGTCTATGGGTAAAGACGTCAATGATGCTACACACAATGAAATGAGATCTCTTGTTTGTGCTCAGTGTCATGTTGAGTATTACTTTAATAAAGAAACACCAGAAAAAGGAGTACCTTATTTAACTTTCCCATGGAAAAATGGTATGAAGGTAGAGGATATGGAAGCTTACTATGACGAGATAGAATTCTCTGATTGGACGCATCAAATCAGTAAAGCTCCAATGTTAAAAGCTCAACACCCTGGTTATGAAACTTTCCAAATGGGTATACACGCTCAGAGAGGTGTATCATGTGCTGATTGTCATATGCCATATAAGAGTGAAGGTGGACAAAAATTTACTGATCACCATATTCAATCTCCTTTAAATAATATGCAAAATGCTTGTCAAGTTTGTCATAGAGAAGAAGAATCAAAATTGATAGAGAATGTATATGAAAGACAAAGAAAATCTTTAGAAAATAGACAAAAACTAGAGATGGCATTGGTGAAACTTCATATAGAAGCTGGTAAAGCTTGGGAATTAGGAGCAACAGAAGAACAAATGAAGCCTATTTTAATGGATATTAGACATGCTCAGTGGAGATGGGATTATTCAGCAGCTTCTCATGGAGCATCTTTCCACGCACCTGTTGAGATCGCCAGAGTTATAGGAGGAGGATTAGAAATTGCCCAAGAAGGTAGAATAAAAGTGGCTAGATTATTGGCTGATTTAGGTTATAATAAACCTGTTCCTATGCCAGATATCAGCACCAAAGAAAAGGCTCAAAGCTTCATTGGTCTAGATATGGAGAAATTAAGAAAAGAAAAACGAGCCTTCAAAGAAAATTTACTACCAAAATGGTTAGAAGCTGCAAAGAAAAGAGAAGCTACTTATAATAGTAAGACTATTTCTTTGAATTAAATATTTTAAAAAATACTTAAGTATAATAAAAATGGTTTTAGGTTCACTTAAGACCATTTTTTATGAATGATATTATATGAAAACATTAAAAAGAATTTTTTCGTCTTCCTCACTGGCGTTGGTATTATTACTTGTGTTTGCTATTGCCATGGCAGTGGCCACCTTTGTTGAAAATGATTTTGGAACAGAGGCAGCATGGGTAAGTATTTATGATGCTTGGTGGTTTGAACTCGTGATGGGAGGTTTAGCATTATGTTTTTTAGCTAATATTTATAAGTACCGATTATATAAAAAAGAGAAATGGCCAATTCTTGTTTTTCATATTGCTTTTATCATCATCATTATAGGAGCGGCTATTACCAGATATTCATCCTATGGAGGTGTAATGCGTATTAGAGA
>JBPCUN010000097.1:0-18256 GCA_051011115.1 Weeksellaceae bacterium
ACCTGTAATTTCACTACATGCGCGATTCAAATATTTGTTCGCTCTTAATTCCTCCGGAGATTTTTTTTAGTTACCATAGTATCATTTATTTAACGTTTATATATACTAAGATACGAAATCATCGCAGAGAAAGCTACCGGAGGTTTAGTTCAACATGGTATTGCCAAAAGCGGGGCTAATGTGCTAAATTCAACATCAGTGCTTCTATTCCGCCAAAAACGAATTTTATTCGTTTTTTATTTTTAAATTTAACTCATAAAAATTCGTTTTGGCTCGCCTCGGTGCAAAATCGAAACTTATCGCTTCGATTTCCCCGCCTTCGGCAATACCCAAAACGTTACCAGCAAGCTAAACCAATCTCAATGGAAATATTTGACCAAACAAAATCTTTGATAGAAAACTTATCTTACTTAAGTTCAACAATTGTTGGAATTTTAAGTTTAATAATTATTTGGCAATTAATTTTAGCTGTTAAAAGTTGGAAAACTGCAAAAAACACTTTAGAACAAGCCAAAAAAGAATTTATTATTTCATCAAAAAGATATGCAGTTCACGAAGCAGCGAAACTTTGTGAAAAATTTACTAATCAAACTTTTAGAAAAATAAATGAGTTTGAGAGAAATAATATGGAACTGGTAAAACAATATCCTAAAGTTGTTGAACCTATTCAAACTTGGGATTATTCTTCTAAAATTAAAGTTTCCAACCCTAAACAGACAGTTGAATCAGTAGAAAATTTATTTACACCTCATAGCGATTTCTTTTTGGATATAATGAATGAATTTGAAGTGTTCGCTATGAATTTCACCAAGCAGATTGCTGATGAGGATATAGCTTATCAAACTGTTGGAAGAACTTTTTTAGATTATGTAGAAAACTATCATCCTATAATTTTAATATTAAATGCAGCACAAAATGGAACAGCATTTAGGAATACAAGAGAATTATATGGTATGTGGCAGAATAAAACGAAAAAACAAACTCTTAAACAAATTTCAGAAAAAGCGAAAAAGGAACTTGAAAAAATTGTTGACAAAGAAGTTAAACCATTTGGAACTTGAATAAAGTCAGCTGGTAACAATGTATAACCGCACTTACGGCGGATTCAACTACGTCCGAATCCACTCGGAATTGATAACGCTAGTTCTTAACCGAAAAAACATTAACTTTAATCCCGTAATTGACGGTTAACCGAAACCGTTGTGCGGCATGCAACTTACTTCCTGAAAAATATGTACGAAAAAGAAAAATTTCCAACACCTTCTCAATTTTATAGAAAACTGCGACCTGAAAATTTTTCAGATTCTAAAACAAAATCCAATTTTCTATTGACCAAAGAACAACTAGCTTTTGAAATAAATCAGATTTCTACAAACCAAAAACATGATAGTTTTGAAAACCTTTGTCGCAAATTAGCTGAAAAACTAATCACACCAAATTTGATTCCGCAAGTCGGACCAACTGGTGGTGGAGATGGAAAAACAGATTCAGAAACATATCCAGTTTCCAGTTATGTTTCTGATAGATGGTTTATCAGTGAAAATAAATGGAATGAAAACGAGAATTGGGCTTTTGCTATAAGTGCTAAAAAAGATTGGAAGCCTAAGGTTAAATCTGATGTAAAAAAGATTATTGAAACAAATAGAGGCTACACAAAAGCATATTTTTTTTCAAATCAAAAAATTCGTAGTAAGGATAAAAAAGACACACAAGATTTTATTAATGAAAAATATGGAATTGAACTTATTATACTTGATGCCGAATGGATACTTGAAAAGGTTTATTCTAACCATCTTTTAAATGAAGTTATCGACAGCTTAAATTTATCACCGTTACATAGAGAAGAAAAAATAATTGGAGCAAATGACTTAGTAAGAATAAAAAAACTATCTGAAATTGAAGAAATTATAAATAACTCGGATAGAACTTTCGAAGTTGACTTTCAATTAGTAGAGTATTGTTTAGAAAGTGCTATTTTATCTAGAATGATAGAATTACCAAAGACAGAAGTTGTTGGAAAATTCGAAAGAGCAAAAAGATTTGTAAATAAACTCAGTAGTGTACAGCAAAAAATAAGAATCCACTATCAGCTTGCTTGGACATTAATCAATTGGTATGACGACTATAATACCTTTTTAGAAGAGTTTTTAATTGTAAAAGAGTTAGTTCAAAGTCATCCAAATTTAAACAACATAGAGTTTTATTTGAATCTTTTAAATATTCTTAAAACTTTATCTAATGTTGAAGAGGCAAAGGATTCACTTATAATTGATATCGAAAAAGAAGAACAAGATTTTATAGTATTTATAACTAAATGTTCTAAATACAAAGAAAAACCATCTACTTCTCTTCTTGCAAAGTTTCATTTATCATTCTTCCAATTAAGAAGAAAAATTGAAAATGGAATATCAGTTTCTGATGAATTGATAAAACTAAAAAAATACTTCAAACTAAGTGAAAAACATTTAGATATACCTTTTGAGCAATTAAAGGAAATCATTAATGTTTATGATAAAATTCTTCCTGATGATGAAAATTATGATGATTTAATTCATGTAATTGCAGAATTAGAATCAACTAGAGTTTCCGAATTATCTTCTGGTAAAATATATTTGAATAGAGGAAGTACTAAATTAAAGAACGATTTAAATAAAGAAAGCCTAGTATTCTTTGGAAAGGCTGTGAGAAAATTAGCTAAAGAGGAAACACAAAACGAATTTTATTTTTGTTTAATGTTATTAAGTGAAGCGTATTCTAATTTAGGTCTACATTGGGCAGCTAATAATTGCTTAGTATCGGCTGTTAACATATATATAAATGAGTTCTTTACTAAAGGCACAATTAACAAAAGACTTTATAAAAGTGTTGAACAAATTTTAAAAAATGAAACTATAATTGGACGCATACCTATATTACTAACTTGGTATGAATTATTTAATGTTATTAAACAATATTTCCAATCTCAAGGAGACACTGAAAATGAAGAAATGCCTATTGAGAATCTCATAGATGGCTGTCTTTCTACAAGGTTGTTAAATACTCACTATGATAATTTTACAGAGCTATCAGATTTACCAGATATTTTAGATAAAAATGACCTTTGGTTAAGTAGTGATTCAGCTTTATACCTATTAGGTCATGAAGAATTAATTGAAACAAACGAAACTAAAAGCCCTTCGTTTACAAGGGAAAATTTTAATCAATTCTATAACACTTTAGCAAACCAACCATTTGCAAAACAGATGGCTTTTGATAGTAATTTTTTGAGTAAAGATAAAATATCATCGTACACTAGAATTCTTGGAATAAAGCTAATAATCAATTCAAAAAATGATTTACATCTTTTAATTTTAAGTGAAACTATTTTTGCTTATTTAGAATCATATTTAGCAACTGCATTTAAAGAAGCTTTTCCTTTATCTGAAAAAATTATTATTAATATTGAATATGAGAACTTAGACAAGTTTTTCGAAATAAAACAAGAGAGTAAAAAAGTATTCAATTTATCTATTAAACAGAATTATGATTATCAATCAAAAGACATTCCTGAACTTATGGATGAACTAGTTCCCTTAGTTATTGGAAACAATTATTTATTTAAAGATTATAAAGATTTTTTCGAAAACTTATATAAAAATGACGAAGTTCATGAAAGGCTTTCTTTAATAATTGAGCACAAAAATTTCTTGACAAACATATTGACTTCAGAACCGAAATTCTTTTTAGAAAACTGGAAAAAAGAAAACATTAAAAATTACCCTTTGAAAAGAAATTCAAATCCTATAAAAATATCTATACCCGAATTAAAGAAAAATAAAGAAATACCAAATTTTAATTCCGTAACTCATAAAAACATGATAGCGGAAACCATTATTGATACTAATTTATGGGATAAAGCTAAATGGAAAGCGTTTGGTTTTGTACAAATGCCTCTGCCAACACCTTTTGGTATTTTGTTAGCATTTGAAAATGAACAGGCCGCAAAAAGTATTTTTGAGAATTGGATAAAAGAGTATGGTAAAGTTGATAGAGAAGAAACAATTTCTATTTCAATAATTAAAGGCATTAGGAAGGATAAACCATATTGGTATAAAGTTTTAATTAGTAAAAATATCAGAAAAAATCAAATGAAAGATGGTTCTTTTATTTCATTGTCATCTAGGTTTCATCGAATGGAAGCCACAAGTAGTAAAAATTTAGATAATTTGATTAATGGTTATAACTATTTTAAAGAGTATTTATTAATACCTGCATATGTTGATAAGGATACAAATATGGAACCTTTTCCTGAATTAGGAATTCTAAAAACCAAATTGAAATTTATTAATGCCTGGGAAATCGGAATTCATGACCCAGAAAGAGTTGTTATTACCGAAGATGACGAACCAATTATCCCTGAAAATATTGAAAATGTTCCAATTTTAGAATTATTGAAAGAAAAATGAAAATGAGAAAAAAGCACGACCGCACAACAACGTAATAAAAAATAGCGGTTTAATCGTTTAAACAAAACAATATCCAAAAATTAAAGGTCTGTAGTAAACCGAAAAGTTCGTGCTTAAAACCCGCAAATTTTCATATACAAAACCGTTATGCCGACAATAGAAACTAATTTTTTCTTACTTGTATTGAGTGGATTTTAATTGTAAAACTTTTACCATTAAAGTATAAAGAATAAAGCTAAATATGCAGCATCGTGTGAAGTACATTTGGAAGAAAATGCTAATTTCACGGAGATTATGTCCAATAATTGTAGTAGCAGTTTGACAGTTTCGTGCTGCGAAATACCAAAGACACCTTACATGGAATTCTTACATCAATCAATTTGCTTCTTTTGAGTGGCTTAAGGGTTTTTAATGGTAATAAATGTTTTTATTATCTTTAACCTCAAATAAAAAAATATAAGAACAAAGAATTGAACTACATATTACAATAAAGCATTTTGCTTTAGAAACTTTTTCGAAAATCGCCAGTTTAAGAAAATCCAGAGTTCTAAGCAAGAATGCCACGTTTATGGGCGTGGCTGTTCTTACTCTGGATTAGGTGTCTGGCGATACCTCGAAAAGGTAAGTTTCAGTTCACGCCTTCTTATTTTTCATTAAAAAACGTAAACTCTAAAAATTTATAAAATGAGAAATTTAATTGTAATTCTAAGTTCATTTGTGGTTCTTTCCTGTAGTTCTAATTCTAAAGAAAAAGAAGCTATTGAGACTTTTATCGAAACCGACGGTAAAGGAAATAAATATGATTTGGATATAAAGTTTGACCAATTGGAAATTTCAGATGTTTCTGTACAGGACAGCATATATCTGTTAGAAGAAAGATTTGAAAAAGAGAAAGAAAATAAAATATCATCATTGGAAAAAATGAAAGCCTTGTATGAAGAAAGGGTTGATAAATACTCAAAGGACAAAAGTTATATGAGTGATTATTTTTTAAAAAAGGCTAAAAAAGATTTATCTGATCAGAAAGAAAAAATAAAAGAAGTCAATAACTGGAAACCTGAATATTTATCAAAGTACAATGATAGAGATAAATCTGAAATACTTTGTAAAAAAGCTGATGCTATCGTTCGTTTCGAAAATCCTAGATTGAAAGTTGAACAAACAATTCATGCCAATTTCTTTTTAAATAAAGAGGGTACAAAATGCTTTAAAATGCTGAGAATAAAAGATTGATTTATACTTGATTGGTAAAGTTCAATTTACTTTTTCCCATAATTTTTATACAACGCAAATTTTAAATCCCATCAAAATCAATCAAGAGCAAGTGAATGAACCAAGTTCACTCTTGACTGATTTTTCTTTGGGATTCTTTTTTATGCGTGTTATAAAAATTTAGTCATGAAAAAAAGAGTTGTACAAACCGAAATCATTAAAAAATATTCTGCTAAAAACCGCAAGAAAGATATTGGAACAATACATAAATACAGCAAAGAATGGCGTCTTTTTGCACATAGACTTGGTAAACAGTTTTTCTTTAGACACTTCAAGCTTATGCAACAAAATTTTATTTGTCCCGTCTGTGAAAAAATTTTAATCCATAATAAGATTTTACATCATATTGATTATGACCATGTTTGTTATAGATTTTTGGATAATCATAATTTTTCTAAAAAGCCTGAATGTGATAAATGCCAAATTCAAACTCCTCTTTATTTTCAAATATGTTGTGAAAAAACCGTATTGGTACATCACCACTGTCATGGCAAATTACATAGCAAGTTCTTTCTGAATGTTGAGAAAACCTAAAACACTTTTTTCATCGTGTTTTTTTAAATCATATAATGAGATAAAAATGCTATATTAGCTTCCGAATTTTTATAATTAAAATGAACCGAATCAAAGAGGTTTTAGAACAAAAGGGAATTAAACAAAAATGGTTGGCTGAACAACTTGGGAAGAGTTACAACATGGTAAACTCTTATGCCCAAAACAGACGACAACCAAGTTTGGAGGACTTATACAAGATTGCAGAAATCTTGAATGTGGAAGCCAAAGAATTATTAACTGACAGAAATGCTCAAAACGAAAATGAAAAGGATTGAAGGGTATATTAAAAAGAGCATTCAATCTGACCTTTAAAAGAAATAACAAGCACAGATTAAAAGAACAATAAAATATATGGACGGAACAAGTCTAACACCAGAACAGGAAAAACTGAACGCTTTAAAACAAGTGTTACCTGAGGTATTTACCGAAGGCAAAGTAGATTGGGAAAAACTAAAAGCTACGCTTGGTGAAGATATTAACTTCTCGAACGAACGCTACGTGCTGAATTGGGCGGGAAAAAGTGAAGCCTTTAAAGTGTTGCAAGCACCAACTACCAAAACACTTGTACCAGCCAAAGACGAAAGCGTAAACTTCGACGAAACAGAACATATTTTTATTGAGGGCGAAAACTTAGAAGTATTAAAAGTGCTTCAAAAAAGCTACTTCGGTAAGGTGAAGATGATTTACATAGACCCGCCATACAACACAGGAAACGACTCGTTTATTTACCCAGATAAATTTTCTGAAACCAAAAGCGATTACGAAAAGCGAGTGGGCGATAAAGACGAAGAAGGTTATATGACCAAAGACGGTATGTTCAAAAAGAACAGCAAAGAAAACGGACAATACCACAGCAATTGGCTCAATATGATGATGCCACGCCTCTATTTGGCTAAAAACCTACTTAATCAGGATGGGGTGATATATATTCAAATAGATGACAATGAATTACACAATTTGATTCTATTAATGAATGAAGTTTTTGGTGAAGAAAACCACATTTCAACTATTTGTGTAAAAATGTCGCATTTAAGTGGAATGAAAATGTCGCATAAAGACAAGAAAATTCCTAAAATCAAAGAGTTTATTTTGATTTATGCAAAAAACAAAGATTTCATAAAACTGAACACCGTTTATACTGAAGGCGAATGGGATAATGTATTTGATAGATACTCAAAATATGTTGAAATTGTTAAGGGTGTAGATGCTGAAAAATGGGAAATCCATAACCTTAATAATTACCTGAAAACCAAAGGTATTACAACAGAAAAAGAGATTGAATCCTTTAGAATTTCTAATTCTAATAAAATATTTAGAACAGCAGTTAACGATTCATTTAAAACAGAACCTAAAGAGCCATTTTTTAGAAAGATTGTAACTAAAACTGGCCTTGAAAAATATATATATAACGGAGAAGAAGTTTTATTTGCTGATAAAAAAATAGTTGAAATTGATGGAAAAAAAGTACCTGCTGAAACTATTGGGGATATTTGGACAGATATAGGGATTAACAATTTACATAAAGAAGGAGAAGTAGCATTTGAAAATGGTAAAAAGCCCTTAAAGCTAATTAGAAGAATATTAGATATTTCAACAGCAGAAAACGATTTGGTGCTCGACTTCTTCTCTGGTTCAGGAACAACTGCTCACGCAGTAATGGAATTGAATGCCCAAGATGTCGGTAATAGAAAATGTATTTCGGTACAACTACCCGAAAAAACTGATGAAAAAAGTGAAGCTTATAAAGCAGGTTTTAAAACCATAGCTGATATAGCCAAAGAACGTATAAGACGAGCTTCTTCAAAAATTAATGATGATTTGAGCACTAAGATTAAGGATTTACAATCTAAAATTAAAAACCTACAATCTGAACTCCCCACCGAGGAAACCAAAGCGGAAATCCAAAATATAAAATCACAAATCATCAATTTACAATCGCAAGATTTAGGATTTAAAGTCCTAAAACTTTCAGACAGCAACTTTAAGCAATGGCAACAAATTACAGGCAAAGACAAAGAGGCTTTAGAAGAGCAAATGAAACTCTTTGTTGACCCAGTTGCCAAAAACGCCACCACCGAAAATATGGTTTATGAACTCTTGCTAAAAAGTGGCAAAGATTTAAACAGCACTATTGAAGAAAAAGAAGGATTTTATGCCATAAATGAAACCGATCTCATATTGGTTTTGGAAAAAGCCAATCAAGAAATCATTGATGCAGTTATAGCCAGCAAGCCACCAAAAGTAATTGCTTTAGACAAGCAATTTAAAGGCAACGACCAACTAAAAACCAATGCCTCTTTGCAAATGAAAGATGCAGGTATAGAATTTAAAACGATATGATATTCAAAGTGGTCAAATTCGACCACTTTAAAATGAAGAGCAACAAAACATGAGTTCAAAGATTAAAAAAATAGAAGTTGAGGGCAATATCATAACTATTGTTGACCACAATTCAGACGACTTTATCAGCCTTACAGATATGATTAAAGCCAAAGATGGTTCATTCTTTATCAGCGATTGGTTGCGTAATGCCAATACACTCGATTATATCTCGGCTTGGGAGTCTATGCACAACCCAAATTTTAATTATGGCGAATTCGCCACAATTAGGCAATCGGCAGGTTCAAATGCATTTAAAATCAGCGTAAAAGAGCTTATTGAAAAAACCAATGCTACTTGTATAATCGCTAAAGCAGGTCGCTACGGTGGCACTTATGCCCACAAAGATATTGCCTTCAACTTTGGAATGTGGATTAGCCCTGTATTTCAACTTTATATAGTTAAAGAATACCAACGCCTTAAAGAAGTTGAAAACAACCAATACAATTTAGAGTGGAATGTAAAACGAGTTTTAAGCAAGGTGAACTACACCATTCAAACAGATGCTGTTAAAGACTACATTTTACCACAATCCAATTATATCAAAGAAATGGAATGGCTTGCCTATGCAGAAGAAGCTGATATTTTGAATGTGGCATTATTCAAGTGTACCGCCAAGAAATGGCGAGAAGCCAATCCGCAACTAACCTTAAAAGGTAAAAATTTACGAGATATTGCCAGTATTAACGAGTTGGCTATTCTATCGAATTTAGAATCTGCCAATGCAGATATGATACGAGAAGGAATAAGCAAACGAGAACGCTTTAACAAGCTCTATAAAATTGCACAGTACCAAAAAGAAATATTAGACAAACAGGATTTTTTGAAGTCCATTAAGAAAACGTCTGATGATGTGTATTTAGATTCCAATAACCCTAATGAATTACCAGAGCAATGAAATTAACCTTTGATTCTAACCTACAATATCAGCAAGACGCCATAAAGTCTATAACAGACTTGTTTGAAGGACAACCTTTAGAAGATTCTATAATGGAATTTAACCTAAAAGAAGAAGGTACTTTAGACCTAATCAATGGCGTAAGTAACAACCTAATCTTGTCGGATGAGCAAATCTTAAAAAACTTGCAATCGGTTCAAGAAAAAAATGAAATTAAACAAAGCAAAGATTTAGATGGAATGCACTTTTCTGTAGAAATGGAAACAGGAACAGGAAAAACCTATGTGTATTTGAGAAGCATTTACGAACTAAATAAAGCTTATGGTTTTAAAAAGTTTGTGATTGTTGTTCCGTCTGTGGCTATTCGAGAAGGTGTTTTAAAAAACTTGGAAATCACGCACGAGCATTTTCAAAATTTGTACGACAATATTCCGCTCAATTTTCAGGTTTACGACAGTTCAAAAGTTTCAACTTTGAGAGGTTTCGCCACTAATAATAACATTGAGGTTTTGGTAATCAACATTGATTCTTTTGCTAAAGACCAAAACATTATCAACCAACCACATTACAGAGCCAATGGGCGAAAACCCATTGAATTTATTCAATCTGTAAATCCCATTGTAATTGTGGACGAGCCACAAAATATGGAAACTGAAAAACGTATTTCAGCGATTGAAAACTTAAAAGGACTTTGTACACTTCGTTACTCGGCAACGCATAGAAATCAATACAACCTTACTTATAGTCTAAATCCTGTAAAAGCCTACGATTTAGGTTTGGTAAAACAGATTGAAGTAGATTCAATAGTTGAAGAAAACGCATATAATGATGCTTTTGTGCAAGTAGATTCTATCAAGGCGACCAAAACAAAAGTTACTGCCAAAGTTTCAATAAATGTAAACGATAAAGGAGGCGTAAAAAAGAAATCTGTTTCCGTGAAAGTTGGGGACGATTTATATGATAAATCAAATGAGCGAGAAATTTATTCAGATGGTTATATCATCGAAGAAATAGATGCAACCAACAATTGTATTTCTATTTCAAACGGAAACCTTTTGTACAAAGGAAACAGTCAAGGTGGTTTGAATGATGAAGTATTGAAATTCCAAATACGCAAAACGGTTGAAGAACATTTAAAGAAAGAAAAACGCCTAAACAAATTAGGAATAAAAGTGCTTTCGCTTTTCTTCATTGACAAGGTCGCTAATTACAGGCATTATGATTCAGCAGGAAATCCACTCAGAGGAAAATTTGCAGAATGGTTTGAAGAAATCTACCAGGAATACATTTCAAAACCTGCTTTTAAGGAATTGGACAGGTTTCCTGTCAATGAAGTTCACAATGGCTATTTCTCACAAGACAAAAAAGGAAATTTCAAAGATACTTCAGGCGTTACAAAAGCAGATGACGACACTTACAGCTTAATAATGAAAGACAAAGAAAAGTTGTTGGATATTGACAACTCGCTTCGTTTCATATTCTCACATTCTGCACTTAGAGAAGGTTGGGACAATCCAAATGTATTTCAGATTTGCACCCTGAACGAGACGAAATCCGACATAAAGAAACGCCAAGAAATTGGTAGAGGTTTACGATTAGCAGTGAAGAAAACGGAAGATGGGATGTTAGAAAGAACCTATGACCAAAACATAAACCGATTAACAGTTATCGCGAATGAATCGTATGACGATTTCGCAAAAACATTACAAAAAGAAATCGAAGACGATTGCGGAGTTGAGTTTAAAGGCAGAATCAAAAACAAGCGAAAACGTACAGCAATCAAATACCGAAAAGGCTTTGAAGCAGACCCAAAATTCTTGGAGATTTGGGAAAATTTGAAAAAGAAAACGACTTATCGTGTTGACTATAAAACAGACGAATTAATCACATTTGCTTCAAAAGCAGTAAAAAATTTACCTGAGATTAAAGCACCGTCCATTCGTTCAACGAAAGTCAATATCAGTATGACTGACGAAGGAGTTGGAACAGTGTACGCAGGAGATAAGGTAGAATCTTATGACAGTTACTCTTGGAAAATTCCAGACGTTTTAGGTTACATTCAGAGCAAAACAGAATTAACACGTTCGACAATTCAAGAGATATTAAGTAAATCCGACAGAATTGGAGATATTTTAATCAATCCACAACTGTTTTTGGACTTAACAACCCAAGCCATAAAACGAACTTTGTACGACTTAATGATAGATGGAATCAAGTACCACAAAATTGGCGGTGCTGAATATGAAATGACTTTATTTGAAGCTCAAGAATTAGAAGTTTACTTAAACGACTTTTCTTTTAAAGTGACAAACTCTTTTAAAACCATTTATGAAGAATTTGTGCCATTAGATTCAGGAGTTGAAAGCAAGTTTGCAAAAGATTGTGAAAGCAGTGAACAAATCAAGTTCTATTTTAAACTTCCAAATTGGTTTAAAATCCCCACACCCATTGGAAATTACAATCCAGATTGGGCTTTGGTGTTTGAAGATGAAAAGAAAATATATTTCGTAGCAGAAACCAAGGACACAGGAACGCCAGAAGTTGATTTGTCAAAACTGAATGGGAACGAACAGCTGAAAATTAAATGCGGAAAAGCACACTTTAAAGAATTTGACGAATTAGAATATAAGGTAGTAAATAAAGTAAGTCAACTGATTGAATAAGTTTATACATACAATATGGACTACCCTATTCCTTAATAAATCTCTTTACATATAAAGTCTTTAAAGTCTCGATTAGCCCTAATTTATCTACCAATAATTTTTTATCATTGGGAAAATTCTCATAAACATAGAAAATAGCATTTATTAAATCTTTTTTCTTGATTCTATTCAAATATTCTTGGGTATTGATATCATCAGGAATTCCTTTTCGGTAAGAATTATATTTTAAATTTGGGTATAACATCTCAAATTCAATTTTGAACTCTCTATGTGAATAGCGCAAATTATTGGTTCTTTCTTTAGTTCTAAAAAATTCTATGATACAGGCTTGGGATAATTCTAATTCTATAGGAGAGAAAACTAAATACAATTCTTTTATAAATTCTTGAATTGGCAACAATCTTAGGTCTTGTCGTGTCACTTGTGAAACAAAGTGATAATTATTATTATTAATATTATTGTTTTGTTCAAGGTTCACATTTATAAAATATTTATGATACTTGGAATCTTCACGAGATTCTAATACTATAAGTTTTTTTTCATAATGCGGAAGTAAATTGAAATAATTTCTAATATAATTTTTATACTTATTCATTTCGGGAATAATATAATCCATTGGCGTTATGTTCTTTAGCCATCCTTTCTGATTTCTTAAATAGTCTGCAAAATATTGACATACATCCCTGTAAAACTTTCGAGACTCTAACTTTTCAAGGTTATTTCTGTTTTGGTGTATTTGTGTTATAAAGGGATTTTTTATCAAAGTACTCCATTGTAAGTCAAAGTTGAAAATTTCAATATTATCAGGTTCTTTTTGTGAGTTTAACATAATCTCATTGTATAACTCATTGGCTACTTTTGTTCTAAAAGAAATTTTGTCCAAATAATTTACTAAAGAATTACTACTGGATAATTTAACTTGATATTTATTCATTTTCTTGCTTTTTTAGTTTTTGAAATGTATTCTTCATACTTTGTAATCTCGCTTTAGAATCAGGTTTATAGTAGGCATTAAACACAGGTAATGACTTGTGTCCTGTGATACTCATTATAATTTTTGGTGGTACACCTGCATTTAGCATAATCGTAATAAATGATCTTCTCGCAGTATGGGAAGAGACTCGTTTCCACATCGGAATATTATCTTCTTTTATTTCTTTTCCAATTCTAATTATCTTCTTTGTATTTTCATCAAAGCCAGCAATTTTCACAATCTCCTTGATATACTTATTGAATTTTTGATTGGAAATTTCTGGAAGATTAAAGTCATATTTAATCAGAATTTCTTTAGTTATTTCGAGTAATGGGATATTGAGTAATTTATCAGGGTTTTTAAAGTCTGGAACCAAAATTTCATCTCCAACAATATCGCTTTTGCTAAAACTGCTATAGTTACTGAATCTTTGCCCTGTGGTACAACCTATAATGAAAAGGTCTCGCACTCTTTCTAATCTTATATTAGAAGACAAATCCAGATTATACAGATCATTTACCTTATCTATATCAAGTGCTATTTCTGTAGTAGGTTGTTTTCTTGGTTTTTTGAAATCCTTAAATTCATCGTTATTCGTTAATTTCTTCTCAAATGCCCAATACATAAATGTTTTAAATAGCCCGATATTTCTATGTAAAGTATTTGCTGAATGCTTTTTTTCCTGAATAAAATATTGCAAAAGTTCATTGTAAAATTTAGAATTAATATCATTAAAACTAAATTTTTTCTTACGATGTGACTGAAATTCAAGAAGTTGAGTTTTCAAGTATTTATACCTTTTTCTTGTCGAGTCTGAGACACGATTATCCGTGTAATCGTTTTTCTTTGAGTCCAAAAACATATCATAAACAGTAAAAAAATCTAATTTTTTTCTTTCAACTCGATTCAGTCTTTCGTCTAATTCAGATTTGCAAATTGTAGATGTAAGTTTTTTGTGGAATCTGTCATACTCTAGAAATAATTTTTCATATTCATCCTGAATTAAACTCATTTCCTTTCTAATTGCAGAATTATAATGCGTAGAATGATATTTCAAGTTTTTATTTTTGGGGGTATTTGATACAAAATCCCAATCAACAGGATGAATATTTTTCCCTGTTGCATAAATCAAAGCCTTTTTTTCTTCTTTGAAGAATACAGTAAAGTAAATAGGTGTCGGTTTATCTAAATTGGGTTTTCGGAGTTTGAAAGAAGATTTCATAAATATAATGGTTGCCATTTTGGTTGCCATAAATTTAGTAATTTCCTATCAAATAATGTTATACTATGTGTTAAGTTTTTTATTAAAAAACTGATAATCAATCTTTATATACAATTAAGTAATATCTAAAATATAAAGGTTCATTTCCCTCACTCTCCGCAGATACCTCATGGGATGGCTGATCCGGTGGGGTTTTCTATTTTTAGGTGCTAATGCTATCTAATTCACTACTCTAATATTTCTTCAATAGCTTGTAGTAGTATAATTACTCCTTTTAACCATTACTCATAGGCAATAATGGTGGCTTACCATTTAACTTACCTAAATTATTCTATATATTGTGACTGATATGCTGGGCTGAAATTTGATGCTAGTAAATCTAGGGCATTTCTAGAATCTAATGTTGCTACATTTGTTGCTTCATTGTATTATTTTGTATATGCATATTTTTCCAAAAAGAAAGATTGTATTAATGATTTAAAAATTTTTTCAGAATTATGCCTTATTTAGTCATAATTTAAAACTTTTTACTTTTGTAATAATGTTTTAATTTAAATAAAATGTAACGTTTATGTTAAAACATAGACTTATAAAATATATTTAGTGCTCTTAAATATATAAAAGGAGCTATTTACATTATATTTATAAACAATTATACTATAACCTCAACCTCATATGATTTCAATCAAAGGTCTTAGAAAGTCCTATAAAATGGGCAAGAATAAACTAGAAGTTCTAAAAGGAATCGATTTAGAAGTAGAAGAGGGTGAGTTTGTAGCTATTATGGGGTCTTCGGGTTCTGGAAAATCTACTTTATTGAATATTATTGGCATGCTTGATGTTCACGATTCGGGCATATATGAATTAGATGGCATTGTTATAGAAAACCTTAATGAATCTAAAGCAGCTACTTACCGAAACAAATTTTTAGGATTTATATTTCAATCTTATAATTTGATAGGCTTTAAAAATGTTTTAGAAAATGTAGCGTTACCGCTTTATTATCAAAAGGTGCCAAGAGGTAAGCGAAATGAAATAGCTCGTCAATACGTTGCCAAAGTCGGCCTATCTGAATGGGAGACGCACATGCCAAACGAGTTATCTGGGGGGCAGAAACAACGTGTAGCCATTGCACGTGCTCTGGCATCTCAACCCAAGCTTTTATTAGCTGATGAACCGACAGGTGCATTAGATTCTGTAACTTCTCATGAGGTTATGCGTCTAATTCAACAAATCAATGATGAAGGTAAAACAATTCTTATGGTAACGCACGAAGATGATATTGCACACATGTGTAAGCGAATTGTTCGGTTAAAAGATGGCGTTATTGTGAGTGATAAATTTAACACTCAAATTAGAGTTTAAGAATGTTTGATATAGACCGCTGGCTAGAGATATGGGCATCCATTAGAAGTAATTTACTTAGAACTTTCTTATCTGGGTTCACTATTGCTTTGGCACTATTTGTTTTCATTACCTTATTTGGTCTTAGTAACGGGCTGCAAAAGGGTTTTGAAGAAGAATTTTTCCCTCCTGGAGTAAAGAAAGTATCTTTAAATACAGGGGTAACCAATATTGCATACCGTGGTAAACAAAAGGGAAGAATAATAGAATTAACACTAGACGATTATCACTATATTCAAGATAAATATGGGGATAAAATCCTAACCATGACACCCTCAATTACCAAAGAGATTTCTGCCCGATACGGTAGTGAGTATGGAAGTTATATGGTGCAAGGTGTTTTGCCTAGTCAGCAACAAATGGCAGAAAATCGGGTAATAAGTGGGCGCTATATCAACGATGAAGACGGTAGAAGTATCGAGAAAAACATTACCATAGGTCGTCTGGTAGAAAAAGATTTATTTAAAAATGAGTCAGCAGTAGGAAAGACGCTTCAATTGGGTAGCACGCTCTATCATGTGGTTGGTGTATTTTCTGATGAAGATGGGGACGATGAAGAAAGGAAGATTTATTTACCTATTCAAACCATGCAAGTAATCTATGGGACAGATAAAATAGATAAGATTGATTATTTACCTCAAGAAGGTTTAACACTGGCAGAGATTAAAAATCTTTCTGATGAAGTAGAGCAAGATTTAAAAAGTATACATCAAGTGAGTCCAGAAGATCTGAGAGGGCTTAGGGTAAGAGATAATACCGAGGGATTAAAACAAACGGAAATGTTCTTTTATTTATTTGCCGTGATCGTTTTTGTAATTGGTGGTGGTAGTCTCATTGCAGGTGTGGTAAGCATTAGTAATATGATGGCTTATAGTGTAAGAGAAAGAACCAAAGAAATTGGAGTAAGGAAAGCATTAGGAGCAACACCCAAAAGCATCATTGCGTTAGTTTTGCAAGAAACATTGACGGTTACCTTTATCTTCGGTTTTATTGGCGTATTATCAGGTATATTACTTACCAATTCAATTGACGACAAACTTACCCAATATTTGATTTTTGACCCAACTGTCGAAAAAAGGGTAATCATCATGGCGGTTGTAATCTTGTTTTTAGCAGGACTTATTGCAGGATTTTTACCAGCAAGACGAGCTGCTCATATTAAACCCATAGAAGCCTTAAGAAACGAATAGCAGATGATAGATACTTGGAACGAAATATATCATGCCTTGAGCAAAAACAAATCTCGAACTTTTATCACTATGATAGGGGTTGCATGGGGTATGTTTCTGTTTGTATGGTTGCTGGGGATGGTGAATGGTATGCGAAATGGTTTTGATAGAGATTTAAAAGGTTCTAGTACCAACAGTTTATTTATATGGGCAGAGAAAACAAGCGTGCCTTATAAGGGATATGGAAGAGGAAGGACTTTTGACTTGGTATTAGACGATGTAGAAGGACTCAAAAAAAGATTTCCAGAAATCAGAAGAATTGCTCCGCGGAACGTCACTTTCTCTAGGGTAAGATACAATACAAGTAGTGGGGAGTACCAGGTGTTTGGAGATTTTCCAGATCAGAATAAAATGTTCAAAAAAACCATTCCATATGGCCGGTTTATCAATGATTCAGATATTGAATCGAGGAGCAAAGTCTGTGTTATAGGAGAGGATATTGTAGAGGAACTTTTTCCTGTAGGCATATCTGAAGTTGTTGGTAAATCTGTTGTTATAAATAATGTGAGTTTCAAAATTGTAGGCGTATATGAGAATAAAGGAGGTTTTGAAGGTGGAAAAGTACTTTTTATGCCGTTTTCTACTTTTTCTAAACTTTATAATCAGCCCAATCGATTAGGGTGGCTAGCAGTTAATATTAAAGACTCTTACGATATTAAAGAAGCTGAAGAAAACATCAAAAGTTACCTCAAAGAGCAGCATGATATTGCTCCAAATGATACGCAAGCTATTGGAGGATTCAATCTGGGTGAGATGTTTGGTAAATTGTTCAGTTTTATGAGTGGCTTAGAATTTTTAACCACTATCGTTGGATTTCTAACCTTATTTGCAGGATCCATTGCAGTAAGTAGTATTTTATTAATAACCGTGAAAGAACGAACGCAAGAGTTTGGTATACGAAGAGCATTAGGTGCGCAACCTAGACAAATCATTACTCAAATCATGTTAGAGGCGGTAACGGTAACCATATTATCTGGATTGATGGGCGTCATATTCGGTACGGCATTATTAGCAATTATTAATGTCATGGTAGATAACTCAGAAGATGCCAATGTTCCACTTGTCAATAGTTCTGTAGATGTTGGGGTGATGTTTGGAGCATTTGCCATTATTGTATTGATGTCTCTATTTGCTGGCTTACTGCCTGCATGGAGAGCCATTCAGATAAAACCAATTGATGCTTTAAGAGATGAATAAAATATTATATAGACAATAC
>JBPCUN010000098.1:0-15970 GCA_051011115.1 Weeksellaceae bacterium
CTATAATCTTTGGCAGAAATTCGGCAAGTAAGTCTTTTCCGTTCCAGTTTAATATGGCAATTGCAATTTTCAATAGTCTATTCCTTTTTTATATTTCCATCTGTTGTGAGACCATAACCAATTCGCGGGATCTCTTTTGATGTTCTCTTCTAAAAGATGATAATATTTATGAACAATTTCATGCGGGATAAAAGCTTTTCCATTCGGCACAATTTCTATCAATTCATAAGTATATTTACCCCTGGCAGTTTTGGTGATATCAATATAAACCACAGCCATATTTTTCTTTCTAGCTAATTGATCGTAACCCTGGAAAACTGGTGTATTATAATTAAAAAATTCTAAATCGTAGTTAATTCTGGTCCTAAACGGTTTTTGATCAGAAACCATCAAAAAGGTATTCTCACCATTATTTTCAGCTTTCAGCACTTTGCGCACAGATTCTTGCATGGTGATCACCTGTGTGCCAAATTTCTGGCGGGTTTTAATCGTTAAATCATTGATGGCCTTATTGGAAGTTCTATGGTATACGGCAAAAGTGTTCTTAGATGGTAAATAGTGAGTTAATCCAATCAACCATTCCCAATTGAAGATATGCCCAGATAGTAGGATTAAATTTCTATTTTCTTGTTTTATTTTATCTAAAACCTCTAAATTTTTAAAATTAAGTCGCTCATCTAATTCCTCTTGTGTAACATCTAATGCCTTGATAGATTCAACAATATAATCACATAAATATTTAAAAAATTTATTTTTAATATTTTTGATTTCAGCATCGGATTTTTCTGGAAAAGCAATCTTTAAGTTTTTAGTAACAACTTTCGCTCTATATTGAACAATGTATTTCTGTATGAAGTATAGAAAATCAGCTAATCCATAAAGAAAACTAAATGGTAAGCGGGATATTAAAATTAATATTTTGGGCACTACTTGATTCATAAGATGGCAAAAATAAGATTATTCAATTACTTTTGCGCTCAATGACGCCACAACCTTTTTATAAAATTTATTTAACTGTTCAAGATTTACCACAGTCGTGGGATGAGTTAGGAGAAAACATATTTTTGAAAACTTCATATTTGATAGGTCAAGAGACTGCGCTTCCATCAAATATGAAGATTTATTATGTGGCATTTTTTATCGAGAATAGGCTAGAAGGTAAGTGTATATTTCAGCGAATTGAATTAAATAGTGCAAGTTTATTTAAAGAAGAAAAGAAAAATATTACCAAAAGAATTATGCGTATTCTTGATTCCAATATGCTCTGTCTCGGAAATATTAAACTTACTGGGGAACATGTCTTTGAATTAAGTAATAGGTTAGAAATTAACGATTTAGTTTCTTTAATTAAAGTGGTTGTCCAAGAGATTAAAGGATTATCCAATGAAGAAAAGAAGCCTATTCAATTGCTTCTCGTAAAAGATTTTTATGAAAATAAGCTGGCGCAAGCACAAGCTGTTTTTAAAAATTATCATACGCTATCTGTAGAACCCAATATGGAATTAGGTCTACGAGCGGAATGGCTCACTTTCGATGATTATTTAGCGAGTCTAAAAACTAAATATAGAACTAGAGCAAAGAATGCCTTTAAAAAAGCTGAAGACCTTGAATTTAGAAATTTAAACCATCAAGAGATAGGACATTACCAAGACAAAATCTACCAGCTTTATCTAAATGTCTTGAATAATATCTCGTTTTCTCCTTATCAATTACCACCAAATTATTTTGTTGTTATGAAGGCTACTATGCAAAAGGATTATCAATTTTTTGCAGGTTTTCACAAAGGAGAATTAATTTGTTTTTATACCCTTATCCATAATCAAAAAACGTTAGAAACTGGGTTCTTGAAATATGATAGTGCCCTACAGCAAGCCATGCAATTGTATTTAAATATGCTATATCGTATGCTCGATTATGGTATTAATCATCGATTTAAAACCATCATTTTTTCAAGGTCGGCCATAGAGATCAAGAGTTCCATAGGAGCAGAGCCCATAGCTTCTTATGGTTTATTAAAGCATACCAACCCTATACTTAATAAAGGCCTCAAGCTGATTTTTAATCAATTTTATGAGCCTAAAAATTTTATTCCTAGAAATCCGTTTAAAAACGTCGAAAGAGTCAATTAATCAATCAGAAATTTAGTTTGTTTTCGTAACTGATTTAGCTCTTTTTGCATGGCTCTCATACGTTCTACCATATGACGCATTGCATCAATACCTTCTAGATTAATCCCTAAATCATAATGCCATCTTTTAAACATTTCTAAAGCTGGTAAATCCTCTTCAGCTAAATATTGATTATTCTCTCTGGTTTCTATATGTACAATCCCTTCTTTATTTAATTCTAAAATAAAAGAAGATTCAATATTTTCATTGGTACAGTATTCTGTGATTTTGATATATTTCGTTTCCATCTTACTTTAATTTAGCCAATTCTTCAAATAACTCTTTTTCCTTATCTGTCAAGTTGGTAGGTATTTGTATGTCATACGTTAGATATAAATCCCCAAATTGATTCTCTTTCTTATAGATAGGAAATCCTTTACCAGATAGCTTCACCTGATCCCCATTTTGAGTCCCAGGTTTTACTTTCAATTTCACCTTGCTATCAAATGTATCTACAGTGATGTCCCCACCTAGCACGGCGGTATATAAATCTAGCGGTTGTTTTTTGCGTAAATTATCTCCTTCTCTTTTGAAGGTTGTATCTTCTTTGATTACAAAAGTAATATATAAATCGCCATTAGGTCCTCCGTTTACTCCGGGCGTTCCGTAACCATTTAATTTAATTTCTTGGCCATCAGAAACACCAGCAGGAATCGTTATACGAATGTTTTTACCATTTACATTCAAAGTCTGTTTATGAGTTTCATATGCTTGGCGCAAAGTTAATTCTAAAGAAGCGTGTAAATCTTGCCCTCTAAAACGTGTCTCTTGCTGGCTACTTCTAAACCCTCCGGCTCTGCTACCAAATAACTCCTCAAATAAATCTGAGAATTGGCCCTCTTCAAAATTACCAGAATAGCCTTGTGACCACTGTTGACCATCTCCACCGAATGGATTTCCGCCAGCTTGGCGTTGCTGTCCTTGTTGTCTACGCATTTCTTCCATTTGATCAGCATGTTTCCAGTTTTCGCCATACTCATCATATTTTTTGCGTTTTTCTGGGTCACTCAATACTTCATTCGCTTCATTTATCTGTTGAAACTTCTGATGTGCTTCTTTATTATCTGGGTTTAAATCTGGGTGATATTTTCTCGCCAGTTTACGGTAAGCCTTCTTGATATCTGCTTCAGATGCAGTTTTTTCTAGCCCCAAAATTTTATAATAATCGATAAAAGCCATGTAATATTTTTATTTATGATATTTAATCATCAAATATGATGCAAAATCTAGGATGATTTATTTTACTTGATACTTAATTTCACCGTTAACTAAGGTCAAAATAACCTTGGTATTTGGGATGTCTTCCACAGGACATTCCATTAGGTTTTGGTCTAAAATGATAATATCTGCTAAATATCCTTTTTCTAATTTCCCCTTTTCTTTTTCTTTAAACTCTGCATATGCATTACCTTGCGTGTACATTTTTAGAGCTTGTTTTCTAGTTAAAGCTTGAGAAGGGTAGAAGGCATCTGCTGCGTTGTCCGATTTACGAGTTAATGCGGCATATAAATTTCTAAAAGGATTAATTTTTTCTATCGGTGCATCTGTACCATTCGCTAAAATCACATGATTCTCTAAAAGTTTTTGCCATACATAAGCACCTTCCTCTGCACGTTCTTCACCCAATCTTTTTAAAACATATGGAGCGTCTGAGGTGCAATGTACAGTTTGCATACTGGCAATAATCCCTAATTCCCCAAATCTTCTAATGTCTTTGGGGTTTAAATGTTGCGCATGCTCAATACGCCATCTTCTTGCTGGAATTTCACTACCTGCCACTTCTTCAAATACATTCATCACTTCTCTATTTCCTCTATCTCCAATGGCATGTACGCATAATTGCATGTCTAATTCCTTAGCAATTTCAGCTGTTTTTTTAATAGAGGAAATTGGCGTAACATTTTCTCCTCTATACCCAGGTTTATCACTATAATCTTCTAATAACCAAGCGCCACGTGATCCTAAGGCTCCATCCATGAAAGCTTTGATTGCAGTATTATCAAAGAATAAATTTCCTCTGGTACTTTCAATATAATTTTTCAAAGTTTTTTTATCTAAATCCTGCACAATATAATCAGCCATCATGGTATATAACCTTACATTTAATTCATTTTTATCTGCTAAGGCCTTAAACTTTAATCCGTCGGTATAGCTTAAACCTGCATCATGCACACTGGTAATTCCTTGAGATAAGCATAATTCTTCCGCTGCTTTTAGATAACTATACCATTCCTTTTGTTTTTCATCCTCACTCATCTGGCTTCTAAATTTCTGATAAGCATGGTACACTAAATTTTCTGCATTTTCTTGAAAAATCCCACTTGGCTCTCCGTTGGGTTTTAATATCATATCACCACCTTCGGGCACTGCTGATTTGCCTGTAACACCTGCTATTTCCATGGCTTTTGCATTGGCTAAAATACCGTGGCCACTTGCGTGATTGAGTATAATTGGATTGTTAGGTGAAATCTCAGAAAGCTCATCATGCACCGGGAAGCCTTCAACCGTTTGGGCAGGAGCATCTGTCCATTTTTCTTGATGCCAACCGCGGCCAATGATCCATTCTCCAGGTTTTGCTTGAGCCACTCTATCTTTTACTTTTACTAAAGTTTCTTTCCATGTCGAAACGCCTAGCAAGTCTAAATTAGAAGCATTTCTACCCACACTTATAAAATGTGCATGAGCGTCAATGAGGCCAGGCATTACAAATTTATCTTTTGCGTCTATTTTAGTTTTAGCATTATAATCCTTAAGACTATTCTTATCAGAAAATACAATTTCAGTAATTCTATTATCATTGATTAAAATATGGCCCTTTTTCACCTGGCCATCAGGCAATAAAAGTTGACCGTTCATAATGACAGTATCATATGATTTAGAAGTAGGTTGTACCGCACAACTCATGCATACGTATAAGGATAGAATGGATAAAATAAATGTTCTCATGAAATTTAGTTTATTTAATGTCTGTTAAAATTACGATTTTCAAATTAGAATTCTTTAAATATTTAGGATGCCTAAAAAACTAAAGTTAAAAAGTGTTAAATAAAGTTAAACTTAGCTTAAACCAACAAGTCATAAATTTAATTTATTTGTTAATATGTTATTTTTACGCAGGTTTTAAACAGAATCCGAATGCACAAGAAATATATCTTTTACGCTACTATATTTTCTTTATTTTGTGTTACTGAAATGAATGCTCAGGCATCATTCGCCCATCATTTAAATTCCAACATCCCTTTAGAAAATGTCCTAGAAGAAGACCTTCCTGAAGAACCCGAGGAAGTGTTGAGTGAGATCGAAATATTGATCTTAAAAGAAATTGGTAAAGCCTTATCATTTGAGGAAAGAAAAACTACTATTTTTAGTTTAATTTCTGAGGCTAAAACCTATATAGGGACACCGTATGTGTATGGAGGTACATCAAGAAATGGTATTGACTGCTCTGCTTTTATGCAAAGTGTATTCAAAGCCAATGATATTGAATTACCTCGAGTTTCTAAAAATCAGGCTTTAGTAGGAGATAAAATTGAATATAAGGATATTGAACCAGGGGATATGATTTTCTTTTCTAACACCCCAAATTCTAGAATTTCTCATGTGGGAATGGTGGTAGAAGTAACGCCAGATGATATTCAATTTATTCATGCTGGATCTTCAACAGGGGTTACAATTTCTCCATTATCTATGAATTACTGGAAAAAACGTTTCCGTTACGCGAAACGTGTTTTTGGTGATAAACCAGAAGATATCATCGCTAAAAATGGTTCAACGAAAAGCAATGAATCTTAGAATTAATAAAATTAAGATTTTTATTTCTATCTACTAGCTTGTCTCTAAGTTTATTAAAATCTTAATATTCTTTTTAAATAGATTTTAATAAGCGTGATTATCCTCCTATGAGCATGAAGAATAATCTCTTATTAATTCGTACCTTTGCACGCTCAATTCCAATTATATGCGCACGAAATCAGTCGGTAGAAAAAAAATAAATATGGTCACTCTTGGCTGTTCTAAAAATATATATGATTCAGAAGTTATCATGGGTCAACTTAAAGCCAATGGTAAAGATGTAGCTCATCAAGAGAAAGGTGATATAGTTGTGATCAATACTTGTGGTTTTATAGAAAATGCCAAAGAAGAATCTATCAATACCATTCTAGAATTTGTAGCAGCCAAAGAAGCTGGGGAGGTAGAACAGGTTTTTGTGACTGGTTGCTTAAGTGAAAGGTACAAACCAGATTTAGAAAGAGAAATTCCCAATGTAGATCAATATTTCGGTACCAGAGAATTACCTTTATTATTGAAAGCGTTAGGGGCAGATTATAAGCATGAATTAGTAGGGGAGCGGTTAACCACAACACCTCGGCATTATGCTTACCTGAAAATTGCAGAAGGTTGTGATAGGCCATGTTCTTTCTGTGCTATCCCATTAATGCGAGGCGGGCATAAATCTACCCCAATAGAAAATTTGGTGAAGGAAGCAGAAAAACTAGCCAAAAATGGAACAAAGGAACTTATTCTTATTGCCCAAGATTTAACTTATTATGGCTTAGATTTATATAAAAGAAGGGCATTGGCAGATTTATTAAAAGAATTAGCCAAAGTGGAAGGTATTGAATGGATTCGCCTACATTATGCCTTCCCGACAGGATTTCCAGAAGATGTTTTAGAGGTAATTAAAAATGAACCGAAGGTTTGTAATTATATTGATATTCCATTACAGCATATTTCTACTAAATTATTGAAATCTATGCGCCGTGGAACGACCAAAGAAAAAACGAATGCTTTATTAGCCTCTTTTAGAGCAAAAGTTCCAAATATGGCTATTCGTACGACACTTATCTGTGGATACCCGGGAGAGACAGAAGAAGATTTCCAAGAAATGAAACAATGGGTCATTGACCAACGTTTTGATAGGTTAGGATGTTTCACCTATTCTCAAGAAGAAAATACCCACGCCTATAATTTGGTGGATGATGTGCCTCAAGAGGTTAAAGAACGTAGGGTAGAAGAAATTATGGAAGTTCAATCTCAAATTTCTTGGGAATTAAATCAAGATAGAATTGGACAAACTTTTAAAGTATTAATCGATAGAAAAGACGGTGAATATTTTGTAGGTAGGACAGAATTTGATTCACCTGATGTAGATAATGAGGTTCTAATAAAAGGCACAGAAATATATCTACCTATCGGAGAGTTTGTAGAGGTACATATTATAGATGCTACAGAATTTGATTTATACGGCGAAGTAGTTGTTTAAATAAATTTTTTGTACAATTATAAATACCTATATTAATGCTATGAATGTAGCATACGATAAAGAGCATAAAATTCTGCACATTGATGATGGTCTTAAAACGCGCAATACGATTATCATATGTTGTGTGATGCTTAATATTTGCTTATCTTATTTAAAACTTAGAACAGCGAATTTATTTCATTTAAATTTTGAACAATTTTCTTGGCTAGCTATAGGGTCTTTTTCTTTACTCTATATTTTCTTATTTTTAATCAAATATTCGTTTGCAGAGAAAATTCCAATAGATGATATCTTTTGTCTAGAGAAACATGAAAAGCATGCTGGTTATACTTTTTTTATCATTCTGAAAAATGGCAAGAAAAGAAAATTATATAAATTGAAAACTTTAGATGAATTTAATGAATTCACTAACTATTTAAAAAAAATTGACGAAAATAACATTGATTAACTATAATTATTTTACGATATCGTATTGTCTTTATAGATAAATGAAAAGGCTCCTAGATTTCTAAGGAGCCTTTATAATATAATTAAATGGTAAATTTTGTATAATGCTATGCAATTATGTTGCTGGTAATATTAGCGTTTCAACTTCACCAAACCCAATACGTTTACCATCTTTTTCGCACCATCCACGCATGGTAATGGTATCATGATCTTCTACAAAAGATCGTTCTTCTCCGTTAGATAATTTGATTGGTTTTTGTCCACTCCAAGCAATTTCTAGCATAGACCCATAAGAATTTTCATCTTTCCCAGAGATAGTACCACTTGCATACATATCCCCAACTTCTATATTACAGCCATTCACCGTATGGTGAGCTAATTGTTGTGCCATATTCCAATACATATATTTGAAGTTTGAGTTACAGATTACATTTTCTTCACCATCTTTTGGTGTTAAAGAAACTTGTAATTTAATATCAAAATTCTTATCTCCTTCATATTGCAGATATGGTAGAACTTCTGGTTCTTGTTTTGGTCCTGGTACACGAAAGTCTTCCATAGCTTCTAAAGTAACAATCCAAGGAGAAACAGAACTACCAAAGTTTTTAGCCAAGAAAGGTCCTAAAGGTACATATTCCCATCTCTGCATATCTCTAGCGCTCCAGTCATTAAATAACACCATACCAAAGATAGCTTCCTCTGCTTTATCAGTGGTCACAGCATCGCCCAGTTCCGTATATTGATTGGTTATAAAAGCCATTTCTAATTCAAAATCCAAACGTTTGCTAGGCCCAAATACTGGTTTATCACAATCATTAGGTTTTGTTTGCCCTTTTGGACGTCTAATTGGTGTTTTACTCACAACAATAGAAGAAGAACGACCATGATACCCAACAGGCAAGTGTTTCCAGTTTGGTAATAAAGCATTTTCTGGATCACGAAACATCTTACCTACATTGGTGGCATGTTCTATAGAGCTATAAAAATCAGTATAGTTTGGCACATGCACAGGAAGCATCATCACCACGTCTTCAATAGAGAAAAATGCTTCTTCTTGAGTTTCCTTATCTGATGATAGGGAGGAACCTTCTGTCAATAATTCTTGAATCTTCTCCCGAACGGGTACGGTTACATCTTTACCTAATTCTATAAAAGGATTTAATACCAATGCTTCAAAAACATTATCCTCCAATTCAAATTCATCAAAATATCCAGCATCATAAAGTGCTGCTAAATCAACGATAGTGTCACCAATCCGGGTGACACAACTTGGGTATTCATTTTTGATGAAGGCAACGCCAAATGGAATGTTATAAATAGAAAAATCTGAATCAGCTTGATAGTCAATAAATGATTTCATAAGTAATTGTGGTATTTTATTTGTTATTTAACTGCTGTGAAAATAATTAAAATATAGCACAATTCGCTTATGTTCTATCTTAAACTTATATTAATTCCAGTAATATCCGCATTGATTGGTTGGGTCACCAATAAAATAGCCGTTTGGTTATTGTTCAACCCAAAAGAACCCACGAGAATATTGTTTTGGACTTTCCAAGGGGTTTTTCCTAAAAGGCAAGCTGCCATTGCACAAAGAATAGGAGATTTAGTTGCAGATGAATTACTTTCTGCAGAATCTATAAAAGGGCAAGTTTTTACCAAAGAAAATATGGATGGAATTGTTTCTTTTATACTTTCTAAAGTGGATAATTATATGGAAACAGAGTTTAAACAAGACCATTGGTTTATTGCCTTATTTATGGGAGATGGTACCAAAACGAAAGTTAGAAGTGAATTAGAAAGGAAACTGTTTGAATCTTTAGATGATATAAGCGAAAATTTTCATGACTATTTGGAGTCTAAAGTTAATATACGTGAACTTGTAGCTGATAGGATTAATAGCTTGGATAGTGGAGAGGTAAATAATTTGATGAATCAAATATTAAAAAACGAGCTAGGTTTTATTGAAATCACGGGTGCTGTGCTAGGTTTTATGATTGGTTTGATACAGGTGATTTTATTAGAATTATTAGATTAGAATAGAAGTAAAAATTATAACCTAATTTTAAATAAAATCAATCACTTTGGCATAGAATTTTCTATTATATCATTACAAATTAAAATTCTAAAAAAATAAATATTATGGGAACTAAAAGAAATGGTTTATTAGCCTTATTAGGAATGGGAGCATTAGCATACTGGAAGTATAGAAACATGTCTCCTGAAGAACAAAGTAAAGTGAAAGGACAATTCAATAAAGCTAAAACTAATTTGAAGTCTGCTACTGAGGATTTAAAAGGGACTGTAGAGTCTAAATTAAATGAAGTTAAAGGTACTGTAGAGAATAAATACGGTGAAGTTAAATCAAAAGCAGAAGAAAAATTAAACGAAGCGAAGCAAGAATTAAATGAAGCTAAGAAAGAGATGAAAGATTCTCCTTCTATGAACTAAATTCATTTTAATTTAAAAATATTAAAGTCTACTCTAAATAGGGTAGACTTTTTTATGATGTCAATTATTCGTTCTTTTAAAATATAGAAACTTCTGAAAGTGTGGTGAAGGCCTCTAGAAATTTCATCCCTTTGTATGAATTTCCTTTTTCATTTAATTTGGGACTCCAAGTGGCAATGACATATTCCTTGGGTAGTAATGCAATAATTCCACCTCCTACGCCACTTTTCCCAGGTAATCCTACCTTAAATGCAAATTGACCCGATTCATCATAAAACCCACAAGTTTGCATAATTGAATTGATTCTTTTGGCTTGTAAAGGTAAAATTACCTGTTTGTCTGTATGTATAGATTTGCCTCCATTGGCAAGGAATAAAAATAAGTTGGATAAGTCTTGGCAGCTTCCTTCTAGGGAGCATAAATGAAAGTAGAAATCAAGAACTTCATCTGGGTCATTTTCAATATTACCAAAGGATTTTATAAAGTAGCATAAAGATACATTGCGATAGCCAACTGATTTTTCTGAAGCTGCAATTTTAGGTGAATATTGAATCTGCTCATTGGAACAGACACTATGAATAAATTTTAACAAATCTTCTCGTGGATTATCCAATAAACTTAATAATATATCACAAATCACGATGGCACCCGCATTGATAAAGGGATTTCGTGGAATTCCATGATCATTTTCTAGTTGAATCAATGAATTATATCCTGTACCAGAAGGTTCTACTCCTACACGTTTCCAAATTTCTCCTCCTAATCTTTTATAAGCTAGCGCAAGTGCTAGTACTTTGGCAATACTCTGTATAGAAAATTTTTCTGTATAATCACCAAGACCATACTTGTAACCATCTAGTGTAGAAATGTGTATTCCAAATTTGTTTGGGTCTACGTGTGCTAGTTCTGGAATATAAGAAGCGAGTTGTCCTTTATTTTCTAGATTTTCTATACTCTGGTAGGCTCTTTTAATGATATCTTCAAAATCCATAGAATACAAACTTATTATAAATTTGAGAAGCAATGATTAATATCTTTATACTTTTTCTTTATTAAATTTTTCGCCAATATCTTGATCTAATTAGTTATTAATATCATTATCTTTTTAAACATCTTCCTCTAGGCTCATCCGCTCGGTATAAGGCTATTTCTGAATGTAGAAATCTAGCGGCCTCTGAAGAATCCTTCACTTTTGGGGAAGTTCGTTCTATCATTTCTTTCTCAAAGGATGCTAAAACACTTTTTCTTATGCCTTTTTCTCTCCAATTAGAATATGGATTACACTCCTTTACAATAGTTCTAGCAAGAGACAGTGCATCAAGCAATGCTTGATTTGCTCCTTGCCCCTTAAATGGGCTCATAGGATGTGCCGCATCACCAATTATTGTAGCTAACTGGCTATTTTTTAAGTATTCCTGTTTCAATATTGGTCTATCATAGACCGGATATCCCGAAATTAATTTTTCTGGAGATGCTTCTAAAATTTGAGGAATAGGAGTATGCCAATCATATAATCTATGTAATGCATTAGCTTTTAAAGTTTTTGCACCAGCTTTGTTTAATCGGATAGCTTCTTCTTGTGGAATGGGAAAACTTAACTGCCACATGATAGATTCAGAATCATAAGGCATCATATAAATACGATCATGCCCATTAGCTGTTTGGAATACAGTTGCAGTATCAAGTAGGGGATTTTCAATTTCCTTTAAATCCTTTAGTTTACATATTCCTAATACAACCATACAATTTAAATATTGCAGAGGAGTTATTGTTTCTCCTATGATTTTGTTTCTGACGGTACTCCTTATACCATCGGCCCCGACTACAAAATCTGCAATGGTAGTTTTAATTTTGCCATCTACTTCAAAAGTTAAATTAGCTTGATGATTTGTTTCTGAATAATTAATAAGTTGATGATTCCACTGTACATCAATTTCACTTCCTAGTTGGTCTAATAAAGCTAATCGCAAAGCTTGTCTCGCAATATGTATGTTGGTATGTTTATGTTTTTTTTCATTATCCTTATTTAACCACTTACGCATACCCCATTCCCCAAGAATCTCACCTGCTGGATTATGAACAACATGTCTGGTGGAAACAATACCATCTTTTAAATCTGTAATACCAAAACTATGAATCGCCCTACTAGCTTGTTGTAATGTAAGACCATAACCTTGAGCTCGCGCATCAAAACTTGTATCTTTTTCATATAACGTAAAAGGAATCCCTCTATGTTTGCAAGCCACGGCTAAAGCTACTCCACCAATCCCTGCACCTATGATGGCAATGTTCGGATAGTTTTTCGTATCGGGTTTCAAAAATTGATCTGCTTTAATTAAACCAGATCCTTTACAATGCGGACAGGCTACAAAATTACCTTTGGGTTGTGGAGGAGGAGATAACGAGCCATCATTAGATTGTTGAAAACTCTCTAAAACCTTTTGATATTTTAATCGAACACTTTTACGAACTTTTTGACGTTTTTTCCCAAAGCCTTTACATTTTGGACATGCTTGCCAGCCTACTTTATTACAATGAGTCTTGGTCATTTAAAGTTGATAAAATATATAAGTTATAAATGTTTATATAAAGCAATGTGTATCTATCATCTCTTTACTTCTCTTTTAAGTTCCTACAATCGTAAAGAAATTATAATTATGACATATTTACCTTAGATGGAATTAAAAACCTCATAGTTAGTCATACTAAAAATGAGGTTTAACATTCAAAAGTCTTTTTCTATTTATCTATTTCCACTTCTTCTAGAAGAAGAATTTGATTTACTCCCCGATGAGTTTCCGGTTCTGCGACCTCCACCAGATTTGTTATGCCCACCAGCATTTCCTCTAAAAGAATTTCCGCCATTAGGCTTTCTTCCACTAGATTTCTTTTGTGTAGAAGCTCTCAATGGACCAGCTGTATCTGTTGGTTCATAACCTTCTATAATCTCTGTCTTCAGTGATTCTTTTAATACCTTTTCTATCGCTCTTTGGAAATCAGTTTCCTCACTGCACACAAGAGAAATTGCTTCACCTTCTGCACCAGCTCTACCTGTTCTACCAATTCTATGCACATAATCCTCTGGCACATTTGGTAATTCAAAATTGATGACATGAGGTAATAATGGAATATCTAACCCACGTGCAGCAATATCAGTAGCTACCATAACTTTGATGTTCCCATCTTTAAAATCAGCCAAAGCTTTGGTTCTTGCTCCTTGGCTTTTATTTCCATGAATGGCTGCAGCAGAAATTCCGCTAGATATTAATTTTTTGGTCAATTTATTAGCACCGTGTTTAGTCCTTGTAAAGATTAAAACCTGCTCCCAATTGCCTTCTTTAATCAATTTAATGACTACTTCTGTTTTCTTAGCCTTATCTACACGATATACTTTCTGTGAAACTTTCTCGGCCGTTGCATTTTGAGGTGCTGCTTCTACAGATATTGGATTCTGCAAGATGCCGTTTGCTAATTTTTTAATATCATTTGAGAACGTTGCAGAAAACATCAAATTTTGACGTTTAGCTGGCATAAAGCTCATGATTTTGTTAATATCTCTTACAAAACCCATGTCTAGCATTCTATCTGCTTCATCCAATATCAATACTTCTATATTTTTGAATGAAACTTCTTTTTGATTATGTAAATCTAGCAATCTACCTGGAGTGGCGATTAATACATCTACACCGTTTCTTAAAGTGCTAATTTGCTTTCCAGCTTTAACACCACCAAAGATTACAGCAGATTTAATATCTAAATATTTACCATATTCTTTTACATTCTCATAAATCTGTGCGGCAAGCTCTCTTGTTGGAGTTAATATAAGAACTCTGGGTTGCTTTCTATTGGTTGATGATGATTCTGATAAATTATGTAATACTGGTAGCGTAAAACCAGCAGTTTTTCCTGTTCCGGTTTGTGCAGAAGCCATCAAATCTCTACCTTCTAATATGGGTGGAATGGCTTTTACTTGAATGGGTGATGGCGTGTTGTATCCTTTTTCTTCGATGGCTTTTAATAAAGCATCTGATAATCCTAAAGATTTAAATGTCATATATAATATTTAAGAGAGTCCTAAGTATAGACTTTCTATGAATTTACAAAGATACGTTATTTATATTATTCCAATATATGCCCGTATTTTCTAACATTTTAATCACTTATTATTATTCTAATTTTCTTTTTTTAGTAATTCTAAATAAAGCGCTTCAACTTTATCTCTTGCCCATGGCGTTCTTCTTAAGAATTTAAGACTAGATTTGATTGAAGGATCATGATTGAAACTGCGAATATTAATTCTCTGGCCTAGTTCCTCCCAACCATAGGTTTCAACCAATTTTTCTACGATATCAGCTAGTTTCACTCCGTGTAGTGGATTATTTGGTTGTTGTGATGATTTACTTTGCATGGTAAATTATTTGTTATAAATGTATAAAAGGATGAAGTATAATTTAAAATATGATATTTAAAACTTCCAAAATTCATTTTCAGGTAAAGGTGCTGTATAATTTATTTCCTCATTACTTTGCTTATTTTTGAATTGAAGTTCAGAGGCATGTAGACATATCGCGAGGGGTTGATATAGTATTTTTGAACCATATTTTTCATCTCCAATAATAGGCAATCCTATGTGTGCGAATTGTGCTCTAATTTGATGAAAACGTCCAGTAGAAGGTTTAATTTTTACAATATATCCCTTAGAATTTTCCCCGATGATTTCATAACTTAGGCTAGCAGGTTTGGCATCTTTGAATTTCTCATTCACAATATCGGCTCTTTTTAACTCATTATTTTTAAAGAGATAGTGATTCAATTTATCCTTATCTTTAGGTGGCTTATTCGCAACAACAGCGACATAGGTCTTTTGTACTTTCCTATCACTAAATAGTTTATTAAACTTAACCAGCGTATTTTTCTTTTTTGCAAAAATAAGTACGCCACTAGTTACTCGATCTAACCGATGAATAACGCCTATATATGGATGTTTAATTTTGTTTAATAAATGATTATAAATTTGATCTTCTACAGTATTACTTTCGTAAGGATTCTTTTCTGAAATCAACCCCGCGGCTTTGTTTACTACGATATACTGATTGTTTTCAAAAATAATATCTAAGTTCTGCATGGAATTTAATTAAAGAAGAATGATGATATGAGAGTTATTTAAAACTCAAAAGTACATAATTCTATGAATGTAGCTGATTTAATGATTCAATTCTTATTCGATCTAGCGTAAATGAACTCTATTTAGCAATGAAATATCTATATAAAAAAATGTGCCGTTAAACATTAAATTCTAGCATTAGAAATTTTTATAATTTTAAATGACCTAAATTATAAAATTAAATTATTTTTGTAACCTGCTATTATTTAATCTAGTAATAAATATAAACCTTATGAAAACTACTTATAAGAACATTGATTTAGGATTGTTAATCTTAAGAATATCAATCGGTGGATTAATGTTATTTCATGGAATAAATAAATTGCAGGCTCCCATAGATACGGCCAATTATATGGTAGAAGTAATGAAAGAAAATGGCTTACCAGGCTTCATGGGTTATGGTGTATTTTTAGGAGAAATCATTGCTCCTATATTAGTTTTAATTGGATGGCGCACCAAAATTTTTGCTCCAATAAT
>JBPCUN010000099.1:0-2723 GCA_051011115.1 Weeksellaceae bacterium
TTTTATATTGGATTCGTGGTGGATATATTCCCACTGGAGAAATTAAAATGTATAAAATTAAATATCATTTTAATTTTGGCTATAAACTTTTACTCAGTGGGCTCTTAAATACAATCCATGTTAACCTATATGCTCCATTAATTGGTAAATATTATAGTCCAACTCAGGTCGGGTATTTCTCTAGAGCTCATAGCTTTAGCAGTGTACCCATCAATCTACTTACCTCTATTTTTAGTAAAGTTACCTTTCCAGTCTTGGCAGAAGTGCAACATAATGAAGAAAAATTCATCTTAAATTTTCGGAAGATACTCAAACTCATACTTTTTGTAGTATCCCCTATCATGTGTTTATTATTCATAACAACATCATCCTTGATAGAACTACTCCTAACCGCTAGATGGTTATCTATGGCACCCTATTTTAAATGGTTTGCAATATGTGGTATATTCTTACCGCTCCACCTTTATTATTTGAATGTACTAAAAATTAAAGGGAGAAGTGAGTTATTTTTAAAAGCAGAAATCATCAAAGTAAGTTTTGGTATATTAATACTCATCATCACTGTTCAAATGGGGTTAATGTTTATTGTATATGGTATTTTATTGTCTAATATAATTAGTTTGTTTATAAATCAGTATTTTTGTAGAGATGTTATCAACTATAGTTTTATTAGTCAATGGACAGATATAATAACAATATTATTACCAGCCGTATTGTCCCTAATAATTACGTTACAAGTTAAACCTTTTTATATTAATACATATAACATATTAGAAATTACATATTCTACAGTAATTTATATTTACAGCTATTTATCCTTTAATTTTTTATTAAATTTAAGATTTTTGCGAGAAATCAAAAAATTACTTTACAATATGCGAAATGTGATTCAAAATAAGCATGTATAACTTTAATAAAATACTTATCTCAACGGTGGATATATTTTTTGGATTATTAGATACTTTATAAACAATAATTCAATAATAGTTTTGTTACATTTGTACTAATAAATTATACGCAATGAAGGGAATCATACTAGCAGGAGGGTCAGGAACTAGATTACATCCATTAACATTGGCAGTATCTAAACAGTTACTACCCATCTATGACAAACCGATGATTTATTATCCACTATCGGTTTTATTACTTTCAGGAATCAAAGAGATATTAATTATATCTACGCCTCATGATCTCCCAAATTTCAAAAAATTACTAGGAAACGGCAGTCAATTAGGAATTAAATTGGAATATGCAGAGCAACCTTCACCGGATGGGCTTGCTCAAGCATTCATTATTGGAGAAGAATTCATAGGAGATGATGATGTGTGCCTTGTGTTAGGCGACAACATCTTTTACGGAGCTGGACTAAGTGAGAAATTACAATCCGCTGTGCAGCTGGTAAAGGATGAAAAAAATGCAGTTATTTTTGGCTATAATGTTCATGATCCAGAAAGATATGGTGTAGCGGAATTTGATGAGAATGGAGATGTTCTGAGCATAGAAGAAAAACCTGAAGAACCAAAATCTAATTATGCTGTGGTAGGACTGTACTTCTACCCTAATTCGGTGGTTGAAATAGCCAAAAATGTAAAACCATCTCATCGTGGCGAATTAGAAATCACTTCTGTGAATCAAGCTTATCTAGATAACAAAGAATTAAAACTTCAAAAATTAGGAAGAGGATTTGCTTGGCTAGATACAGGAACTCATGAGTCTCTAGTAGAAGCTACAGAATTTGTAAAGGCTGTAGAAAACAGGACAGGATTAAAAATTGCTGCATTAGAAGAAATTGCATATAAGATGGGGTATATCACGAGAGAGCAATTATTGAATTCCGCAGAGGCCCTGAAAAAAAGTACTTATGGTAAGTATTTGTTGAAGTTATAATTGACTATATTATAATATTCTTTAGGAACACTTATTTTATTGTGCAGTTATATCTAAAAATAATTTTGTCATCCATTTAAATAGAAGAAATACATGACTTTAGCGGAATTTAAATCTAAATATGAAAAAGTACCTGTTGATGAATTCCCGAATGAGGTACCAGATGATGTTAAAGTAAGTGTGTGTGTACAGACATACCAGCATGCGCCATATATAGAAGAATGTTTAAATTCCATTCTTGCACAAGAAACTGACTTTAACTATGAGATTTTATTAGGTGAAGATGCCTCTACTGATGGAACAAGGGATATTTGCATCAGATATGCTAAAGAACATCCAACCAAAATAAGGTTATTTTTACATCATAGAGAAAATAATATTCTTATTAATGGAAACCCCTCTGGGCGATTTAATTTACTTTATAATTTTAACTCCGCTAAAGGTAAATATATTGCCATATGTGAGGGTGACGATTATTGGACAGATTCATTAAAGTTGCAAAAACAGGTTGATTTTTTAGAAAAGAATCCATCTTGCAAACTATCCATTACAAATTCTAAATATTTTTATCAAGAGCAAGGAATTTTTAAACCTTTTACAATTCCAAAAAAATATATAAATAAAAGTAGTAATGTAGTTGATCCTATGTATACCTTTTCTAAGAAAGGGGTTGTATTCTCGATGGCTTCATTCATGTTTAGAAAAAATGAAATTTTTGATATATTATTTAAAGAACTTCAATCAGTAATGAATTTCTCTGATAGAGCTATTCAACTTAGGGCATTGAAAGATGGAAGTATTTGTTGTTTACCTGATGTAACTTCTGCGTATAGAGT
>JBPCUN010000100.1:0-17073 GCA_051011115.1 Weeksellaceae bacterium
GTTATGAGGAGTGATTGGTGTAAGGTTCAACCATTCTAGGTATCTATCATCCATTTCTTCAAGAAACCTACTTGGCTCAGAATCTATAATTTTGCCCCATCTTGATCTTGAAACGGAATAGGATAAAAATACTTGTTTCTCTGCCCTAGTGATTGCTACATAGAATAATCTTCTCTCTTCTTCTAATTCTTGTCTGGTGTTTAAATTCATCTGAGAAGGAAATAAATTTTCTTCTAAGCCTGTCACAAATACAACAGGAAATTCTAGGCCCTTAGCCAAATGCACCGTCATCAATGCTACCTTATTATCGTCCTCATCCTCCTTATCCATATCGGTGGCTAACGCTACATCTTCCAAAAAATTTTGTAAAGAAGGATCACCTTCATCTAGCTCTCGTTGTTCTTCTACAAAACCTTGCAAACTATTTAATAACTCTTGTATGTTTTCTAAACGAGAAATACCTTCAGGGGTGTCGTCATCACGCAAAACTTTAAGTAATCCACTTTGTTTGGCAACTTCCATCGCGACTTCAAACACATCATGCGTTTTCAATTTTACTTGAAAACTTTGCATCATGGTGTAGAAGTTATTCAATTTAGTCAAAGTTGCCCCAGTTAACCCAGTTCTAGGACCATATAAAGCTAAATTTTCTAATACTTCATAAATCGTAATACCTTGGCTATCTGCAAAAACGGTAAGCTTTTGAATCGTAGTGTTCCCTATTCCTCTTTTAGGTAAATTGATGATTCTTAGAAGTGCTTCTTCATCATTTTTATTGATTAATAGGCGCAAATATGCGATGAGGTCTTTCACTTCTTTTCTTTGGTAAAAGGACAGTCCTCCATAGATACGGTACGGAATATTTTTCTTTCTCAAAGCTTCTTCTATCGCTCTAGATTGTGCATTGGTTCTATATAGAATGGCAATGTCTGAATCATTGAGCTGCTCATTCATCTTTAACTCAAAAATTTTAGAAGCAATATATCTTGCCTCATCTGCATCCGTTAACGCTCTATAAATAGGAATTCTTTTACCTTCTTCATTAGAGGTCCAAACATCCTTTTTCAATTGATCTTTGTTCTTGGCAATGATGTCATTGGCTGCCCCTACAATATTTTGTGTAGACCTATAGTTTTGTTCTAGAGCAAAACTTTTAGCATCAGGGTAATCTTTTTTAAAACCTAAAATATTTCTGATGTTCGCTCCCCTAAACGCATAGATACTTTGTGCATCATCACCTACTACACATAGATTCTCAAATCTAGAAGCCAATGCTTTCACGATTAAATATTGAGAGTGATTGGTATCTTGATACTCATCCACCATAATATATCTAAAGCGATCTTGGTACTTTGCCAATACATCTGGAAATCTTGTTAGCACTTCATTGGTTCTCAACAATAAATCATCAAAATCCATTGCTCCAGATTTAAAGCACTTTTCTACATATAATTTATATACCTCGCCTGTTTTTGGTTTCATGGCTGCTGCGTCTGCTTCAATCAACTCTGGATTATTCATGTAGGCGCGTACGGTGATCAAGTTGTTTTTGAATTGTGAAATTCGATTCAGCATCTGTTTTGCCTTATAAACGTCTTTGTCAAGATTCAGTTCTGCAATTACTTTTCTCATCACTGACAAAGCATCTTGCTGATCATAAATAGTGAAGTTTGAAGGGTAGCCTAATTTTGGCGCTTCTACTCTCAATATTCTTGCAAATACAGAGTGAAACGTTCCCATCCAAAGGTTTTTAGCTTCAGAAGGTCCCACAACTGTTGCAATTCTTTCCTTCATTTCTTTGGCGGCTTTATTAGTAAAGGTTAAAGCCAATATATTGAATGGATCAACGCCATTCTGTATTAAATGTGCAATGCGATAAGTCAACACTCTAGTCTTCCCTGATCCTGCACCTGCAATTACCATTACGGGTCCTTCAATGGCTTCTACCGCTTGGCGTTGCACTTCATTTAGTTTGTTTAAATAATCTGCCATGCCGTAAAGATAAGAAGTTTAAACACATCCTTAAAAGTTATTCTTACACAAGAAGAGAGAATTTTTTTTAACCTTTATAATTACTGTACTTGCATAATTGTAAAAGTATTACCACATTTGCAACATAAAATTTTTTTCATAGGGTTTAGTTAATTATAAATTATTACCTCTTCTAATTCTAGAAGAGGTAATGTTTTGAAAGGCTACAAACGATTGAATATGAAAAAAAATAAATACATACACATGAAAAAATTATTATTAACATTATCAGTAGCTATCGCTATTGTATCTTGTGAAAAAGATGGGTCTACAGATGCAGCTACTTTGGTAGATGCTAAAGATCTTAATCAAGATGAATTGGATGCTTCTTATGCTTTTGGAATATCTTTAGGAGAGAAAACAGAAGCTTATAATAAAAACCCACAATTAAAGGATAGTCTTGATTATGCAAAGGTGAAAGAAGGTATTCAAGACTTTTTAAAATCTGGTAAGGATAAAACTTCTTATTACTACGGAGTAGATGTAGGGAGACAAATTGCTGGAGCGCTAGAAAATGATATCATCAAAGGTCATCTAAGCCAAGATGAAATCATCAAAGGGATGATGGATTATTTAGACAAAAAAGACCTTAGGGTTTCAAAGGATTCTGTACGTATCGTGATGGATAAATTTTATGAAAGTCGTGTGGCTAGCAAAGGTGCAGATAATGCTAAAGCTGGAATAGCTTTTATGAATAAAGTAAAAAAGGAATCTGATGTAAAGACTACCCCCAGTGGTTTAGCTTATAAAGTAATTCAAGAAGGTACGGGAGATAAGGTTGAGATTGGTGATGTTGTGAAAGTAAAATATACTGGTAAAACAATCGATGGTAAAGTCTTTGATAGTACAGATCAGGGTAACAATGGAGAAGCAATTGAATTTCCATTACAACAAGGTGGTCTTATCCCAGGATGGATAGAAGGATTGCAATTAATGTCTAAAGGCGGTAAATATGAGCTTTATATACCATCAGAACTTGGATATGGTAATCAAGCCAGTGGTGCAATAGAACCAGGCTCTACTTTAATTTTTGATATCGAAGTGGTAGATATAACCAAAGGAGGAGCTGCACAGTAAGCAATAACTCAATTTATATAAATATAAAATTCCGGTTGGGCAATCAATCGGAATTTTTAGTTTTAATTAAGTATTTGTTTTATTATATATTATTAAAATAAGCTTAATTTTGCATGGCAGTTAACTTGTCGCGGGGTTCCATAGAGAATCATGAGGAAAGTCCGGACACCATAGTGCAGTATAGCGGGTAACGCCCGTCGTCTTGTAATTTTACAAGAAAGGACCAGTGCAACAGAAAGTATGTACAGTTCGGCTGTAGTGAAACCAGGTAAACTCTATACGGTGCAATGCTATGTATATCAGCTGCTAAGGACTGCACGTCCGACGCTGAGGGGTAAGCAGATAGAGGTTTATGGTAACATAAATCGTAGATAAATGACAAGTCAAGACAGAATCCGGCTTATCGACTGCATTTTTATATTTAAGACGCAAGCTATTTTGGATTTCATTCATTAGAGATTGCGTCTTATTTGTATTCTTTCTATATTTTCCCTAATTTTGTGCTGCAAAAAGAAATATGTCTTTAACAAATAAAATTATGCAAGAAGGTTACACTTTTGACGATCTCTTGCTAGTACCCTCATATTCCGAGACGCTTCCTTCTGAAGTAAATATTCAAACGCAACTTACAGAAAAAATTCAACTTAATATTCCTATCGTTAGTGCAGCTATGGACACAGTTTCTGAGTCAAAATTAGCTATTGCTTTAGCGAGAGAAGGTGGATTAGCGTTTATACATAAGAATATGTCTATCAAGCATCAAGCACAGGAGATAGATTTGGTAAAAAGGTCAGAGAACGGAATGATTTCGGATCCTATTACCTTGTCACCAGATCAGTTGTTGGAGGATGCTGAAAGATTAATGAGTAAATACAGAATCTCGGGATTACCTGTTATTGAAGAGGATAAAACACTTATCGGTATTTTAACCAACCGTGATATTCGTTACCAAACGGACATGAAACAAAAGGTTACTGATGTGATGACGAAGGAAAATTTGGTTACTTCTGATTTTAATACGGGGTTAGAGGATGCTAAAAAGATACTGTTAAAGAATAGAATAGAAAAATTACCAATCGTAGATAGTGAATATAAGCTGATAGGATTAATCACCATCAAGGATATTGATAATTTAACAGAGCATCCCAATGCGTGTAAAGATGATAGAGGTAGATTACGAGTTGGCGCAGGGGTAGGCGTCGGTGCAGATACATTAGAAAGAGTAGAAGCATTAGTGAATGCGGGTGTAGATATAATAGCGATTGATTCTGCTCATGGACATTCTAGAGGAGTTATTAATAAATTAAAGGAAGTAAGAAATGCTTATCCGGATTTAGATTTAGTAGGTGGAAATATCGTTACTGCAGAAGCTGCGAAAATGTTAATTGATGCTGGGGCTAATGCTTTAAAAGTTGGTGTAGGACCAGGATCTATTTGTACCACACGAGTTATAGCTGGGGTAGGGGTACCTCAATTATCTGCAATCAATGATGTTTATGAGTATGCCAAGACTCATAATGTAAGCGTAATTGCCGATGGTGGTATTAAACTTTCTGGAGACATTGTAAAAGCTATTGCTGCAGGTGGTAGTTGCGTCATGCTTGGTGGTTTATTTGCAGGGACAGAAGAAGCACCAGGAGAAGAAATAATTTTTAATGGTAGAAAATTTAAAATTTACCAAGGCATGGGGTCTCTAGCAGCCATGAAAAGAGGAAGCAGCGATCGTTATTTCCAATCAAAAGGCATAGAGGCGAAGAAATTAGTGCCAGAAGGGATAGAGGGTCGCGTTCCGTATAAAGGGCCTGTGAAAGATGTTGTGTATCAACTTTGTGGTGGTTTACGTTCTGGGATGGGATATTGTGGAACTAAAACAATTCAAGAATTAATAGAGAATTCAAAATTTGTAAAAATTACCAATGCAGGGCTTAAAGAAAGTCATCCGCATGATATAATTATTACGCAAGAAGCTCCTAATTATAGTAATTAAAGTCAACCGTAATAAATAAATAAAAGTAGCTGTTTCAATAGGTAATGAAACAGCTACTTTTTGTTTAATAAGTTATAAACTTCTTTATTTAAATCTAAAAAGATAAAATATGAGATATGATTTTTAAGAGTTTGTATGGCATAACGCATATTTTTGAATAAATATTTAATCAAGGAATTTGGTTAGTTAATTTATTGTTTATTAAGTTGTTAAATTTAAAAATAGCTTTGTGTTAAGTTTATATAAAGTAATATTTAACGTTGACATTTACTGATTTGGCACACCTATTGAAATTAATGCAAGCATAACATTTAAAATTAATGAAAATGAAAAAGGTAGTATTATCAGCTGCAGCAGCAGTTTTAGGATTAGTAGGTGTTAATGCACAGATGAACATGGAGTCGGTAGAAGTTGGAGCTAGAGCAGGTTATAACTACTCTAATTTAACAGGCGACACCGCGGAGAATTTAGATACGAAAGGATTAAGTGGATACCATGCAGGTTTATTTGTTGAAGTTCCAATTTCTCAACGTTTCTCAATTCAACCAGAGGTGATTTACTCTACACAAGGTACTAAATTGGAGGGTAAATTTGGTAGTTTAGCTGAAGGAACTCGCGAAATTCAAACTCAAAACATTAATGTTCCAGTTTTAGCTAAAATTTATGTAGCAGATGGATTCAACTTACAAGTAGGACCACAAGTTAGTTTCAATACTGGTAACAAAGTTGAAGATGATGTGAAAATCTTAGGAGTAAATGGCAAAAATGATTTTGAATTTGATGATGACGCGTTATCAAGTGTTAACTTCGGAGCCGTTGTAGGAGCTGGTTATAAAATGGCAGAAGGTTTAACCATTGACGCTAGATATAACTTTGGTTTAACAAATGTATTTGATGATAAAAATACTTCATTAACTAATATGGATATCTCATCTGATAATGATTTTAAAGATGGTGTATTCTCAATTGGTTTAGGGTATTCTTTCTAATTAAATAAAACTAACATATATAAAAGGACGCTGGTTGACTAGCGTCCTTTTTTTATAAATCTATTTAATTACAATATAAATTGATTATATCTGCAATTTTATATGTAGATTTAATTAAAACTCTTATTTTTGTTTTAATATTCATTCGATTAAAATTAAATATGGATCGGTTTTCTTTCCTCAATGCAGTACATGCAGAATTCATAGAAGAGCTCTATGAAAAATACAAAAAATACCCTGATTCGGTAGAACCATCATGGCGTACATTTTTTCAAGGATATGATTTCGGGCGCGAAAGCTATAATGGATATTCCGTAGAGGAGATATCTCAGGAGCAAGCAAGCGAAGTTGGTATTCCAGAGGATGTGCAAAAGGAATTCAAGGTCATCAATCTAATTAACGCATATCGCGTTCGTGGACATTTGTTTACAAAAACAAATCCCGTAAGAGAACGTAGAACTTATACGCCTACATTAGACATAGAAAACTTCGGATTATCACAAGATGATCTGGATAAGACATTTGAGGCTTCTGAAATACTTGGGATTAATCAACGATTAACGCTTAGAGAAATAATTGATCACCTCAAACGTATTTACAGTGATTCCATCGGAATTGAATATACTTACATTAGCAATCCGGAAGAAGTAAAATGGATTCGTGATTGGTTGAATAAGAACTTAACACAACCCATTCTGCAAGAAGAGGAGAAAAGACAAATCCTGCATAAGCTGAATGAAGCAGTAGCATTTGAGAGCTTCTTACATACTAAATTTGTAGGACAAAAACGATTTTCTGTAGAGGGGAATGAATCAGTGATCCCTGCATTAGATGAAATCATCAATCGAAGTGCAGAGAGAGGCGTAGAAGAGGTTGTGGTAGGAATGGCCCATAGAGGTCGTCTAAATGTATTAGCCAATATCTTTAGAAAATCATATACCCAGATATTTTCTGAGTTTGAGAAAAAAGATTTTGAAGAAGAGTTTTTTGATGGAGATGTTAAATACCATCTAGGTTCTACTACAGAAACTAAAACGGCTCACGGTAAAAATATCAAAATCAATTTAGCTCCAAACCCTTCACACCTAGAAACAGTGGATGCTGTGGTAGAGGGTATTGCAAGAGCCAAGATAGATCATCATTACGGTGATGATAACAGTAAGGTATTACCCATATTATTACATGGAGATGCAGCGATCGCGGGTCAAGGTATTGTGTATGAGGTAATCCAGATGGAGAAATTAGATGGTTATAAAACAGGTGGAACAATCCACATTGTGATTAATAACCAAATAGGGTTTACAACCAACTACTTAGATGGACGTTCAAGTACTTATAGCACAGATATTGCTAAAGTTTGTAGAAATCCTGTGTTACATGTAAATGCAGATGATGTAGAAGCGGTAATTCATGCAGTTCGTTTTGCTGTTGATTATAGAACCCAATTTAAATCTGATGTATTCATCGATTTACTAGGGTATAGAAAATATGGACACAACGAGGGAGACGAACCTAGATTTACGCAACCAAAATTATATAAAGCCATTGCGAGCCACAAGAATGTTCGTGAGATTTATAAAGAAACTTTAGAAAAAGAAGGGACAGTAGGTGCGGACTTCATACAAGAAATGGAGGTAGACTTCAAAAATATTTTAGAGAACCACTTTGAGGAATCTAAAAAAATTGAAAAAAATGTTTTAGGTAAATTTATGCCAGAAATTTGGGATGATTATAAAATTGCCTACGAAAAGGATATGCTAGCGCATGTAGATACCACTTTTCCTTTAGACAAATTAAAAGAAGTAGCTAAAGCTATTACTACTTTACCAGACGGTAAAGACTTTATTAGAAAAGAGGTAAGATTGCATAAGCAACGTCATCAAATGGTATTTGAGGATGATAGCATTGATTGGGGTATGGCAGAGCTTATGGCTTATGGTTCTTTATTGAGCGAGAAATATGATGTAAGAGTTTCTGGCGAAGATGTAGAAAGAGGTACATTCTCGCATAGACACGCAGTTGTAAAAACAGAAGAAGCAGAAGAAGAATTTATTTTATTAAATCATATTGCAGAGGATCAAGGTCGCATGCAGATATATAACTCTTTATTGTCTGAGTATGCTGTATTAGGATTTGACTATGGATATGCCATGGCAGCACCTAGAACATTGACTGTTTGGGAAGCACAATTTGGAGATTTCTCTAATGGTGGACAAATTGTTATAGACCAATATATTTCTGCAGCAGAAGATAAATGGAAGATACAGAATGGATTGGTCATGCTATTACCACATGGTTATGAAGGGCAAGGAGCAGAACATTCATCCGCAAGAGTAGAGCGTTATTTACAATTATGTGCTCAAGGAAACATGTATGTAGCTAATTGTACCACACCAGCAAACTTCTATCATTTACTTAGAAGACAAATGCTTACTAACTTTAGAAAACCCTTGGTTGTATTTACACCAAAAAGTTTGTTAAGACACCCGAAAGTAAATTCTACCTTAAAGGATTTAGCCGAAGGAGAATTCCAAACGATTATAGATGATACAATTAAAGACAAGAAGAAAGTCAAAAAAGTAGTTTTCTGTACTGGCAAGCTTTATTATGATTTATTAAATCATAGAGAAGAGAAGGAAATAGGGCATGAAGTAGCTTTAGTAAGAATGGAACAATTGTATCCATTAGATAGAGAAAAAATCAATGCAGTAATTTCATCTTATCCTAAAAACGCAAAACTAGTTTGGGCACAGGAAGAACCAGAAAATATGGGTGCATGGTCATTTATTCTTATGCAAATGAGAGAATTACCTTGGACTGTAATTTCTCCTAGAGCTAGTGCGGCACCAGCAACAGGTTCATTCAAAAGATGGACCGTAAATCAATCAAACGTAATAAATAAAGTATTTAACCTAAACGACTAAAAACCACATCTAAATATGAGCGTATTAGAAATGAAAGTCCCTTCACCGGGCGAATCAATCACAGAAGTTGAAATCGCAACTTGGCTAGTTGCGGATGGAGACTATGTAGAAAAAGATCAACCGATAGCAGAAGTTGATTCTGATAAAGCAACCCTTGAACTTCCAGCAGAAGAAAGTGGTATTATTACTTTAAAAGCTGAAGAAGGTGATGTGGTTGAGGTAGGACAAGTTGTATGTTTAATTGATATGGATGCAGAGAAACCAGCTGGGGACAAAGCGGATAATAAAACTACACCAGAAGAAGTAGCTAAAGAAACGCCAAAAGCAAAACCTGCAGAACCTACAAAAGCAGATGAGCCGAAGTCTTATGCTACGGGAACAGCTTCACCAGCTGCTAAAAAGATTCTAGCAGAAAAGGAAATTGATCCTAAGCAAGTTCAAGGAACTGGTAAGGATGGGAGAATTACAAAGGCGGATGCAGAGAGTTTTACGCCATCTATGGGTACAGCTCCATCTTATGCAAATAGAGGAACTGAGAGAAAGAAACTATCTTCTTTAAGAAGAAAAATTTCTGAAAGATTAGTTTCTGTAAAGAATGAAACTGCTATGTTGACTACCTTTAATGAGGTAGATATGGGGCCAATTTTTGAATTAAGAAAGAAATACAAAGATGAATTCAAAGAGAAACATGGTGTAGGACTAGGTTTTATGTCATTCTTTACAAAAGCCGTTGTAAAGGCGCTTCAAGAATTCCCAGAGGTTAATGCTATGATCGATGGTGATTATAAAGTGAAATATGACTTTATAGATATTTCTATTGCTGTATCTGGTCCAAAAGGACTTATGGTGCCAGTTGTACGTAATGCAGAGATGCTTACGTTTAGAGGAATTGAGCAAAACATCAAAGATCTTGCTATTAAAGTAAGGGATAATAAAATATCTATTGATGAGATGACAGGAGGTACATTCACTATTACCAACGGAGGAGTGTTTGGATCTATGTTATCTACACCAATCATCAATCCTCCACAATCTGCAATTCTAGGTATGCATAATATCGTAGAGCGTCCAGTGGTTAAAAATGGAGGAATTTCTATTGCTCCAATTATGTATGTAGCACTTTCTTATGATCATAGAATTATAGATGGTAGAGAATCTGTCGGATTCTTAGTTTCTGTAAAAGAGTCTTTAGAAAACCCTGCAGAACTTTTAATGGGAGGTACAGATGATGCTACAATTAGAAGAACATTAGAGTTATAAAATAAAGCTTAATTTTATTGAATATAAAAAATCCCTCTTAATATTTTTAGAGGGATTTTTTGGTTTTATAGGTTTAGATATTCTCTTATCTCAAAAACATCATTTCTCTATATTTTGGTAGTGGCCACATTTCATCATCCACCATCATCTCTAGTGAGTCTACATGATGACGCACTTCATCAAATAACGGACGCACATTCATACTGAAACTTTCTGCCTGTTTCATCGCATCTTCAATCATCAGCGCTTCTTCTTTTTTCTCTAGCAATTCTGCAACTAATTTTTTAATCTCTGCAATATGATAAGAGATGGTTCTAATGAGTTCAATTTGCTCTTTACCAATAGCTTTATACTCCTCATCAAATATATCTTTTAATCCTTTTACATTTTTGATTAATTGATTTTGATATCTAATTGCTGTAGGTAGAATATGGTTTCTAGATAAGTCTGCTAAAACTTGCGACTCGATCCCTATTAAAGTACTATACTTTTCTAGTTTGATTTCATTACGAGCATGTAATTCTCTTTCCGTTAAGATATTGTTTTTAGTAAATAAATCGATAAACTTAGGTTCGTTCTCATACTTTAGAGCCTCTGGTGTAGTCATTAGATTTTTCAACCCTCTCTTTTCAGCTTCTACAACCCAGTCATTAGAATATCCATCCCCTTCAAAAAGTACTTTTTTACTAGACTTTACATACTCTCTAAGTACATTAAAGATGGCATCATCTTTCTTCAGTCCATCTTTCTTGATTAGACTGTCTACCTCAGATTTGAATTTATTTAATTGATTGGCCATGATGGTATTCATCACCGTCATTACCTCTGCACAGTTTGCTGTAGAGCCAACAGCTCTAATTTCAAATTTATTTCCTGTAAAAGCAAAAGGTGACGTTCTATTTCTATCTGTATTATCTAATAATATTTCTGGAATTTTGCCCACAAGATTTAATTTTAAATCTGTCTTTTCATCTGGGCTTAATTTACCTTTTCTAACTTTTTCAAGTTCATTCAATACCGTGGTTAATTGTGACCCAATAAATACAGATATAATTGCTGGAGGAGCTTCATTAGCTCCAAGACGATGATCATTAGAAGGAGAAGCGATAGCTGCTCTAATTAAATCACCATACTCAGCAACGGCTTTAATGCTGTTGATAAAGAAAGTTAAAAACTGCAAGTTTCTTTTAGGATTTTTACCTGGGCTCAATAAATTATCTCCTGTATCAGTAGATAAAGACCAGTTATTGTGTTTTCCAGATCCATTTACTCCTTCAAATGGTTTTTCGTGTAAAATTACTTTGAGTTTATGTTTTATCGCTACACGCCCCATGATATCCATCAATAGCGAATTGTGATCCACCGCAATATTAGCCTCCTCAAACATTGGAGCTAGCTCAAATTGATTAGGAGCCACCTCATTATGTCTCGTGGTTACAGGAATTCCAAGTTTGATGCATTCTAGCTCCAGTTCCTTCATGTAATTCATGATCCTTTGCGGAATAGACCCAAAATAATGATCATCTAATTGTTGTCCTTTTGCTGGAGCATGCCCTAATAGCGTTCTCCCAGTAAGCGTTATGTCTGGTCTTGCATTGGCCATAGCCAAATCAATCAAGAAATATTCTTGCTCCCATCCTAGTGTAGCATGTACTTTAGTAACTTTTCTATCGAAATATGACTTCATTACCTCAGTTGCCGCGGTATCTACAGCTTGTAGTGCTTTCAGTAGAGGTGTTTTGTAATCTAAAGTTTCTCCAGTATAGGAAATAAAAACAGAAGGAATACAAAGTGTTGTCCCAATTATAAAGGCTGGTGAAGTAGGATCCCATGCAGTATATCCTCTAGCTTCAAAGGTGTTTCTAATTCCACCATTTGGGAAACTTGAGGCATCTGGTTCTTGTTGGATAAGCATACTTCCATTAAATCGTTCAATCGCTTTACCTACCTCAATAGGACTGAAGAATGAATCATGTTTCTCTGCAGTGGTTCCTGTAAGTGGTTGAAACCAATGAGTGTAGTGTGTTACCCCTTTCGCAAGCGACCATTCTTTCATAGCTCCAGCTATTTGATCTGCGATATTACGTTCAATATTGGTTCCTTTGTCAATAGCGCCAGTGATGCTATTGTAAGCTTCTTTGGTCAAATATTCTCTCATGGTATCCATGGTGAATACATTTTCACAAAAACATTCAGAAAGCTTTTTGTCCAAATGAATTTCTCTTGTTACAAGATTGTTTAGATTTTCTATGGCCTTAAACCTTAAAGTTGACATATATTTGATTTTGCAGCAAATGTAATTAAAAATTATTTCTCATATGTTTTTATAGGGGTTAAATATGGTAAAATATAAAAAATTCATTATTTACCCCCTATTTTAAAAGGCCATATAGATATATATTACATAAGCTATCAACAAAACTATCCCTTCAAACCGTCCTAGAATATCTTTTTTTAGGATAAAAATAAAGGGCAATAAGATAAATGAGAAACCAAGCATCCACCACACATCATTGTTTAAAAAACGGGTGTCCTCTACATGAATAGGTTGAATAATCGCTGTAATTCCTAGCACAGAAAGAATATTAAATATATTTGAACCTATTAAGTTTCCAAAAGAAATAGACTTTTCATTCTTTAATACGGCGACAATAGACGCTGCAAGTTCCGGAATACTTGTCCCAATAGCAACCACAGTAAGACCAATGACGCTTTCTGAAACCTTAAAAGCTAGAGCAATGTTTTTGGCACCTTTTACCAGTAAATCTGCGCCAAGCCACAAACCAACCCCTCCAATAAGAAGATAAAATAAGATTAAACTCCATTTATCTAGTTTCTTTAAAGTATCATCAAGCTCTGGGTCTAATTCAATTTCATCATCTTTTCTTTTTAATAATCTATAAACAAATAAGGTTAATATTCCTATAAGAATGATGCCTTCCACTCTAGATAAGAAATTATCTACTAATAAGAATATAATCAGCATACTGGTTACAAACATTAAAAACAACCAATCCTTTTTGACGAAGTTTTGTGGAACTTGTATAGGAGAGATTAAAATGGTAGCACCAAGGACAAGACCAATATTAGCAATGTTAGATCCAATAACATTTCCTAATGAAATACCAGAGGAACCTTGTATTGCGGCATTTATGCTCACAATTAATTCTGGGGCAGAGGTCGCAAAGGATACCACAGTAAGCCCTATGATGATTTTTGAAAGACCTATGCGATTAGCTAAGGCAACAGAGGCTTTTAGAAGCCAATTTCCGCCAAGAATTAATAAAACAAAACCTATAATTAAATATAAAATATTGATTATCATATGATGAATGAAGGTTTGATATAAGGGGTTTATTATAACGGTTTAAAGATATGAATTTTATCAATCAAGGATCTTTGTTCAATATTAAAAATAGAATTATATATTGATTATTGTATTTAATATACTTAAGTGAAAAATTTCTTACATTGCATAAGTTCAAAAAATAAGTATAATGTTTAATGAATTACGAAATACATTAGAAGCCAATGGATTTGAAGTAATCTCTAGAATTTCAGATAAATTTGGTCTTAGAGCTTCAAATTTGCGTTTACTTTTTATATACCTATCTTTTGCTACGTTAGGGGTTACTTTTGTATTCTACTTGGTATTAGCATTCTTCCTATGGGTTAAAGACGGTTTATTTGTAAAGCGTAAGTCTGTTTTTGATTTATAATGATTAGAGTAGCTAGTTTCAAAATTACTAAAGTACTCGCTATATTATTGCTTTTCCTAATAATAGGAACTACTGGCTATGTATATATAGAAGACTATTCTGTAATCGATGCACTGTACATGACTGTAATTACGTTAAGTACAGTAGGATTTGGTGAAGTGAATCAATTGTCTGAAGCTGGGAGATTATTTACTGTCTCGCTCATTTTGTCTGGTGTAGGGTTAATAGCTTATGCTGCTTCTATTTTTGCAGAAGAGCTTGTGTCAGGAAATATTGTTCAGTTTTATAAAAAGAGATCTGTGGAAAAAAAGATTAAAAAATTAGATAATCATGTAATCATTTGTGGTTTTGGTCGGAATGGTAGACAGGCTGCACGAAAGTTAAAAACTTATAATAAACCCTTTGCTGTGATAGATAAAACCATACAAGACTCCAAGTCACACCTTGGGCTAGATCAAATAATATTCATAGAAGGGGATGCCACAGAAGATGACGTTTTGGAAAAAGCTCAAGTGCATACAGCTAATGCTTTAATAGCGGCATTGCCTTCCGATGCAGATAATTTGTTTGTAGTACTTACTGCTCGGCAAATGAATCCAAATATTAAGATTATCAGTAGAGCATCAAGCCGCACCTCTATGAGAAAATTGAAGATAGCTGGAGCTAATAATGTAATCATGCCAGATAAGATTGGGGGAGAGCATATGGCTTCTTTAATTGTTACACCAGATTTAGTAGAGTTTTTGGATAAAATTTCTGTGGATAGTAGTACCCATATTAATATGCTTGAAGTAAATGTAGAAAATCTCCCTAAAGAATATCTAGGTAAAACAATTCAACAGTTAGAAATGCGTCTGAATACAGGTTGTACTATCATTGGATTGAAAAATGCTGCAAGCGAGTATCAAGTGAACCCTGATTATGACACTATTTTAGAAAATGGAATGCATTTAATTATTTTAGGCAGGCCAGATCAGATTAATAAACTAAATAAATTTTATTATTTGAAGGATTAGTTTGATTTTTGTTAATATTTTGTTATCATTGTTGTTTAGATATTATTCTTAATTCAACAGTATGTATAAGTTATTAGCATTATTGATAATTCCAATCTTTGCATTTTCGCAAGAATCTCCACAGATGTCAGCACCGTCGAGCATACTAGATGTAAGCGCAGATTTCATAAATCCTAGTGATCATATCAATGATGCAGAGATTGTTTTAAATGCAACGGGAGGGTCGGCGCCATACTATTACTATTGGTCATCAGCTACAACAGATACCCTATCTTCAAAATCAACAAGACTTACAGAAGGTGTAAATCACCAAATTATAATTAGGGATTCAGCAGGAAATCAGGTAACTAAAAATATTTATATACCCTCGGAGAGTATTACAGAAAAATTTAATGGATTTTTTGTTCCGCTGGTTGAGAAAGTTTCTAGTATCTTATTTTTTGATTTATTTTCTGCCATGGGAATTTACGACCCTGTGGTGTATGCAGATCAAAAGTTAGTTTCAATTCCCGAATGGACCGCTGGCGTTGAAGATAAATTCATATTAAAGCAATGGTATTTTAACGAAGGGGATCGCGTAGAAATAGGAGATATTATTGCGGATGTAGAAAATAGAGATGGCGTTATAATTCCTGTGGAATCTACCGTAAATGGACAATTACACTATTTGGTTCAAGAAGGAGGAGTTATTTATAATTCTAAAAATGACGCTCATGTTATAGAGCAAGGAGCGAACTTCTTAGCTGGGATAGCATATGATGAACCAAAACCGTTGAAGAATCCAAATGGTAGTGTACAAACCAAAAATATTCCATTCATTGTCGTATGGCTTGTAGTAGGGTCTTTATTCTTTACGATAAGAATGGGTTTCATTAATATTAGAGGGTTTAGACATGCTTTAGGTTTAGCCAGTGGTAAGTATGATGACCCAAATGCACCAGGTAGGGTTACACACTTTCAAGCATTAGCTACAGCTGTTTCAGGTACCGTAGGTTTAGGTAATATAGCAGGAGTAGCTGTGGCTATCTCTTTGGGTGGAGCAGGGGCTACATTCTGGATGATTGTAGCAGGATTATTAGGAATGTCTACCAAGTTTGTAGAATGTACCTTAGGCGTTAAATACAGAACTATTACAGAAGATGGTAGAATATTCGGTGGTCCGATGAATTACTTGAGCCATGGTCTAGAGAAAAGAGGAATGAAAAAGTTCGGTAAATTTTTAGCCGTAACTTTTGCTATTTTAGCAGTAGGAGCTTCTTTTGGAGGTGGTAACATGTTTCAGTCCAATCAAGCTTTTGAGCAATTAGCGAATCAAGTTCCAATGCTAAAAGGTTATGGATTTGGGTTTGGCGTAATATCAGCTATTCTAGTGGGAGCTGTGATTTTAGGAGGAATTAATAGTATCGCTAAAGTCACAGAGAAGATAGTACCTTTTATGGCAACATTTTATGTCATTGCATGTTTATTTGTAATAGGAATGAATTTCTCTAACATTAACCTTGCATTTCAAGCGATATTTGATGGGGCATTTAGTCCTTCTGCGTTAAAGGGGGGAGTTATAGGCGTATTAATTGTAGGATTCCAAAGAGCGGCCTTCTCGAATGAGGCTGGTGTTGGTTCAGCAGCAATTGCTCACTCAGCAGCAAAAACCAATCACCCACCAAGTGAAGGTTTTGTGGCTTTACTAGAACCATTTATAGATACGGTGGTAGTTTGTACATTAACAGCTCTTGTTTTGGTTTTCACAGGAATGCATGAAGTGACAGGATTGGCAGGAGCGCAACTTACATCTGATGCGTTTGGTTCAGTAATTTCTTGGTTTCCTATAGTGTTGGCATTTGCTATATTCTTATTTGCTTTCTCTACCATGATATCATGGTCTTACTATGGAATGAGAGCTTGGACTTACTTATTTGGACGCAGTAAACGTTCGGAAATTATATATAAATTACTATTTTTACTTTTTATTGTAATAGGATCATCTATAAGTCTTGGTGCAGTATTAGATTTTTCTGATATGATGATTCTAGCTATGGCGTTTCCGAATGTGATTGGTTTATATATATTATC